>JAGANU010000013.1 GCA_017624085.1 Coprococcus sp.
AGAAAAAAAAGAAATAGAAATAGAAATATTACTCGTCTGCCTCATGGTTTAGGTGATGATATTGAACAGAATACAGGATATCCGTATACTACATCAGATAAAATGACCATTCAGATTGATATTATAGGAAGAAATCCAAGGACTTTAACGGTGGATATTGACGGAAGTATTTTTGTGGGAAGAGCGAGTATGTGTGATGTGGTAATAAATGAGAGCTCTGTCTCAAGACAACAGCTTGCAATAGAATGTCTAAACGGTAGCCTTTATATTCAGCCGTTGGATTCTACAACAAATGGAACTAAGTTAAATGGTCAGCTTATATATGACAAACGGCAGTTGTTTTCAGGGGACAAGATTATTATCGGTGCTGTAGGCTTGATAGTAAGGTGGTGATGACATGGCTACATTATATGCTTTAAAGAAAGAAACTTATTTAGCAGGCAGATACCATATACAAAGCGTGATAGGGCAAGGAGGTTTCGGAATAACATATATTGCATATGACGATTTAAAATCAAAGCTGTGTGCTATTAAGGAGTATTTTCCTAGGGAAATAGCAAAAAGAGATTTTGATGAAAAGTATGTTATGCCAACAAATGAGGATAATCAGACGCTGTATGATCATGGTTTGAAACGCTTCTTAGAAGAGGCTGATGTGTTGTGGAAGCTTCAAAACGTAGAATCAGTCGTGTGTGTATATGACAAATTTGAGGAAAACGACACAGGTTATTATGTGATGGAGTACATAGATGGCGTTACTCTGAAAAAGCTTGTCAAAGAAAAAGGAAAGCTTGGAATCAAAATTGCAAACCGAGTATTGCTTGATGTGGGAACAGCGCTTATACAGGTTCATGAGCAGAACATATTCCATAGAGATATTAAGCCGGATAATATCATGATTGATACAAAGGGGAATATTAAGCTGATTGATTTTGGAAATGCGAAACATATTGAGCGGAATTCAAAGGAAGAACAATTGTCTGTTTTGCTCACGCCGGGATTTGCACCTTTTGAACAGTATTCATCTAAATCTATTCAGGGAGCATTTACAGATGTGTATTCCCTAGCTGCAACAGTCTATTATATGCTGACTGGTAATATTCCTCCTAATTCAAATGATAGGTTGTTGTCCGGAGAAAAATTGAAGTTTAATGATGATGGAATACCGGACTATATACAGAATGCAATAAACAGTGCCATGCGAGTGAATTACAAGGAAAGAACACAGTCAGTGTACGAATTCCTTAAGAACATGAGGCTGTTAAATGAAACCGCTTTCTCAAGTAAATGTAAAAAAAATGGGGGTATGAGCAAACAGGTTGGCTTACAAAATGATGCAATGCCATCTGTTAGGCAAAATGATAAACAGGTAAATATTGTATCTCAAAAAAAGGTTGCAACACCTTATATTGATATCATAAGTGGAGACAATGCAGGCAGCAAGATATACCTTCCTTTAGATCATGGAGTGTTAATTGGTCGTACAAAGAACTATGCTCAGATAGTATTCAAACAGGATGAATATATCAGTAAGAAGCATTGTGAAGTATATTACGATAGCATAGAGGATTCTATATATATTACTGATCTTTCAGTAAATGGAACATGGGTAAATGGATATAGATTAGAAACAAACCAAATATATAGAATAAAAAACGATAGTACAGTTATTATGGCAAATCAGATTTGCTCATTTAAAGTGGGGGTGATGTATCAGTGAGAGAGGAAGCTTCAAGACAAAATGATGTTGTTACAGTCAGACTTGCCAAGGAATTAAATTGGGAAGAAATAGAACGTGCTTTTAATTCCCCTCATATTGATATTGGTCAATCATCTATTATTGGTACAAGAAATTATCAGCAGGATGCATTGGCAGTATATAGATACAGTAACGAAATATTACTTGCTGTAGTATGTGACGGTATGGGTGGTCTTAATGGAGGTGAAATTGCTAGTAATACTGCAGTTAATATGCTTATTCAGGATTTCAACCGAGTTAGTAACTTTGAAGATGTCCCTGGCTTTTTTAGTGAGGAGGTTGTAAGACTAGATGATTGTATTGCAAATCTTGAAGATGAGTATGGCAATTCTCTAGGAGGCGGTTGTACAATTGTGGCTTTGGCGATAAAGGATAACAAGGCATATATGTTAACTGCAGGGGATAGCAGAATATATCTTATTCGTGGGAATAGTATCTGCGCGCTAAACAGGGATCACAATTTCAGGTTGCAGCTTGATGCTATGCTAAAAGCGGGACGTATAACAGAAATGGAATATGAGATGCAGGAGAATCAAGCAGAAGCACTTATTAGTTTTCTTGGTGTTGGTAATATTTCTTTGTACGATATTAATCCAGACCCCATTATTTTGCAGGAAAATGATTTGTTTATTCTTTGTAGTGATGGCTTATATAAAAGACTGAGCAACGAGCAGATTATGGATATCGTTATGGATAATCATAATAGCATGCAGGTAATAGCAGAAAGACTGAATGAGGTTGTAATGCAATTAACCTGTGTCAATCAAGATAATACATCAGTTATTTTGTTGCGATACGGAAAATAAAAATAAAAAACTTATGAGGAGGATATAATTATGAATCTCACAAAATGTTCACAGGGGCACTATTATGACATGGATAAGTACGTATCTTGTCCACATTGTTCAAATGCTGCGGAAGATGCAGGTGTAACAGTAAAGTATTCTCAATCCTTTGATACTTCTTCGTTGTTTGGAAACAATCAGACAGGTGGATCTTCCGATATGACCGTACAGTATACAGAGGAAAAAGAGGATTTAGGTGGATTGGTTTCAGGAATAAGTCAGAAGAGTAAAGCAGATGACGATGACACTTTGACAATAGGATTTGGAAGCAAAGCCGGAAAAGTTAATGTGGTTGGCTGGCTTGTTTGTATTGAAGGTGAGGAGAAAGGGACAAGCTTTGTTCTGAAAACCGGAAGAAACTTTATAGGTAGAAATATTAATCAGGATGTTATTTTGGCAAAGGATAGAGCTGTTTCAAGAGAGAAGCATGCGATTATTCTTTATGAGCCTCGTCAGAAGAAGTTTATTGTTCAGCCTGGAGATTCAAGGGAGCTATTTTACTTGAATGATGATGTTGTTTTGGGCTCTGTAAACTTGAAACCATATGATTCCCTGCTAATAGGTGAAACTAAACTTGTATTTGTACCATTCTGTGGAGATAAATTTAACTGGGATGATGGCTTAATAATAGAGGAGGAATAACTTATGAAGTATTCAGGTAAAATTAATTTTATTCAAGGAGAGTTTCAGGGAAGTAGCATAGATCTTCAGTCTGGAATACAGCAGATATTAGGGAGAAATGGTGCTGATTGTAATATTTTCTTCCAGTCAGACAGAGTAAGTAGGGTTCATTGTGCAATTATATTTGATGAGAATACCGGTAAGCTCAACCTATTGAATTATTCAACCTCAGGAACCACTGTAAATGGAAAAGAGCTTGCTCCTCAGCAGTCTGTTGCTCTTGATAATGGTGCAAAGGTTAAGTTGGGCCACTCTGACAATGTATTTATCTTTTCCTCTCAGGTGATTGTTAATGAGATAAATACAACAAAAAAAGAGGGCTTGATAAAAAAAGTTGGAAAAGCATTTACTGTTCGACCTGACTCAGGTGCAACTATATTTGAAAACTTCTGGGTAGAAGATGATGAAAAGGAAGTAATGACCTTTGGAAATGATAGAGTGATTAACTATTTTACAGGAAAAGGCTTATTAAAAAACAGGGTTGTATTAACAAATAAAAGGTTATACATAAACGAGCATGCCGGAATTATATCACATTCATTTTCTAGACACATCGTTGATGTTGATGATATAACTGAGACTTCAATAACAAAAAGAAATCCTATTTGGAGCCTTGTAATGGCTGGAATATGGTTGGTTTTGGGCTTGGCCTTTACTTTGATTTTGGATATTTCTGTTATATTGCTATACAGCCTTATCCCTTGTGTTATTCAGCTTTTAATTTATCTTAAGGCGTGGGGCTGCTTCTTTGTTGTTAATTTCCCAGGAGGGAATATAAAGTTCTCACTTAAGAACTATTCTTTATATGAAATGACAGAGCTTCAGAGAGCGATATGTGCAATCAAGAGAAGAGATATGAAATATTACGATGTATAAATTGTCTTTTAAGATGGGGGTAATATATGGATAATAATAGCGCAAAGTTAAAATTCATATCGGGAGAGTATAAAGGTTCAGAGATAGAAGTGCAACCTTTTACTGAACTGATATTTGGAAGAAATCCTGACATATCAAATTTTGTATTCTCTCACAATAGTGTAAGTAGAAAGCATTGTGTTATACAATATAATCCAAATGATAGAAGGTTCAGAGTGACAGATTATTCGTCATCAGGGACGTTCATTAACGATTCCAGGAAGATGACGCGGGGAACATCTGAATATTTGAATAGTGGTGAGTGTATTAAGCTTGGTTATTCAGACAATATTGTAAAATTTATTGCTCCTGAAAAAATTGTCGTAAGTCAAGAAAATAGCAATTCCAGACCTGTTGGTGATGCGGATGATAAGATAACACAGAAGATTCCTTTAGGAAATAGTAGGGGAAGCTCTATCTATTCCGGATTTCAGCTAGGAAACAATCAACAAAGCCAAATGATAAGCAATAATGGTAGTTTCAATCCACAAATTCAAGGACAAAGCATATCATTTGCACAACATCAGAAGAAGGAGTCAAAAGTTTTAGGAATTATAGCGATGATTTTTAGTATATGTGCGTTTGCTGTGGCGGCTGTATATTTATTTATTGCATTATCAGAATACGAACATTTTCAGGTAAAATGCCTAATATTAATTGATGGTTCACCGATTCTTCTTGTTGCTTTGCTTGATATTGTATGTATTGTTTTGGGTGTAGCACAAAATTTCAGTTCGTCAAATAAAAACAAAACAGTAAAGACAATGGCAACAATTGCGATTATTTTAAGTTGTTTATCTTTGCTAGTAATTGGTTTCATGTGGATATCAGCAGCAAGTTGTACAAAAGCTCAGCTTTACGAATATGGTCTGGAACAGGCAAGTGAACAAATTGATGATATATTAAATGATTTTTTTAGATAACGCGAGTGTGCTTGGATAAAAAAATAATAATCTATAAAAGAGTTTTTGTTTTGCAACAATGTTATTTTAGAAGAGAAACTGTATTTATTAGTTTTTGTTAAGAGGTTGGCATGTATAATAACAATAGATGCGATTATTGCGGTACAATTAATGCTACGGATTATCAATTTTGCATGAAATGTGGAAAAATTTTGCATCAGCAAGGTGTACCACAAAAAATAAACGTATATAATCAGAATTCATATACTGGTATGGCACCACAAGGGAATATATCGGGTTTGCAAAGAAGTATGATGACAAATACTAGTGAAAATGAAACGAGAATAGGAACTAAAGAAAAAAAAGCTGGTATTGGTTTGTTTATTGGAGTGGGTGTTTTTATTGGCATTGTATTATTAGCAGTATGTTTGATATGTATAAAACTATTCTGGTTTTCCGGTGCGAAAACCAGAATAGAAGAGGAAGATTATTCTGTAAATCAGCATTCAATGGGTATTGATACTGATGCAAATGAAAGTGAAAATATAACAGGAGAGAATTTGGTTTCTGATGATACTAAAGAAACTGTAGATGAATTAACATCAAATGAACCAGAAGATAATTGGGGTGAAGCAACCATGAATGACGGTGAATCAGATGAAGTTGATGATGAATTGGAATATACAATGGAGGAAATATCTAGTGCGGCACAGAATTATTGTAGTTTGGTGTATTGTATTTCAAATCCTTCTGTAAAAATAAAGTCACTTGATAATAAAAGTTACTCGGTTTCAGTTTATGCAAATATTGATGGTCATTCAGGATGGTATGGAGATATGACTATAGATAAACATACAGGGCTTGGTATGGGCTGTAGAGGTGAAAAAGCAGATGTGTTTCATGTTGAAAATACAACACTAGATGTATACTATATTCTTCCATACAGTAATAGTAGATATATTGATGAATCTGATCTTAATAATCTTTCTCCAGAGGAACTGACACTTGCAAGAAATGAAATATATGCAAGACATGGGAGAATATTCAAGGATGAGGATATTAGAGATTACTTTTCAAAACAGGTGTGGTATGCAGGTATAGTAGCTGCTGCTGATTTTGATGAATCGGTGTTCAGCAAAGTAGAAAGAACAAATATTTCTACCATAAAGGACTATGAGGAAAAGCTAGAAAAGAATGGATTTGATTATAGTGATTTGTATTACTATGATTATATTATTCCTGATAGTAGCACAAGAAAGTTAAGTGGAAGTGATATTAATTGGATGGATGCTCACACGCTAATGCTTGCAAGAAACGAAATCTATGCAAGACACGGCAGAAAGTTCAATGACAAGGAGATTAGAGAATATTTTGAAAGCAAGGCATGGTATATGCCATATATTGAACCGGATGACTTCAGTGAGGATATGTTATCCAGTATAGAAAAAGAAAATATAGCTCTTATAAAGTCATATGAACAATGATATCCTGGAATATTATTAAGTAAATGAGGTGGTTATTACTAATAGAAACAGTCATGTTATGTACGCCCCCAAAAGAGTTAGCACTAAAATCTAACGATTGGAGGTGGAGACAGATAACATGGCTGTTTCTATTAGTTAAAACTATAATTATTAAAGAGTGCTGTTATTATCAGTTATAGGTGGAGGGGTTACAAGGTACCGGGTATAAAGAGTGTTTTTGATTCTTTTTTCCATGTTTATTGCATGTTTGATTATATGAGTACAATAGGCAGGTTAGTATAATATATATATTGAGATAGAAATAGGAATATATAGAAGCATTGTTTTTGGTACATAATATTACATGAAAAAACCAGGAGGAAGAAACATGGTTAAAAAATATACCTTTGGTCACCCATTTCAGACAGAATCCGTGGTTGTTCCATGTGAGCAGGCAGATGGTATGCCGGAATATGGAACAATTGAAACAACGAGTGGTTTTAAGTTTACATACAAGCTTGATTCAGAGGAAGCAGTATATGGCCTAGGAGAAGCAAATCGTGGAATTAACAAACGCGGATACAGGTATATAAGCTATTGTTCAGACAACCCTCACCATCAGGAGGATACAATATCGCTTTATGGTGCGCATAATTTCCTCGTTATTTCCGGTGAGACGACATGGGGAATGTATATAGATTATCCAACTGAGATTACATTTGACGTTGGGTATACATTTGCTGATAAGCTTGTGATATCATGTGGTGATGCCAATCTTGATCTGTACATTATTACAGGAGAAAGTATATATGACATCGTAAAACAGTTCAGACATATCATTGGACGAAGCTACATACCTCCAAAGTTTGCCTTTGGTTATGGACAGAGTCGTTGGGGCTACAAAACTGCTGAAGATTTTGTTAATGTAGCAAAGGAGTACAGAAAAAACAATATCCCTATTGACATGGTGTATATGGATATTGATTATATGGATAATTACAAGGACTTTACGTTAAGTGATGAATTTCCAGATTTTTCCGGGTATGTGGCCGGGCTTAAGGAACAAAATATCAGGCTTATTCCGATAATAGATGCCGGAGTAAAGCTGGAAGAGGGCTATGATGTATACGAGGAAGGTGTAGCAAATAATTATTTCTGTAAGGACGAGGATGGAAATGATTTTGTTGCTGCCGTGTGGCCGGGATACACACACTTTCCTGATGTATTAAATCCTGAGGCCAGAGCATGGTTTGGAAGCAAATACAAGCTTCTTACAGATGCTGGAATAGAGGGCTTTTGGAATGACATGAATGAGCCGGCAATATTCTACACTCCGGAGGGCATACGCCAGGCAAAGGAGGCCATGAAGGCCTTCGTGGAAGATGATGTACAGGTTGAAGCTGTCTGGAGAATGGGTGACATCCTTCGTGATCTGGCAAACAGTAAAAAAGATTATTCATCCATTTATCACAATGTAAACGGAGAAATGGTATGTCACGATAAGGTTCACAACCTTTATGGCTACAATATGACCCGTGCAGCAGGGGAAGCACTTAGAAAGATATCACCGGACAAGAGATGCCTTTTATTTTCCCGCTCCTCCTATATCGGAATGCATCGCTATGGTGGAATATGGACAGGAGATAATAAGTCGTGGTGGTCTCATATCCTTTTGAATCTTAAGATGCTGCCATCACTTAACATGTGTGGCTTCCTGTACTGCGGAGCAGACATTGGGGGCTTTGGCGCGAATACAACAAGAGACCTGCTTCTTAGATGGCTTGCTCTTGGGGTGTTTACACCGCTTATGAGAAATCATTGTGCCCTAGGCATGAGAGAGCAGGAGTGCTACAGATTTGAGCATGTAGAAGACTTCAGACATATTATTGGTGTTCGATACAGACTCATTCCGTATCTGTACAGTGAGTATATGAAGGCAGCTCTCCTAGACGATATGCTGTTTAAGCCCCTTGCCTTTGAATATCCGGATGACAAGATGGCAGCACAGGTAGAAGATCAGCTTCTTGTAGGGAACGAGATCATGATAGCTCCTGTCTACACTCAGAATGCAAAGGGTAGATATGTATATCTTCCGGAGAATATGATGCTTGTGCGTTTTATGCCGGATGGAAGCGTAGAGAAAACATGTATGGAAAAAGGGCATCATTATGTTGAGGTTCCTCTGAATGTGGTAATTCTCTTTGTCAGAAGTGGCAAATGTATACCAATTGCAAATGTAGCTGAGAGTGTTTTTGAAATAGATGAAGGAAATCTTGAGCTTATAGGATATGAAAACAGTAGCTACGTGTTATATGATGATGATGGTTATACACGAGATTACAATATGGAAGCGAATTTAAAAAAATTACAATAAATTCAATATTACAACAAATGGCGGTAATACTCCTCCAAAAATAAATGGGAACTGATAGTTGTTTTGGATGGGGTTTTACCGCCCTTCAAGAAATCAGACATATGTAGCCTATGTTAAACCTTCTAACACAACACAGTTATTTGCCTGGTATTTAAGTTTATCGGTTGGCTGTTTTCTGCAATATTTGGAGGATAAGCTATGATTACACCTGTGGTGTATTGAAACAAAAAATAATAATATGTATAATTAACATGTGTTAATGGAGAAAGATAAAGGATGGAGGAGAAAAGTTATGGCGAATATGGCAGCGAAGCTGACAGCAGCTTACATGGAATCAATTGATATGAAGCATGAGGTTATGGGGGAGGATGGTGAAGTGATCTCATTATCATTTGCTCTTGATAACAGAGAGAGTCTTAGACTTGTTATACACTTTTCGGACAATGGGGACAGTATTAAGATTTCTGCCTATGACCTTGTGAAATTCCCATCTGACAGAAAGGAGCGCATGTACAAGGCGTGCAATGAGCTTAATGCAAAATACAGATGGGTTAAGTTCTACGTGGATGAGAGGGATGATACCATAACTGCCGATACTGATGAGATTATTCAGATGGACAGCTGTGCAGAGCATACCGTTCAGGCTACAGTCCAGCTTGTACAGATTGCAGATGAGGCATATCCGGACATTCAGAGAGCATTATGGAGTTAATAGAATATGATAAAAAACAGTATATATGATCAGGTTCGTGGTTTTGTCAAAACAAGATTCAAAGACAGGCCACTTGTAGCACTTCAGCTTCTTTATGGATACGCCAAGCTTGTATCCATGAACAGCGGAGTGCTGAGCGTACTGTTTGCAAAGGAAGAGGAACAGGAAGAGCTTAACGAGATATCGGTTGTTTTCGATGAGAACAAAATAGATGTTGAACTGGTTAAGTCCGGAGTTCCTCTTCTTTTGGCAAACAGAGACAATGTAAAGGAGGCGGAAGAACTCCGGGTAGTTTTAGAGGAAATAGTCGATGACAGCCTTAATCACTCATCAGTAGAGCTCCTCACACAGCTTTTCCGGCTAGATATTCCGGAGCTTTACCTCGTGAAGAAGGGACAGAGTATTGACGATATATTAAACTATGTTGACAGTATTCATTCTTCAAAAGTGAATGATGAGGAAGCAGCAACATTGCAGGCAGCAGAGGCTGACAGTGCAGATAATACAGATGCACAGCAGGACACACAGACTTTAGAGCCTAAGACGGATGAGCCGATAGGCGACAAGTCCGTTGAACCGGATAAGGAAGCAAAGACTACTGTCAGGTCTTCTGAATCCGGCGAAGAAGCAAAAGTTGCGGAAAAGTCAGCTTTGCCGGATAAGGAGTCTAAAGTAGTTTCTCAGGCAGATGGGAAAAAGAATACAGCTGTGGACGATATTATATCCAAGAGAGACCGCTTCGCCTCCCTGATAAATAAAACAAAGCGACTTAGCAACAGACTTAACTGCAAGATTATGGGACAGGCAGAGGCAGTAAGAATGTTTTGTGACGGATATTTCCAAAGTGAGGTGCTAAAGGATGCAGACAAAGACCAGACAGGTCCAAGCGCAACCTTCCTTTTTGCAGGTCCTTCGGGGGTGGGAAAAACCTTCCTGGCATCGACAGCTGCACAGATGCTCGATATGCCGTTTTTAAGGCTTGATATGAGCGAATACTATTCAGACAATTCCGTGCATGTGTTAACCGGAGTACCAAAGACATATGCATCACCAAAGCCTGGAACCTTGACAAAGTTTGTAAGCAAGAATCCAAGATCCGTTATTCTGTTTGATGAGATAGAGAAGGCAGGCGAAAGTGTATTATTCCAGTTCCTCCAGGTTCTTGATGGCGGGTCTCTGACAGATTCCTATACAGAGGAATCTGTAGATTTTACCCAGACGATCCTTATTTTTACGACAAATGTGGGAAAGAGTCTTTATGAGGAGAGGGACAGAGATAATCTATCTGCCATTCCGAAGTCTGTGGTGATAAAGGCTATAGAGCAGGAGAAGGATGAATATGGACACAGCAAAATCCCTGCTGCAATGTGCTCACGCTTTGCCTCGGGCAATATAATCATGTTTAATCATTTAGGCGTGGACAGTCTTATAGACATTGCAAATGACAGATTTGGTGTATATACAAGAAAGATCAATAAGCTATACGATTATAATGTTGAGATTGATGAGAAGCTGTCCTCAGTTCTTTTGTTTTCTCAAAGCTCAAGCATGGATGCAAGGAATATATCAGCTCAGAGCCTTATTATGCTAAAAAATGAGCTCTATGAGTTCGGAAGACATGTGCCTGCACCGGAAGCCTCATTAAATACTCTTGAAAAGCTGAAGTTTTGTGTTGACACATCAAAGAGCAGTAAGGAGATACAGGATTTATTTAGCAATGACAGTGCGGCAGATATCCTCTTCATAGGAGACGCAAAGGATCTTGAGGATGTGCCTGTAAGCACAAGATGCATTATCCATGTAGCACCTGACAGAAATAAAGCGAAGTCGATAATTGCAAACAATAACATTGAGTATGTAATAGTAGATCCTCTTTACAATGTGGAGGATGCAAACAGCGATTATCTAAGTCTTGACGATAGAAAATCGGAAGGTATATATACCTTCGAGGAAATCAAGGACAGCTTTCCGCAGCTTCCTGTGTACATACTGGAGAAGGAAGTAATAGGGTCAGAGGATAAGTTACAGCTCATTGAAAAGGGTGCCAGAGATTTTGTAAAAATGGACAGCAAGCTTGAGTTCTCAGACAGGATACTTCATATCAGTGATATGATTTATCTTCAGAAAAAGGTGGATGACCTGTCTGAGCATGGAAGGGTGCTCAACTTCAATACTGCCCAGCACTTTACGGATGACGGAAAGACTGCAGAGCTTATCTATTACGATTTCAGAATACAGCTTGCCACGGATGCTGATGAGAATAAGATGATGGCAGGAAAGGGAGAGATTCCTGATGTCAGCTTTGATGATATCATCGGCGCAGAATATGCCAAGGAGGAGCTTCAATTCATCATATCCCAGATGAAGGACTCAAAGAGGCAGCTGGCAAAGGGCTACAAGCCGCCTAAGGGAATACTGCTTTACGGACCGCCGGGAACAGGTAAGACTATGCTTGCAAAGGCCATGGCAGCACAGAGCAAGGCTTCATTCTTCCCGACAACAGCAGCCCAGTTCCAGAACAAATATGTAGGCGAGGGAGAGCGAACAATCAGGGAGCTGTTTAAGACTGCAAGGAAATTTGCCCCAAGCATTATTTTCATTGATGAGATTGATGCCATAGGCAAGGAACGAACAGGAAGCGCAAGCACGCACCATACGGAGACACTATTAAACACACTCCTTACGGAGATGGATGGCTTTAAGGTAGATATTACAAAGCCTGTGCTTGTGGTTGCAGCCACGAACTATGATCTGGATGGAAGTGTTTCCGGAAAGGCCTCAAGCATTGATCCTGCTCTGCTTCGTAGATTTGACAATAGGATTCTTGTTAATCTGCCAAAGGAGGAGGATAGAAGAAAGTATCTGAAGCTGAAGCTTGGCAGGATGAAGCTTGATAAAATATCGGACACCGCAATAGAAAGCATAGCACAGAGAACTACCGGAGAGAGCCTTGCAATACTGGAGAATATCATAAATCTGGCAGTTCGAAATGCAGGGAAGAAGGGCAAGGAGCCTGACGACAATTTCCTTCTCGAGGCTTTAGAGGAGTACATGTACGGGGAGAAGAAGGATTGGGGCAAAGAGTATTATCAAAATGTTGCCAGGCACGAGGCAGGACACGCATACATTTGCCATCTTTCCGGTGAGAAGCCAAGCTTTGTTACGATTGTGTCAAGAGGTAACTTTGGCGGGTATATGCAGCATGCAAACTCAGAGAATATTCCACAGTACACAAAGCAGCAGATGCTCTGGAACATAAAAACCTCTCTTGCAGGAAGGGCAGCGGAGCTTGAGTTTTATGGTGAGGAAAGTGGAATTAATACAGGAGTATCGTCAGATCTTGAGCACGCCACCAGACTGGCCATGGATATGGTATGCAAGTATGGTATGCAAAAGGGAAGACTCATAAGCTGCTCCCCGGAGATTATACTTAATTCCGGCAGAGCCGCTCAGTTCCTGGATGAGATAAATGATATTTTAAGTGAACAGATGGAAGAAACAAGGGCGCTTATAAGAGGCGGAAAGGACAAGGTCGAAAGGCTTGCACAGTTCCTTCTTGATAACAATCAGGCTATAGAATCTGAGATACAGGATATATTTAATGCATAAACACGAACAGAGGAAGGGCATTCAACCTATTGGGTGATAACCATATAGGAAATGCTCTTCTTTTTGGTTTACCATTTCCGGATTATTTGATATTATATTAAGACGTGATGTGATGAATCGTGCTTATTATATTATAAAGGAGTATATGTTTACATTTTGAAGAATTTATATATAGCAGAAAAGCCCAGCGTTGCAAAGCAGTTTGCAGAGGTGCTCGGTGTTGGAGGAAATGCGGGAAACGGTTATCTGGAGTCTGATGATTCAATAGTAACCTGGTGCGTCGGACACCTTATTACTATGAGCTATCCGGATGCCTATGATGAAAGCCTGAAGAAGTGGTCTCTTACTACGATTCCATTTATTCCAAAGGAGTACAAATATGAGGTGCTTCCCGATACAAAGAAGCAGTTTAATATAGTAAAAAAGCTCCTAAACAGAGACGATGTGGGAGTAATATATGTTGCAACAGACTCAGGACGAGAGGGAGAATACATATACAGACTTGTGGATGCCATGGCACAGGTTCAGGGAAAGGATAAGAGACGTGTATGGATTGATTCCCAGACGGAGGAGGAGATTAAAAGGGGAATAAGAGAGGCTAAGCCGCTTTCAGAGTATGACTGCCTGAGTGACGCAGCCTATCTGAGAGCACAGGAGGATTACCTTATGGGAATAAACTTCTCCAGAGCTCTCACCTTAAAGTTTAGCAGTGTCGTTAAGAACTATCTTGGTATAGATAAATGTGTTATAGCCGTGGGTAGAGTTATGACATGTGTACTTGGAATAATAGTCAAAAGAGAGCGGGAAATCAGGGAGTTTGTAAAGACTCCGTTTTACCGCATCGTTGCAAATCTTGGCCAGGATGATAATACCTTTGAAGCTGAGTGGAAGGCCGTCCCGGGCACTTTGTATTACAAGTCACCACTTCTTTACAAGGAGAATGGCTTTAAGGAGCGTGCTGATGCAGAAAAGCTGTTACTTGAGCTTTTAAAGGGAGAACCCCTTGCAAAGGTTATTTCAGTTGAGCGCAAGAAGGAAAAGAAGCAGCCACCTATGCTGTACAATCTTGCCGAGCTGCAGAATGACTGCTCAGCACTTTTTAAGATAAGTCCGTCCGATACCTTGAAGATCGTTCAGGAGCTTTACGAGAAAAAGCTTGTCACCTATCCAAGAACAGACGCAAGAGTGCTTTCAACTGCGGTGGCAAAGGAAATTGGAAAAAATATATCAGGCCTTACAAGGTTTTTGCCGGTATCTTCATATGCGAAGGAGGTTTTAGGCGGCGACTCCTACAAAAGCATATCAAAGACCAAATATGTAAATGATAAGCAGATAACGGATCACTATGCGATTATTCCTACAGGGCAGGGCTTTAACGCCTTATCAGGACTCTCAGCTACAGCCCTTAAGGTATATGAGATAATATGCCGGAGATTTCTTAGCATATTTTATCCAGCAGCAGAGTATCAGAAGACATCCATGACACTTGAAAAGAATAATGAAAGGCTGTTTGCCAACTTTAAATATCTGACCTTTGAGGGATATCTTAAGGTGGCAAATCACAGCTTTTCCAAGAAAAAGGAAGAGCAGAAATACAGCCCTGAGTTTTTAACCCGACTTTCAGGAATAAAGAAGGGTGATATGATAAATGTGATTGGCATGGAGATAAAGGAGGGTGAGACCACACCTCCCAAGAGATACAACTCCGGCTCTCTTATTCTTACTATGGAGAATGCCGGTCAGTTTATCGAGGACGAGACCTTGAGAGAGCAGATTAAGGGCGCCGGTATCGGTACAAGTGCAACGAGAGACGGCATAATAACAAAGCTTGTAAATAATAAATATATTTCTTTAAACAAGAAAACACAGATTGTCACGCCTACTTTCCTTGGGGAGATCATATATGACATCGTTTATTATTCGATAAATGGTCTGCTTCGGGCAGATCTTACAGCCAGCTGGGAAAAGGGCTTAGAGGGCGTGGCCCTTGGGCAGATTACAAAAGAGGAATATACCGGTAAGATGAATTCATTTGTTGCAAAACACACTGAGAATGTGAAGCAGATTCAGAATCAGGCCGGAATTACAGGCGTGTTTGACAGGGCAAAGATATATTATAAAAAATAGCAGGAGGCAAAGATCAATGGGAGAAATAATAACGGAAGTTACAATAAAGGAGCTCTATAACCTTGAGCAGACAAAGGCGGGAGAATTATTAGAAAGCGTTACCTATCCATGGGAGGCGCTTCCACTTATTAAGGATTTTGTGATTAAGCTTGGAAGCAGTCTTAGCACAGAGGAGTACAATCTGGTGGCTGAGAATGTGTGGATTCACAAGACCTGCAAGGTGTACGGCACAGCTACAATTATTGGACCAGCCATAATTGGTGCTGGAACAGAGGTTAGACCGGGAGCATTTATCAGAGGCAGCGTGCTCGTGGGTGAAAACTGTGTCATTGGCAATTCAACAGAGCTTAAGAATGTAATTATCTTTAATAATGTTCAGGTTCCGCATTACAACTATGTGGGAGATTCCATCCTCGGCTATAAGTCCCATATGGGAGCCGGAAGCATTACATCAAATGTAAAATCGGACAAGACCTTGGTTCATGTAAAGGGTATATTGAAGGATAAGTCATTTGACATAGACACCGGACTTAAGAAGTTTGGAGCAATGCTTGGCGATAATGTTGAGGTTGGCTGTAACAGTGTGCTTAATCCCGGTACGGTGATTGGAAAAAACAGTAACATATATCCTGTTTCACGGGTCAGAGGCTATGTTCCGGCATGCTCAATTTTTAAGGATAAGAATGACATAGTACCAAAAAAATAGTGCTGTTTTCATGAGTAAAAAAACGGACAGATGCTTGTATATACTTGTTACATGCATTTGTCCGTTTATATTTTATTACTGAACTACTGCGGTGCTTAGGGCTTCCTTTACGGAGGCAATCAGGAGCTTTGTAGTGTATGTATTATCACTTGATGGTACAATATCGTCTACAGAGGATATGTAGTGAAGCTGGGTATTGATTTCCTCAAGGGAGGTTTCAAGGAGGGGATACATTGTGGTTATTGATTCATCAAGCTGTTTGATTGAAACTTCAGCTATGTAGCCCTCATTTACTGTTACATTTACTGAAAGAGTGCTGTCTCCAAGGACGAGAGGTGCATTATATGTACCATCGTTGTAGAAGACAGTAGATGCCTTGGCGGATGCTGTCACACTTTTTTTCTTTTCAGCTTTATTGTTCTTATCCTTGAACATGAATATAATTATAACAATGAATACTATTATCAGAATCAGAAGTATTGCAGTGTATATCAGTTCTTTTGATTTTAGTACGATCAGCTTTGTAGATGACATATGTTTACTCCCTTTTTTTTATACATTTTATTCAGGGGAGATAATGATTATGTCATGAAAAGCTTATACATAAAAGAGAAATTTGGGCATATACAAAATAATGCCGGATGAGGAGGATTATATGTCTATTTTGTTTGTATTTGGACCTGCAGGTTCAGGAAAAACAGAATACCTGATAAAAACGCTTGTAGAAGAGGCAGCTAAGAACAGGGATGAGAACTATTTTTACATAGTGCCTGAGCAGTTTACTATGGAAGCACAGAGAGATATTGTATCCATGCACAGCTTAAAAGGTACCATGAATATTGACGCCATAGGCTTTAACAGACTGGCGTACAGAGTGTTTGATGAGCTCCTCATAAATCCGGGACAGGTCCTTGAAGACTTTGGAAAGAGTATGCTCATAAAAAAGCTTATGATTGACCTGAAGGATGATCTGTTGGTGTATGGAAGCTACATAAACAAGATGGGCTTTGTTGATGAGATGAAATCAATGATGTCTGAGCTCTTTCAGTATGCCGTGAATAAAGACACAGCACGGGATGCTATGGATAGTCTTGACAAGGACAGCCTGACCTACAAAAAGCTTCATGATGTAAGTCTGATATATGACAGGTTTGAACAGTTTAGCCAAGAGGAGTCGTGTATAGTGGCAGAGCAGCTTACGGAACTTCTTGCAGATAATGTTGAAAGGTCCGGGCTGCTTGCCGGAAGCCATCTATATCTGGACGGGTTTACAGGCTTTACTCCGGTGCAGTTGAAGCTTATTGAAAAGCTTATGGAGCATTCGGCATCCATGACCTTTGCTTTTGATGCGGAGAGTGGTTGTATTGGCCTTAGTAAGCCGAAGGAGTATGAGCTTTTCAGATTGACAAAGGAAACAGTGTCTTCACTTATAAAGCTTGCAGCTGCCCATGGACTTGAGGTAAAAGAGGATGCTTCCTTGTGTGGCAGAGGAAGGATTCCATATAGATTCAAGAATAACAGGGAGCTTGCAGCCCTTGAGAAGAATATTTTCAGATATCCACACGGTCGGTATGAGGAGGACTGTGAGAATATTAGACTGATTATGGCGGACAACGTACCGGGAGAGGCGGAGTATGTTGCCAGAACAATAAGGGACATGGTAGCAGACGAAAAATGCGGGTACAGATATAAGGATTTTGCGGTAATTGCCGGTGACCTTGAGGACGTGGCTCCTTACTATAAAAACGTGATGGAGCAATACAAGATTCCCGTATTTATTGATGCAAATGTTGAGCTGAAGGGAGATCCTTGCTCTGATACATTAAGGGCATTTCTTGGGGTTATGTCTGATAACTTTTCCTTTGACAGCCTGTTCAGACTTTTAAAGTCACAGATGACGGGAATTGATATTGATGATATTGAGAGCATAGAGAATTATGCATTAAAGCACAATATCAGAGGCTACAAGTCATGGCAGAGAGAGATTACAGATAAAAGAAACGCTTCCTATGGCGCAGAGATGGAATCGATCAGACAGCAGATAATTTCCCTGTTTTCTGAGGATTGTATACAGGTCTTTAAGCCTTATAGCCCTGCATCGAAGAATACGGCTTTAAGATATACAAAGGAGCTTTACCGTTTCCTTGACAGTATTTCTGTGTTTGAACGGCTTGAAGAGAAGAAAAGCGAGCTCTACAGCCTAAGCAGATGGGATGAAGGAGATGCCTATGGCCGAATATGCGACAAGCTTGTTGCGCTTTTTGACAAGATCGTAAACATACTTGGCGACTACAAGATGACGGTAAAGGAATATGCAGCCATCATGGAGGCCGGACTTAGCAGCATGGAGATTGGTATTGTGCCGCCTACTTATGACAGGGTTGTGGTTGGTGATATTACCAGATCACGACTTAGTCATGTGAAGGTTGTATTTCTTACCGGAGTAAACGAAGGTAATATTCCAAAGCCTGCAAAAACAGGAAGGATACTGTCAAGCTACGACAGGGAAAAGCTTTCGAAGCTCGGTGTAAACCTTGCTCCCTCCGACAGAACCAATGCATATATTGAACAGTTTTACATTTACCAGATACTTACAAAACCATCCGATATGGTACATATAGTATACAGGAATCAGGAAAGCGACGGAAAAGCAGCAAAGCCTTCATACCTTGTGGACAGAATAAAGAGCATTTTCCCAAAGCTTAAATGTGCTCATTTTGAGCCGGGGCGCTTAATTCCGGTGACAAAGAATGGCGTTCTTTCATACCTGACAACCCTTATTAATGATGAAAATAGAACAGATGCTTGTGATATAAGAGAGCTGATGAGCGAAAAGGGCTATGCCATGGAGATAGAAGCCATAGACAGAGGCAGAGGTTACAGCAATATACCTAAGGAGCTTTCAGAGGATACGGTAAAGAACCTCTACGGCACTGAGCTTTCCTTAAGCGTGTCCAAGCTTGAGCAGTATGCAAAGTGTCAGTTCAGGTATTTCCTCACATATGGACTTGGCCTTTTGGAGAGGGAGATCTGTGAGCTTAACCCTGCAAATGTAGGAACAATTCTTCATGAGACCTGTAAAAGGCTGTGCACCTACGTAAGGGACAAGAAGGCTAACGACTGGGAGAGCTTAGATGATGATACACTGTGCCGGGTGACCTCAGAAATACTTGACAAAAGCGCAGATGAAGTGGCGGGGGATTATTTTGAGGACAGCAACAGATCAGACTATATGAAAAAGCTTCTCCGGGACGTTTCAATCAGAACAGCAAAGACAATAAAGACGTATATCAGATGCGGAAAGCTTGTGCCTACAGGCTTCGAAAAGAAATTTAACACAGGAAGTGAATTTGATAATATTGAGGATTATTGCTTTAAGCTTGAAAATGGATTGACCATGAGTCTCACCGGAGTGATTGACAGGGTTGACGAGTACATAGATGGAAATGACCTGTATTTCAAGATAGTGGATTACAAGTCCTCAGAATACACCATCGATAAGAACAAGATCCTGACAGGACTTACAATGCAGCTTATTACCTATGGTGCAGTTGCTTATGAGCTTGAAAAACGGAAATCATTAAGCTGTGACGACAGTGATATGAATATCCATATGGGTGGACTTTTTTATTACACCTTTGACAATCCATATATTGATATTTCAAAGCTTGGCGACATAGCAGATTACAACAGGGAACTCACAGGCTTTGAAACCAGTGTTCACACGAAATTCGGAAGCTTCGATGTAGATGCTTTTGAAAAGCTGATGCTGGAAGCTTCAAGACACACAGGAATATGCAGCAGCAATGGGGCTGTTATGGATATTGTTGACAAGGATAGTGTCACTATAAAGAACAATCAGAGCTATGATGACGTGCTAATAAAGCAGCTCATTGATGCGAACAGAAGAAACATTGAAGGCTATGCCAAGGATATTTCAAGAGGGCACATAGATATCAATCCGGTAAATGACCAAGGGGTAAATGCCTGCACATACTGTAAATACAGACCAATATGCTGCTTTGATACAAAGTATGCGGACAACATGTACAGGAAATTGGACACCAAGGAGAAGGACAACTATGACAAGATGAGTCGGGATATAACAGCCATTAAAAAAAGTCATGATGAATTAAAGAAAAAGCTGAAAAAAATTGATGAGACTATTGAAAAATTAAAGGCAAAATATGATGAAGCCAAGGAGACAGTAGAACAAAAAGGGGATAATGCAAAAGCAAGCCAGCTTCAAAAACTGGCAAGTGCAAAACAGAAGCTGGATGATGCGATTGATAATAAGAAACAGCTTCAGAAGGAAGAGAAGGAACTCATTGAAAAGAAGAAAGCTTTGGGGCTGAGCCAGACTCTTTAGAATGTGTATAATACGAGGTGTTTATGATGGAAGATACAAACGTCAAAGAAAATAAAATAGTCTGGACCGTTGAGCAGGAAAGAGTTATTGACACACGAAAGGGCAATATTCTTGTATCTGCTGCTGCAGGTTCAGGAAAGACAGCGGTGTTAGTTGAACGTATTGTAAATATGGTTACCGGAACAGATTCTAAGGGGAATAAGCTTGCATATTATGAACCCTGCGATGTTGATAAGCTTCTTGTTGTAACATTTACAAATGCAGCTGCGGCGCAGATGAAGGAGAAGATAGCCAAAGCCCTCCAGGCAAAAACGGATGACATGCAAAAAAAAGGGGAGCATGACGAGCATCTGATAAAGCAGAGTACCCTCATAGGACATGCGGATATTTGTACGATAGACAGCTTTTGTCTTAAGATCGTGAAGGAATACTTTGCAAGGGTTGATATCGATTCTGCCTTTGATATTGCGGATGATACTGAGATGAAGCTTATAAGGAAGGATGTGATGGATGCTGTATTTGAAAGCTGTTACAGTGACATGGAGCTTGTACCGGGCTTTGAAAGGCTTGTAAGAACATTTGCGAAAAAAGAGCGTGATACGGAGCTGTCTGACATCATATTCAGAATTGAGAGGGTAATATCCAGTTATCCTGAACCGGACGAATGGTTAAGTCAGGCAAAAAAAGCGTGGGATGCAGGAGGAGATATATATGACAGCCAGCTTGTCAAAAGCTTTGCCCTCCATGTTAGAAGACTTATAAACAGCAGCTTTGAAGGTGCAAAAAAATGTCTTGAATATGCCATATCTGCCAATGCGCCGGATAAGGTGATTGAGAAGCTGGACAAGGATATTGAGCTACTCACCCATCTGAAAAACAGCTGCGACAAAGCTTATGAGGACAAGAGCATTGATGCCGATTTATTTGAAATAAAGAGAATATATGAATCTGAAATCAGGATAAAGGGAGTAAGCAAAGAGGTAGATGATAATGGTGATAAGCTTATTTATGCCTTTGACCCATTTTACAATATATTCGGAAAGACTTCCGAGGAGGCAAAAAACAGAATAAAGGCAGGCAGGCAGGAGTATATCGATTTACTGTCGGATGTCATAGAAAGTATTCCAAGTGAAGATGAGTATATCAAGCAGATAAAGATGATGGGCCCTGTTATGTGTACTCTTATTGATCTTACAAAGCTGTATATCAGTGAACTGATGAAGGTCAAGATGGATAAAAATCTGTTTGAATTTCATGATATTGAGCAGTTTGCCTACAGGATTCTGTGTGACGGAGTAAAGGATGGAAAACCTGTTCCTTCAAGGATAGGAAGGGAGGTATCTGAGAGATACAGGGAGATTCTTATTGATGAGTACCAGGACAGTAATTTCCTTCAGGAGTACATTCTCGGCAGCGTAGCAGGCTACGGAGCAGGCATCGATAATACCTTTATGGTTGGTGATGTGAAGCAGAGTATATACAGATTCAGAATGGCAAGACCTGATTTGTTTATACATAAGTATGATACGTACAGCAGGACAGATGACAACGCAAATGGTACATGCATTTTGCTAAACCGAAACTATAGAAGCGAAATAAATGTACTAAAAACAGTTAATACAATCTTTTCAAGAATCATGAAAAGAGAGCTGGGTGATATCGAGTATGATGACAGAGTAAAGCTTAACTCAAGATATGCTGCTATGGAAGGGGATTCTTTCAAGGAGCCGGACAATGTGTCTCAGGGGTATCAGTCGGAGTTTGTTGTAATAACAAATGATATAGACAAGGTAGACCCTGACGGAATGTACAATGACAAAAATGTTGAGGCCTCGTATATTGCTTCCAGAATAAAGGAGATGGTGGAGGGACCTTCACCACTGTATATAACGGATGAAGGGAAAAAAAGAAAACTAAGGTATAGCGATATTGCCGTTTTGCTTAGAAGCGTAAGCGGAGCATCAGCTGAATATGAGAAGGCCTTTGAGGATGCGCACATTCCGCTTTACATTGACAGCGAGGACGGATATTTCGCTGCCCCTGAGGTAAGCACCTTGATTTGCATGCTATCGGTTATAGACAACTCATATATTGATTATGATTTAGCTGCAGTACTTAGATCTCCACTTGTTGGTCTCGATGAGGAGCAGCTTGCACAGATTGTCGGAGAGTACAGACAAAGATATGAGCTAGAAGGCACAGATTACAACAAGAGACTGTATGATAAAATAGTAGATTACATTGAAGTGCACACGGAAGCTGTAAAGGATGATGATAAAGACAGCGAAGCTGACGGTGATGGCGCAAAAAAAATAATGGATAAGCTTTTGGCTTTTGACAAGCTCCTTTTGTATCTGAAGAAGAATAAGAACTACATGTCCATAAGCGACATCATACGATATGTGCTTGATAGTACCGGTTTTTACTGGTTCTGTGGAGCGAGGGCAATGGGCAGGCGAAGACAGGCGAATATTGATATGCTTATTAAAAAGGCTGATGACTTTGAGAAAAACAGCAAGGGTGTATTTAACTTTATCAGATATATCGGAGAGCTTAGAACCAACGATTTAGACTTTGCTGAGGCAGAGATGATTGGAGAGAACGATGATGTAGTCAGGGTTATGACCATGCACAAGAGTAAGGGACTGGAGTTTCCGGTTGTATTTGCAGCAGGACTTGGAAAGTCATTCTTTAAAAAGGATTTAAGCAAGGGCGTGCTTATTCACCAGGATTATTATCTGGCGTGCAATCTTATTGATCCTGATTCCCATGTGAAGAAGGATTCATTTGTAAAGAAGATGATGAAGGAGATAATGCTTACAGAGCTTTACTCAGAGGAGCTTCGTGTGTTATATGTAGCGCTGACAAGGGCAAAGGAGAAGCTCATTATGACATCCTGCTTTGAATCGGATGACAAGGAGCATGCTAAATGGTCTGCCGTTTCTTCCATAAGCACGGCCTCCTACGGGGAAATAATGAGTGCAGATTGTCCTGCAACATGGATTTATCCTGCTGTTTGTTCATGTGACACCTATGCGCAGGTAAAAGAGGTGAAATGTGATGACTTTGTGGAGGGTGCTTCCCAGGGTGCAATAAGGATTAAAGGCTTTGTAGCTGCCAAGGAGAAGGAGTCTTCTGAGTATAAGAACGACGAAAAGCTGCTTGCCGATATTAGGAAGGGACTGGAATTTGAATATAGACATAAAATGTCCGGGTTAAAGAGTAAGATGTCCATTACTGAGGTAAAGAAGCTTCAGGCAAAGGGGGAGGAGTTTGACCCGGGAATCAGGACCGGTAAAAATTATGAGAAGAGAAAGGATTTTCCGGTTCCGTCATTTTTGTGCCAGAAGGAGAGTGTATATGGAAATGATATAGGAACAATATATCATAAGATAATGGAGCTTATTGATTTTGCGGATACATCTCTTCAAGGTGTACAAAAAGCTGTTTCAGGTGTGTTTGGGCTGGGCCTTTTTGACAAGGTATATGAAAAGCATATTTATCCGGAAAAGATTAAACGTATGCTTGAAAGCCCTCTGGGAAGGAGAATGGCTGCGGCAGAGGCAAGAAATGAGCTTTACAGGGAAAAACAGTTTTACATGCTGATGAAGCCAGATGAAATAATACCTTCCCTAAAAGGCTTTGATGATGAGAATATAGTAGTTCAGGGAATTATCGACGGATATTTTATCGAGGATGGCGAGATTGTGGTTATGGACTACAAGACAGATACGATAAAAAAAGAATCTGAGCTTGCAGACAGACACAGAGTTCAGATAGATATGTATGCCTGGGTCCTTGAGCGTCTTACAGGTCTTAAGGTGAAGGAAAAGTATCTTTATTCCTTCTGCCTTGATACAACAGTAAACTTGTAAACAGCATAGCAAATTGTTATAATGGTAGGTGGCGTACTGACGATTATGGTTAGTATGCCACCTAATGTAATTTATGGGGATTATGATTGTATATAGAAAGGGACAGGTATGATCGTTGCAGAAAAACTTAAAAAGGTATATGGTGAGGATTTTGTGTCTGTAGATGAGCTGAGCTTTCATATTAACAGGGGAGAAATTGTAGGCTTTGTAGGACAAAACGGAGCAGGAAAAACAACCACCATAAAGATGCTTACAGGGATTCTTATGCCTACCGGCGGAAGGGTTGTAATAGATGGCCATGACATGGCAAAGGAGCCTATGGAAGCGAAAAAGTCAATTGGCTACATAGCGGATAATCCTGACATATTCCTGCGACTTACCGGTATGGAATATGCGAATTTTATTGCAGATATCTATATGGTGCCGGAGAAGGAAAGAAAGGAACGCATACTTTCCCTTGCAAAGAGATTCGACATGGAAGACAGCCTTTCAAAGCCTATGGTCAGCTATTCCCATGGAATGAGACAGAAGATGATGGTGATTGCAGCGCTGGTTCACAATCCTCCTGTATGGATTTTGGACGAGCCTATGACCGGTCTTGATCCCAGTGCGGCATACGAGCTTAAGAAAATGATGAGGGAGCATGCAGATGCCGGAAACTGTGTTTTTTTCTCAACACATGTGCTTGAGGTGGCAGAGAAGCTGTGCGATAAAATAATTATAATAAAAAAGGGTCACGATATATACCAGGGCACTCTTGAAGAGCTTGTTACCATGCATAGCAACAAATCACTTGAGGAAATATTTGTGGAGATGACGCATGAATAATTTTAAAATACTTTTAAAGATGATATCAAAAAACGGAGATCTTGATATGCCTGAATCGGGAAGTAAGGCAAAGGCTTACAGGATCATGGGTATAATAGCAATAAGCTGTATTATGCTCCCGTGCTGTTTTGTTGTAGGTTATATTGTTTTTATTATGACAGCAGCACTTATTGAGGCGGGAGGAATGGCTGAGGGTCTTAATCTTGTAATACAGCTTATGAGTGTGTTTGGAGTGATATTTAGCATTATGGTAATATTCAATCTGCTGTATTTCTCTTCGGATCTTGAACATCTGCTGCCTCTTCCGGTAAGACCCGGAGAGCTTGTTGCAGCGAAGTTTACTCATGCTTTTTTTGCAGAGAGCGTTATGGAATTCATGATTTTGTTTTGCGGCTTTATTGGTTATTTTGTTGCTGTAAAAATCAACATTGTATCTGTTATAACAGCTGTTTTGGGCGTGTTTCTTTTACCGCTTCTCCCGTTAGTTTATTGCGGCGTATACGCGCTTATTGTTATGGCGTTTTTCAGCAGACACAGGCTGTTTCGCAATGTAGATCTTATGGTTGCAGTCGCAGTTTTGTTATTTCTGGGACTGTTTATATGGTCATTTGCACAGATGGACTCTGTCAATATAGAAAACTATATAGACAGCTTAAGAGATGGAAGCAACGTATTTATAAAAATTATGAATACCATTTTTTTTACCGTGCCTGTTTTTTTGAAGGCACTAGAGGGTGGAAGTGTGCTTTACCTGTTGCTTTTTGTAGGGCTAAATGTTATATGTGCATTTATACTTTTTGCATTGGGAAACCGATTGTACCTTAGAGGTGTATACATGGTTTCTTCAGCCGGCAAGAAGAGTAAGGCAAGAAATACCTCAGCTGACGAGAAGGCCTTTGTTCAGAAGACTCCATTTGCCGCATATCTAGGCAAGGAGATAAAGACCCTTAACAGGACTCCGGCATACAGAAAATACTGTGTTCTTGTAAACCTGATATGGCCTGTACTGATTGTTGCTGTATTTAAAATACCGGCAACAAAGGATATGATAATGTCCTTTAGAGATACCTATGAGACAGGATTTTTCCTTTCTGATGTTATTGTGCTTATGACGGTAATTGGTATAGCTTTTTTTGCAACGGCAATGAATAGTATAGCAGCTACCTCATTTACTAGAGAGGGAAAGCATCTGTCCTTTGTAAAGCACATTCCTCTAAACTACAGCAATCAGCTCAAGATTAAGGTATGTACAAGCATGCTGTATAGTGGGATCACAGTTATAGTCAGTACAATCGTTTTGTGTGCTCTTATGGGTTGTGATATACTTCGAAGCGTATATTTTCTCATGATTGGAATTATATGTGCGTTTATTTGCACCTATACCGGATTAGTACTTGATACAACTCACCCAAAGCTTGACTGGGAGGATGAATATGGCGCCCTCAGGGGCAATCCGAATGCGTTTTTCAATATGGCGATATCAATACTTGTAGCACTGGTTCTTTGTATAGTTGGCTATGTATTTTTTAAATACACAAGGTTTCCGTCATATATGGTATACACTATTTATTTACTTGTACTTTGTGCCATTCTTTTTGTTCTGAGGAAGGATATTATGATGATTGGTGCAAAGAATATAGATACGGATCTATATAGCAAATAGCTATTATATAATAAGGTCGCTTATAATACAGGTGCGCATATAGCCGCATGTAACACATAGGCTTATTACAAATATTTTCAAAAACAGGAGGTTATTTAGATGGCAAATGCATGGAATAAATACAGTAAGGATGATATTAAGGAGCTTGAAAAGCTGTGTAAGGCTTACAGGCATTTCCTTGACAAGGGAAAGACAGAAAGAGAGTGTGTTAAGGAGATCGTAAAGCAGTGCAAGGAATATGGTTACAGAGATCTTTCGGAGGTAGCCTCAAAGGGTGAGAAGCTCAAATCCGGAGACAAGGTATATGCTGTTTGCATGAACAAAACAGTAGCCATGTTTCATATTGGAACAGAGGATATCGCAAGGGGAATGAATATACTTGGAGCTCATATTGATTCTCCCCGCATGGACGTAAAGCAGAATCCCCTCTACGAGAAGGGCGGATTTGCATATCTTGATACCCACTACTATGGCGGAATAAAGAAATATCAGTGGGTGACGGTACCTCTTGCAATTCATGGTGTAGTTGCAAAGAAGAATGGAGAGGTAATTGATATTTGCATAGGAGAGGATAAGAATGATCCTGTTTTTTGTGTGACGGACCTGTTAATTCACTTGTCCCAGGAGCAACTGAAAAAGAGGGCTGATGTTGTTATAGAGGGTGAGCAGCTTGATATTCTCTTTGGAAACAGGCCGATTGATGGCAAAGAGAAGGAGGCCGTGAAGGCTTACGTTCTTGAAGCGCTCTCAAAGAAATACGATATGGAGGAGGATGACTTCATATCGGCTGAGCTTGAAATTGTGCCTGCCGGACATGCAAGAAACTGTGGTATTGATGAGAGTATGATTATGGCCTACGGACAGGATGACAGAGTATGTGCCTACACCTCACTTGCGGCCATGCTCTCTGTAAAGTCTCCGGTTAAAACCACCTGCACACTCCTTACCGACAAGGAGGAAATAGGAAGTGTTGGTGCAACAGGCATGCGTTCACATTTCTTTGAGAACACAGTGGCAGAATTATTAAATGCCATGGGTGTTTACTCAGAGCTTACACTCAGAAGATGTCTTGCTGCATCAAAGATGCTTTCCTCAGATGTGTCCGCAGGCTATGACCCTGGCTTTGACTCTGCATTTGATAAGAGAAATGCTGCAATATTTGGCGAAGGAATGGTGTTTAATAAGTTTACCGGTTCAAGAGGTAAGTCAGGCTCAAATGATGCAAATGCAGAATATATGGCCCATATTAGAAGGATAATGGATGAGGAAGACATTTGTTATCAGACCTCTGAGCTTGGAAAGGTAGATATAGGTGGCGGAGGAACAATTGCTTATATTCTGTCATTATATGGAATGGAGGTAATCGACTGTGGAGTTGCAATTCTTAATATGCATGCTCCGTGGGAGGTTAGTTCAAAGGCAGATATCTATGAAACAATGAAGGGTTATGTGGCATTCTTAAAGAAGGCATAAGGCTACCTTAACATATACCGGAGGATAAGATGAAGTGCGGTAAAAGTATAAAGAAGTATATGAATATTGTGTTATTTGCGGTGATAGCTTTTTTGTTATTGCCACAAACAACCTCCCGGGCAGATGAGTATTTTACATCGGGCTATAGCCAGAAGAGCTTTTCAGATGATGATGGCTTTGGAAGCGGTGAGGCGAACTGCGTCTGCCAGTCAACAAGTGGATATATATGGGTAGGTACTGATAATGGACTTTATCGGTATGACGGAAGTGAGTTTACACTGTTTTCTCTTGACAGCGGAGAGGATGGAACAAAATATTCAATAAATTGCATATATCTTACAACCGAAGATAAGCTGTATGTTGGAACAGACAATTATGGTTTGTATCTGTATGACAATGGTCTTTTTAGAAGAGTTCCTTCAACATACAATCTTGGAGTATCTACTGTCAATGCAATGTATGAAGATACCCGGAACAGATTGTGGCTTGCCACTTCATCAGGAATAATATATTTATCCGATGGTGATGCAGAAACAATTATAGATGACAGACTTTCTGGCCTTAGTATCGGCAATATATCAGGCTACAATGACACAATATATGCTGTGGCAAACAACGACTATATTATTGTTATAGATGATGCGGGAATAATAACTGTTGACTCAAAGATAAAATATAAGGTAGATGATATTAATTCTATATTTGTAGATGAGGAGGGCAACAGATATTACGGTACTGCAAGCTACAGCATACTGAAGATTATGACGGATGGCTCACATGAGATTATCAACACAGGAAGTCTTCATGGTATAAACAGAATTTATTCTGATGGAAGCCGAATCTGGGTTCTTGCCGATGATGGTGTAGGCTATATATCTTCAAAAAATAAGATTGTTGTTTTAAATGGACTTTCCTTCAACGAATCTATCAGTGATATGAAGAGAGATTTTGAGGGAAATTATTGGCTTACCTCTTATCGAAAGGGTTTGCTTTTACTTGAGCAAAGTAAGTTTCAGAATATTACACTTAAGCATGGCATCGAGAACTCTATTGTTAACTGTGTAACAAGATACAATGGATACACCATGATTGGAACCGATGATGGACTTTATATCATAAGTCCTGAAGATAATCTTGTTCCAGATTCAGGCAATGAGCTGATTGGCAAGCTGGCGGGAATAAGTATAAGAGATTTTTATATTGATAGTCAGGAGAATCTGTGGATAGCAACCTACAAGATATATGGTGTAATCAAGGTAGACAGGTTCTGGAATTATAAATGCTATAACAGAAGTGAGTCCTCTCTGATTAGCAATGCGGTAAATTGTATTATGGAGATAAGTCCGGGATGTATTGCTGTAGGAACAGAAAACGGAATATCCATAGTAGGAAAGGATAAGGTTATAAAGAACCTGTCAAGAGCGGACGGCCTTGATAACCCGGATATTATCAGTCTTTATGTAACAGACAAGGGTATTATATATGCGGGCTCGAATGGTTCAGGCGTATATTCCATAGATCAGAGTTACCGGATTATGTCCTTGTCTATAGATGAGAGCCAGAAGACCAGTGTGGTATCGACCATGCTTCAGGGAACAAGCGGACTCTGGATAGGTACAGACAGTGGATTATACTATAAAGAGGGTACAGTAAGACAGATAACCTCGGTGGATAATACAAACAGTATATACGATATGATCTTAGATGACTCTGGGTATCTGTGGATATTTGGCTCAAAGGGTCTTTACAGGTATTACGAAAAGGAAATACTAAGCAGTGCAGCACCGGAGTACATGAGCTTTTCAAAAAATGATGGTATTATATCGGCAATTACGGAAAAGTCATCAAATTATGTTACAAGCGACGGACAGGTGTATGTTTGCTGTGACGAAGGACTTTGCAGCATAAATATAGGTTCGGAATATAAAAATGAAATTGCACCGAAGGTTCGTGTGGCGTCAGTAGAGATAGATGGCGTGTTGTATCCCTTCTCGGAATCCGATGGAAGGATAAATGTACCAAAGAGTACAAACAGAATAACTATCAGATTTTCTGTTTTAAGCTTTGTAAACAGGGCGGATGTATCTGTAGATTATTACCTTGAGGGCTTTGAGAGTGAAAAAAGAACTCTGTCAGGTGTGGACAAGATGGAGGTTGAGTATACCAATCTTGAGGGAGGAACCTATCAGTTTGTCCTTACTGCAAAGAATTCTGACGGTGTGGAATGTGAAAAGCCACTCTCATTTGTAATTGATAAGGAGCTGGGCTTTTGGGAAACAAATCTTTCTAAGGCACTGATTGTATTTCTAATACTTCTGGTAACTCTTGGATTATCTGTGATTACGAGAAGTATAGTAAAAACCCTGAAGAAGCAGAATGAACAGGTGTATGAGCTCAGCAAAAAGAGCGAGAAGGCAGAAAAGTCCAATAGGGCAAAGAATGATTATGTAAACTACCTAAATCATGAGATACGAGCTCCTCTCAATAATATTATTGCCATTTCAGAGCTAGGAATGAGAAATTGTGAGGATATTTCTTCGGAAAGCTATTCACAGTACAGTGAGATGTATAAGGCAGGCAGGGAAATACTTGATATGTCAGATGGTATTTCAAAGCTTGCAAATCTTAAGGATGATATTATTGAGCCGGATTACAAGCAGTATTTTGCTTCTGATATAATAGAAGAGCTTGCAGCTGAGTTTGGTGATATGGTAAACACAGAGCTCATTGACCTTAAGGTCAGTGTTGAGGATAAAATACCAAATGGTCTTATAGGTGACAGTCTTGCTGTTAAGGATATAATAAGATATATTTTTGCCTGGTCAGCCAGAACGACTAAGGAAGGATATATCAGCATTGATGTAGATTGGAGAATTGCCAGAACTGCAGAGGATAATGATCTTGAGGATGATATAAAGAACAAGTCATATACAGAATATATTGATGAGCCTGAAACAGAAATATCAAGGATATTTGATAAGGATCACGATGAGATATTCCTTGACTTTAAGATTACAGACACAGGTCTCGGAGTCAAGGAGGACCGTATTGATACCTTCTTTGATATAGATGATTCCTACGAGAAATCAGATATCGGAATGTTCAGAACAAGCCTTGGACTGGCTATTGCTAGAGAGCTTATCCGTATGCTGGATGGATCTGTAAAGGTTGAGAGCATATATGGAGCCGGAACAAGCATCAGCTTTAGCATAAGACAATCTGTTTTCGATTACAGCTATGTAAATTACAATGAGCGTCGCAAAAAGGAAATAGCAAGAAGAAATGCGAACTCGCATCTCTGGCTGCCGGATGTAAGAATACTTGTTGTAGATGATTCTGAGATAAGTCTTCAGGTAGAAAAGACGATATTTGATACCTACGATCTAACCTGCGATGTGGCATCATCAGGCTTTGACGCTTTAGATAAGGTTATGGCAGCAAGCTATGATATGGTATTTATTGACACTGTTATGCCTGTGATGGATGGTCTTGACACAGTAAGGGAGATAAGAAATTTTGATGGAGAAGAGTACAAGAAGCTTCCTATAATTGCTTTATCTGCAAATACTATTGAAACATCAAGGGATGAGATTCTGACTGCCGGCTTTAATGATATAATAGTAAAGCCAATAGAGCTTGATCAGGCGGAGGCTATGCTGAGAACATATGTAAGCTCAGAAAAAACACTTGAGAAGAATAATGCAATTACACAGCCGGATGATGAAAATTATATGGAAGATGCGGTGCTGCTTAGGAGATTTGTGGCTGTTGAGGACGCTGTAAAGGCTATGGGTGGTAATTTCGGAACCTTTAATACATTTATCAGGAATTATAGGGAGGAATACCAGTCAGAGGTGCAGCTGTTAAAGACATATATTGATGATGATGTTAGAAGATACAAGAACATAATCCATGATATAAAGAGCAGCAGTGCAAATATTGGTGCTTATGGTATAGAGCGTAAGGCTGCTAACCTTGAGTCGGCAATTAATATTGGAAACCAGCAGTATGCCAGAGAAAATACAAGAGATTTTGTGGCCTTGATGAATGATTTCTTCAAGCAGATTGATCTTTATATGGCAAAGATTGGTCATTCGGATAAGCCTTTGGAAAAGGAACAGAGGGATAGCATAAACAGAAGTAAGCTGAAGGAGCTGAGAGCCTTCCTGCGGGCCGGGGATAAGGCGCCGGTTATTAGCTTGATTTCTGATATCGACAGATATTCCTACGGAGATATTGATATGGAATTTTTGGCTGCCCTTAAGGAGTTTGTAGAATCCGGGGATTATCAGACTTCAAGCGAAATGATAGATCAATATCTGAACAGTGTATAAGAAAGGCCGGATACAAAGAAGCAGCATACATTATATGTGGCTTTGTAGGTAAACAAAATAAAAATGCGCTTCTGCGCAAAAAAATAAAGTATATAAGAAAAGAGGATAAAAAAACATGAGAGTAGCAATTATTATGGGATCCACAAGTGATCTTGCAAAGGTAGAGCCGGCGGTGAATATTCTTAAGGATTATGGAGTTGCAGTTGACGTAAGATGTCTTTCTGCACATAGAGCACATGCAGGTCTTTCAGAATTTATTGAAGAGGCAAATAACAATGGAACGGAGGTTATCATTGCTGCAGCCGGAATGGCAGCAGCTCTTCCGGGCGTAGTGGCGTCTCAGACAGTTATTCCTGTAATTGGCGTACCGATTTCTGGAGCAACACTTGATGGCATGGATGCACTTCTCTCAATTGTTCAAATGCCATCCGGAATTCCGGTTGCAACAGTTGCAATAAACGGAAGTAAGAATGCAGCGTACCTTGCTCTTCAGATTATCGGTGTAAATAATGAAGCAGTGAGGAGCAAGCTTAAAGCTGAGAGAGTGGAGATGGAAAAGGCAGCCATGAAGGCCAATGAAGAGGTTATTGAGAAGTTTCGATAATAGATAAGGAAGTTTTTAAAATAGTATAAACTTCAGGACCACGTTATTTACATTTATTAGGTGAAATGTTAGTATGTCTCATGGATGGTATTCGAAAGAAACTGTACCTGATTGATCCCTTATGGGAATCACTGATATATTCACAGATAAAAGCAGGTGATTTGTATGAGGATTGGATTTATAGGAGCCGGCAAGGTTGGATTTACATTTGGAAAATATATTGCAGACAAAGGTACAAAGATACCTTTGGGTACAAATAAGGATATATTGAATGTAAGTGGATACTATAGCGCACATGTAGAGAGCGCCTGCCTTGCAGCAAAATTTACCGATACCTGTGTATACGATGATCTACAAAAGCTGTGTAAGGATAGTGATGTGATATTCCTTACGGTTCCTGATATGCAGATCGGGAAGGTGTGGGAAAAGCTGCGTTTCCTTGATATAAAGGGAAAGCTTATTTGTCATGCCAGTGGTGCTATGACGTCAGATATTTTCTCAGGTATATCAGAGGCAGGTGCCTTTGGTTATTCGATTCATCCTATGTATGCAATAAGTTCAAAGTACGAATCCTATAAAGAACTGGATAATGCTTTTTTTACGGTAGAGGGGCATGAAAAATATGCAAAGGCCATCTGCAGCGTGATACAATCCCTCGGCTGTGACTGCTTACAGATAGCAGGACAGGATAAGGTGAAATATCATGCGGCAGCAGTGTTTGCCAGCAATTTTGTCACAGGAATGCTGGCTCTTTCAAGCAGGCTGCTTATGGAATGTGGCTTTGATGAAGAGTCAGCAAGAAGGGCTCTTGTGCCTTTGTTTAAGGGAAATGCCACCTCTGTAGCAGAAAAAGGCCCGGTTGAAGGCCTTACAGGTCCGGTAGAAAGATGTGATTTGGAAACAATAAAAAAGCATCTTTCAGTGCTTACCGGTGACGAGCTTGCAGTCTATATAACAGTTTCGGAGAGTCTTGTTAAGGTTGCCCGGGAGAAGCATAAGGACAGGGATTATTCGGATTTGTCGCAAATGCTAAAGGAAATAGGAGAATTAGAGTTATGAAGAACACAACTACGACACTCATGCAGATGAAGGGATCAGGACAGAAAATATCCATGATCACTGCATATGATTACACAATGGCAAAGATCCTCGATGAGAGTGGTGTAAACACAATTCTTGTTGGTGATTCACTTGGCAACACTATTTTAGGGTATGAGGACACGATTTCGGTTACTGTTGATGATATGATTCATCACAGCCGGGCTGTGGCCAGAGGCGCAAAAAATGCTCTTGTTGTTACAGATATGCCGTTTATGTCTTATCAGACAGGAGTATATGATGCTGTTGTAAATGCAGGAAGACTTATGAAGGAGGGCCGTGCAGGTGCTGTAAAGCTTGAAGGCGGACAGGAGGTATGTCCTCAGATCAAAGCTATTGTAAATGCAGGTATTCCTGTATGCGCACACCTTGGCCTTACTCCTCAGTCGATAAACACATTTGGAGGATATAAGGTTCAGGGTCGTACAGAGGAAGCGGCAAAAAAGCTTATGCTGGATGCAAAGGCAGTTGAAGAAGCGGGGGCGTACATGCTTGTGCTTGAGTGTGTACCGGAGAAGCTTGCAAAGCTTGTGACGGAGTCAATAGGCATACCAACAATAGGAATTGGTGCGGGAAAATACTGCGACGGACAGGTTCTTGTCAATCAGGATATGTTTGGAATGTACTCAGACTTTGTTCCTAAATTTGTAAAGCAGTTTGCAAATGTGGGACAGTGCATGAGAGAGGCTGTAAAGGAGTATATTTCTGAGATTAATGATGGAACATTTCCGGCATCGGAGCACACATATAAGATTGACGACGAAATAATTGAGAAGCTTTACTAAAGAATTTTGGTGTACACAGAAAGCTATTTCACATAAAGGAAAATGGAGAGAAAAAATGGTAATTTTAAAGACGATAGCAGAAGTTAGAGCACAGGTAAAAGAGTGGAAAAAGCAGGGACTGGAGGTTGGACTTGTACCAACTATGGGTTACCTTCATGAGGGTCATCAGAGCCTTATCAAAAAGTCGGTAGAGCAGAATGACAGAACAGTTGTAAGTGTATTTGTCAACCCTATTCAGTTTGGACCAAACGAGGATCTTGAAAGCTATCCGAGGGATCTTGAGGCAGATGCAAGACTTTGCGAAGCTACAGGCGCTGACATAATATTTAATCCGGAGCCTTCAGAGATGTATTCAGATGGCTTTGTTTCATTTATCAATATGACAGGCCTTCCAAATGCTCTTTGCGGACTTACAAGACCGATTCACTTTAAGGGAGTTTGCACGGTTGTTGGAAAGCTGTTTAACATTGTAACACCTGACAGAGCGTATTTTGGACAGAAGGATGCACAGCAGCTTGCCATAATCATGCGCATGGTTAAGGATCTTAATTTTGATATTGAGATTATTGGATGCCCGATTATAAGGGAGGAGGATGGCCTTGCAAAAAGCTCCAGGAATATTTATCTTACATCGGAGGAAAGAAAGGCTGCCGTTGTACTTAGTAAGGCAGTAAAGCTTGGACAGAGCATGATTGAGGATGGTGAGAGATGTGCAGAAAAAATTGTAGGAGCCATGAAAAAGCTTATTGCGTCAGAGCCTCTTGCAGCAATAGATTATGTTGAGATGGTAAATATGGATACAATGGAGTCTATCGATATTGCAAAGGGAAATGTTCTCTGCGCAATGGCAGTAAAGTTTGGCAAGGCAAGACTTATTGATAACTTTATTGTTAATGATTTGGCATAATACGGAAAGGATAAGCGTAAATATATGTTAGCAGGAAAGACCATTGTTCTCGGTGTGACAGGCAGCATAGCAGCATACAAGATTGCAGACCTTGCCAGTATGCTTGTAAAGCAGCATGCGGATGTCAATGTAATAATGACAAAAAATGCCACAAATTTCATAAATCCAATTACATTTGAAACGCTTACCGGCAACAAATGCCTGGTTGATACATTTGACAGAAACTTTCAGTTTAATGTAGAGCATGTTGCTTTGGCAAAGAGGGCAGATGTATTTATGGTGGCCCCTGCATCAGCCAACATTATTGGCAAGATTGCATCGGGTATTGCCGACGATATGCTAAGCACAACAATTATGCCGGCAAAATGTCCAAAAATTATAGCCCCTGCTATGAATACGGGAATGCTTGAAAATCCAATCGTTCAGGATAATATAAAAAAGCTTATGTCCTACGGATATGAAATAGTAGAGTCTGCTACAGGTTATCTTGCCTGCGGTGATACCGGAAAGGGAAAGCTTCCTGACGTGGCAGTGCTGTTTGATTATATTGTCAGGGCGGCTCATACAAGGAGGGATATGGAAGGAGTAAAGCTTCTTGTAACTGCCGGTCCGACCAGGGAGTCGATTGATCCTGTCAGGTACATTACAAACCATTCTACCGGTAAGATGGGGTATGCCATTGCAAAGCAGGCTATGCTTAGAGGCGCTGAAGTAACCCTTGTTACAGGACAGGTAGAGATTGAACCACCAAGATTTGTCAAGGTGGTTGACATTACCTCAGCCCAGGATATGTATGAGGAGGTTCTGAAGGTCAGCGATTGTCAGGATATAATCATTAAGGCTGCCGCTGTTGCTGATTACAGACCGAAAGAGGTGGCAGAACACAAGATTAAGAAGTCTGACGGTGAGATGAGTATTGAGCTTACAAGAACCAGGGATATATTGGGCGCGCTTGGAGAGCGCAGAATCGAAAAGGGGCTGGCTGGTCAGATAATCTGTGGTTTTTCAATGGAGACCAGGGATTTGATAGAAAACTCCAAAAAGAAGATTGCTTCAAAGAAAATAGATCTTATTGCGGCCAATAACTTAAATGTTTCAGGGGCTGGCTTTGGAGTAGATACAAATGTTTTAACATTAATTTCAAGTGATAGCGTTAAGGAGCTCCCAATGATGTCCAAGGCAGATTGCGCGGACAGGCTTCTTGACCAGCTTATGGATATGAGGGGAAGACGAAAGGCTTAGTGAGGCGTGAAATGTGAATCTGATAATTGATAAAAAAAAGCTTAGAATAATATGTTTTGCCCTATTTATTGTATATATTATTTTAATAGTATACTTTCTGATATTTAGCGATATGTTTGGCAGAGGCAGCGGATATAACGAAAGAAGATATAATCTTCGTCCGTTTCAGGAGATACTACGTTTTATAAAATACGGTGACCAGCTTGATGGACAGAGCGTATTTCTTAATATATATGGCAATATAATTGCCTTTGTTCCTTTTGGCATGCTGATAAGATGGGCGAGAAACAAAAGAACAACATTGTTGCAGGCCACAATATATTCATTTGTATTCACCTTAGCAATAGAGATCGTTCAGTATATTACAAAGCTTGGTGTATTTGATGTTGATGATATTATACTAAATACATTTGGCGGAGTTACAGGCTATCTGATTTACTATATAATGTCAGTGCTTTATAGGAGATATCATGCAGAGAAGTAAGGAATTTAGTGTTTCGGCACCTGGAATGCCGAAGGATACAATAATCGGTTATTTCCTTGGAGGATTTAGCGGTATATTTGTTATTATTTCAATAATAAAATCAATAATTACCCAGGGAAAAGTCCAACGAGTATATGGAGTTCTTATGGTTAGTGCTCTTATTATGGCATTTACCGGAATGGTATTTTCTATAATAGGGTACCGGGCGGATATGGGTGGTATTACACCTAAGAAGATGGCTATAGTGCTAAATGTGTGTGTGCTGTTTGCCACATTAATATTTTTGCTTATGGGCTTATAGAAGAGAGGATATTGGATGAATTATTATAAAAATCTCGTGGAAGAGTTTGAAGATATAGAAGAAAGATATGAGCTTATTATTGATAGAATAAGACAGATAGGTGAGGAGACCGTCGTTAAGGCACCATACAGAGATTATTTTGTTTCTGTAGCAGGCTTTATATCTTACATGGGACAGGTGCTTGATATTGTAAGAAACGACAAATTAGGAGAACAAACTCTTGGCACACTTTCTGATATCAACAAAAACATGTACGCTGATATTATAGGTGACGGCTATGACAAGAGCTACGCGAATTACAGATATATTTATGAAAAGTTTCTTGCAGATAAAAGCCGGGATGAAGCGGAAATAAAACAGCTTTCCCAGATACTTTGCTTTTTATACAATGAAATAAGGGGAATGACGGTATATGTTTTTGAGGGACGAATAGTTGACATAACTTTGCTTGCTGAGCTGTTTGTACAGGTATATTTCATGTTTCAGGAAAATGTTTGTGTGAAAGAGCTTCAATCCGTTATATATTATTTTGAACATGATTATGCAGAATATTTTGTATCCTACAGGATAAGGGAGCAGCTTGATCCTACTCTTTCATTTGCTGTGGATATTATCATGAACAGTGATTTGACGGACACTTCATACCTGTACAGCTACGGCGAGTATATCGGAGATAATGAAATTCAGACCTCCAAATATCTTGCATCTCTTTCCGAGGAAGAGATATGGTCTATGGCAAAAACATTTACAGAGGGCTATAGACTTGGCTTTGAAGCTGCAAGAATAGACCTGTCAGTAAAAAAGACTGTTAATATAAGATATTTTGTTGGGCAGGAGAGAATGGTGCGGGCTGCTATTATGCAGTTTAAGGAGATGGGACTTACCCCTATATGCTACAGATATTCAGTAGGCAGAATAAACAGAAGACTTATTGGCAGGGTAGGGTATTCTTCCTCTGTTCCAAATAAACAGCTTGAGTATGACCACAGAATGGACGAAGCTCTCTTTATGGATAGAAAGCTCATGGAAAGAAAGCTTGAAATAGTCAGACAGACCTACAAGAGCTTAAGTCACGATGCACATGTATATGCAGGTCCGGCAGTGATAGAGGTATTCGGTGAAACACCATTTGAACCTGTAAGGAGTGAGCTTTGCCCTGAGCTTGACAGCAGACAGCAGAAGATGCAGATTGAATACCAGACAAGCAGTGCAGCTGTTATAAACGATTATATTGAGAGAGAAAAGACAAGCTTTACAATAATAGCTTATCCAATTCCTGAGATTGGAGATTTTGAGCGGATATTTGGCGAGACGGTTAAGATAAATACACTCGACAACAATGTGTACAGAGGTCTTCATCAGTGCATAATTGATGAGCTTGACAAAGCGCAGAGTGTTCGTGTTGTCGGACAGGGGGATAACATAACGGATATTACAGTTATGATGCACCAAATGACTGATCCGGATAAAGAGACAAACTTTGAGAACTGTGTTGCAGATGTAAACATTCCGGTGGGAGAGGTATTTACATCTCCTAAGCTGACCGGTACAAAGGGTGTGTTAAATGTCAGTGAGGTTTATTTGGACGACCTTAAATATGTGAACCTTAAGATAACATTTGAGGATGGCATGATATCCGATTATGATTGCAGCAACTATGATGACCCTGCCGAGAACAAGAAGTTTATCTGGGATAATCTCCTAGGGGGAAGGGAAACTCTTCCGATTGGAGAGTTTGCAATCGGAACAAATACGACAGCCTACGTGATTGCAAGAAAATATGATATAGTCTATAAACTGCCTATTCTTATAGTGGAGAAGATGGGACCGCACTTTGCAGTTGGCGATACATGCTATAGCTGGAGTGAGGAAAACAGACTATACAATCCTGACGGAAAAGAGATCGTGGCAAAGGATAATGAGTGCTCAATACTGAGAAAGACAGACATAGCTAAGGCGTACTTCAACTGCCATACAGATATTACAATACCATACGATGAAATAGGTGGAATATATTCAGTTCACCCTGATGGCACAGAGGTTGCGATAATTAAAAACGGCCGATTCGTTCTGCCCGGAACGGAAGAACTGAATAAGCCGTTTGATAAGTAGCAATATATTGATAGTATTATTTCAAGATAGAGGCTCTCTTGTAGCGCTTATTAGCGTACAGTGCCGTATCGGCCTGAGACAGGAGATCCTCTATTTTTTGTTCTCCATTACAGATAAATTCGTTAATTCCCACACTCATCTCAATGAAATATGGTTTGCCGCAGGTGCTATTCAGCTCTGCAGAGTAATCCTTAATTCTTTGCTGAACCTGGGAGATATAATCCGGAGAATCCACAATGTCAAAGCAGACAAATTCGTCTCCTCCGATTCGACCAATAACCCCGTTTGAACCAAAGCTTTGAGATAGAATGTTTGCAATATTTCTAAGTGCGAAATCACCATCCTTATGCCCGAACCTGTCGTTGACAACCTTGAGGGAATCCATGTCAGCAAAGAGAAGAAAAGCGTGTTTACCAAGATTAGACGGAATATTAATGTAGAATTCTACTCTCTCCATAAAACCTCTTCTGTTATAAATTCCGGTAAGCTCGTCTGAGGTTGACAGATGATTTAACAGCTCATTCTTTTCGTGAATCTCATTTAATGACATCTTAAGCTGTTCCTGGGTTATGTTCTGCTCCCTTAATAGGGACATGTACTTCAGTGATGCTCCAAGCTGAAGGCTTGTTGAGTATATACTTCCAAAATTATTAACATCCGTGTTACATATGAATAAACCATGATGATCCTCATTTGTGAATATAGGCACAATAATAGAGGTAAATCTTTTATCATAGTATGTATATTCGTTGTCAAATATTTCTTCAGCCGGTAGTCTTCTTGTTTCTCCGAATAGAACATTCTTGTTTACCTTGTTGTAGTATGCCTGTAGAAACAGAGATTTTGGTACAGTCCAGCTGCCATTGTCATTGAGTTTTATACTGTCATCGTAGGTGTAGATATATGCACCTTCATATTCAAGCTCAGAAAGCTTAGAGAGTATTGACATATATGTTTTTTCCGGATCATTGCCGTATGTTAAGGTATCTCTCGTGATATATACAGAGGACCAGCTGGTCATCTGATTTTTTCTCATCCTGTCATAAAGCTGATTGGATATAAACAGAGATATGGTGTTCATAATATTGGCATTAAGCTGATTGAACCTGATGCTGATTTCCTGTGGCACATTACAGCCCAAAATAATAGAGGATAGCTTTCTGAACATGTATGCGGCCTTCTGGATAGGATAGAAGGTTACAATATTTGAGCTTAATATCTCCTTTATCTCGTCAATTATCATATCCTGGCTTATAATCATTTGTTTATCATCTCTGAGATATGTAATGATATCAGCAAATATTGGATTAAATGCATCAATAACACTGCGTGAAAAAAATGAATTCTCAATATCTGCAAACAGAAGGCTGTCTATTATCTCTATAATGGCAGATATAGAATGGCTCTTTAGGATGGCGTAGATATTTGATATATCCTCCTTTGTACACAGCCCGCAACAGCAGGAATTCCTTCTGATGAACTGTGGCTCAAGTGATTCAGAGGATACCGATTCAGATCTTGCAAGCCTTGCACTGGCGTGTACTGCCCTGTAGCCGAGCTCACTTGCATTTGCGTTTACAGTGGTGAGAGGAGGGTCGAGGCTGACTGATGATGGAGAGTCATCAAAGCCTGTTACGGATAAATTATCCCCAATCTTAAAGCCTCTTGCCTTTATTACATCATAGCTTCCTATAGCCATCTGATCATTACCAAATACAATGGCATCAACATCCGGATTGTTGTCAATAAGCCTGGAAACCTCCTGCTTGCAGTGCTCAGAAAAATCGCCATGTACTATCATTGAATTATTAAATGGTAGTCCATTTTCGGCAAGAACCTTTCTGTATATGGAAAGCCTTTGGTTGCTTTCCGGATTATCCTCCTTGCCGGCAACAAAGCATATATGTTTTCTGTCATGCTCTTTTACAAGATGCTCCATCAGCTGTCTCATTCCTCTTGTGTTATCAGTCTTAATGCATGGGTATCCCATAATTTCCTCTTCAATGGTGAGTATAGGAATTCCATCAAAATGGGATAGGAATGTGGAGAGATCCTTTTCAGATAAAAATGACTGTATAGATGCTGCGGAAATAATCAGAGCGTCAAGACATTCCGGATTTGCATAGTAAAATATAGAGTTATACTGGTAATCGTACATCTGATTAGCAGGGTCGTAAAAGGATGCATTAAGAAACATCCCGGGAAAGACAATAAGATTAATGTCCAGCTCCTTAGCAGCATATTCAGCTCCTTTGCATAACTCCTTTGCATAATCGTTATCAATATGGCATGTAAATATTCCGATGTTAAGTCTGTTGTTGGTCATATATATGCTCCTTTTACAGTATCTGATAAGGCCTTTATGTCGCTGTCTCGATCAAACTATATTAATACACAAATCTTACCATAACATGGTTCTTTTTTCAAATAATAATGAACATTTTGACTTTAATCTCATTCTTTACAAAGCAAATGAATTAAACTATAATTTATGGGAGTGTTTACATGACACAGAACTCTTTTACAAAACAGATAACAGGAGGACAAGAAATTGGATTACAAGAATGCCGGAGTTGATATTGAAGCTGGATACAAGTCAGTGGAGCTTATGAAAAAGCATATCAAAACAACAATGAGACCTGAGGTGCTTGGCGGAATCGGTGGATTTGCAGGTGCATTTAGCCTTGCAAAGATAAAAGAGATGGAAGAGCCAGTTTTACTTTCAGGAACTGACGGTTGTGGTACAAAGGTGCAGCTTGCATATATCATGGACAAGCATGATACAATCGGTATTGATGCTGTTGCAATGTGTGTAAATGATATAGCATGTTCAGGTGGTGAGCCACTTTTCTTCCTTGACTATATAGCATGCGGAAAGAATTATCCTGAGAAGATAGCAACGATAGTAAGCGGCGTGGCAGAGGGCTGTAATCAGTCAGGTGCGGCACTTGTCGGCGGTGAGACAGCAGAGCATCCGGGACTTATGCCTGAGAATGAGTATGATATTGCTGGATTTGCAGTAGGTGTTGTTGAGAAGAAGGAGTTAATCACAGGAGAGAATATTAAAGCTGGAGATACACTTATCGGTATTGCTTCAAGCGGAGTACACAGCAATGGATTTTCGCTTGTCCGTAAGGTGTTTAAGATGACAAAGGAATCTCTTGATACATATTATGATGAATTAGGCAAGACACTTGGAGAGGCACTTATTGAGCCAACAAGAATATATGTAAAGGCACTTAAGTCCGTTAAGGATGCAGGAATAACAGTGAAGGGCTGCAGCCATATTACCGGAGGTGGTTTCTATGAGAATATTCCTAGAATGCTTCCGGATGGAGTGCGTGCTCAGGTAAATAAGGCTTCATACGAGGTTCCTGCAATATTTAAGCTTCTTGCAAAGGAAGGAGATATTGATGAGCATATGATGTACAATACCTACAACATGGGTGTTGGTATGTGTCTTGCTATTGATCCTGCAGATGCAGACAAGACTATTGCTGCAATCGAAGCTGCCGGAGATAAGGCATTTGTACTTGGAACAGTAGTTGATGGTGAAAAGGGAGTAGACGTATGCTAAAGATAGCAGTGCTTGTATCAGGTGGCGGAACAAACCTTCAGGCCATCATTGATGCAATTGACAGTAAGGTAATAACTGATACAGAGATTACAGCTGTAATAAGCAATAACAAGAATGCATTTGCCCTTGAGCGCGCAGCAATGGCCGGCATAACAGGAATGGTTGTGAGCCCAAAGGACTACAAGGACAGAGAAAGCTTTAATGTTGCTCTCCTTGGAAAGCTGCAGGAGCTTAATGTTGATTTGATCGTGCTTGCAGGATATCTGGTAGTGATACCTGAGATCGTAATAGATGCATTTCCTAACAGAATTATAAATATTCATCCGTCACTTATTCCATCATTTTGTGGTACAGGCTACTATGGACTAAAGGTTCATGAGGCTGCTCTTGCCCGGGGAGTAAAGGTGGTTGGAGCTACAGTTCATTTTGTTGACAAGGGAACTGATACAGGGCCTATTATCATGCAGAAGGCAGTTTGTGTAGAAAATGGTGATACACCAAAGGTTCTTCAGCAGAGAGTTATGGAGCAGGCAGAGTGGAAGCTTCTTCCTGCGGTAATCGATAAGATTGCCCATGGCAAGGTTAAGGTAGTGGACAATATTGCAGTAGTTGAAGAATAATACAATATATCAGGAGGATAATCCATGAAGGTAATGGTAGTTGGTAGCGGCGGCAGAGAGCATGCCATTGTTACAAGTATAGCAAAAAGCAAAAAAGTATCTAAGATTTACTGCGCGCCCGGTAATGCAGGAATTGCTGCACTTGCGGAGTGCGTAGATATAGGAGTTATGGATTTTGATTTACTTGTTTCCTTTGCAAAGGAAAAAACTGTAGATCTCGTTGTTGTGGCACCGGATGATCCTCTTGTTGCCGGGGCGGTCGATGCATTTGAGGCGGCAGGAATTCGTGCATTTGGACCACGCGGTAATGCCGCAATCATTGAGGGTTCAAAGGCATTTTCAAAGGATCTGATGAAGAAGTACAATATTCCAACAGCTTCATATGAGAACTTTACAGACGCTGATGCTGCCCTCAGCTATCTTGAGACATCCAAGTTCCCTATAGTTCTTAAGGCTGACGGACTTGCTCTTGGTAAGGGAGTACTAATATGCAATAATCTTGAGGAAGCAAAGGCCGGTGTAAAGGAGATTATGCTTGACAAGCATTTCGGATCAGCAGGTAACACAATGGTTATTGAGGAGTTTATGACAGGCCGCGAGGTTTCAGTGCTTTGCTTCTGTGATGGAACAACAATAAAGCCTATGACATCAGCTCAGGATCACAAGAGAGCAAAGGATGGAGATCAGGGACTTAATACAGGCGGTATGGGTACCTTCTCACCTAGCCCGTTTTATACAGCTGACATTGATGCATACTGTATGGAACATATATACAAGCCTACAATGGCTGCCATGAAGGCTGAAGGAAGAGCGTTCAAGGGAGTTCTTTTCTGTGGACTTATGATGACTCCGGATGGAGTAAAGGTGCTTGAGTACAATGCAAGGTTTGGTGACCCTGAGGCTCAGGTAGTTCTTCCACGTATGAAAAATGACATTATTGATGTTATGGAGGCTTGTATTGACGGAACTCTTGACAGGATTGACCTTGAATTTGAGGATAACGCAGCAGTATGTGTTGTTCTTGCATCAGACGGATATCCTGTTTCATATGAGAAGGGCTTTCCAATCAGCGGTCTTGAAACATTTGCCGATAAGGATGGATATTATGTATTCCATGCCGGAACGAAGCTTGATGGTGATAAGATTGTGACAAATGGTGGAAGGGTGCTTGGAGTTACGGCAAAGGGTGATGACTTATTTAAGGCTCGTGCCAATGCGTATGCTGCAACAGAGTGGATCTCATTTGAAAACAAATATATGAGACACGATATAGGCAAAGCGATAGATGAACAGTAATAAGTACAGCTATTGATTATTTATTTACCAAAGGAGGTTTTGGATAATGTGATTTCAAAACCTCCTTTGTGTATCGTTACAATTTTTTAGATTTGGGGTGGATTTATTATATGATGTTACCGTATAGCAAGGACGCAGAGAAGTTATTATTAGACGCGGAAAAGCTTGCAAAAAAGTTCAGACATAATTATGTGGGCAGTGAGCATTTGCTTATGGCAATGGTAGCTGCAGATTACTGTACGGCAGGTATAATACTTCAGACAAATGAGCTTGAGTACCGTAAGATTTATGATTATATAAAGGATTATATTGATTCGAATAATACTGTGACAAGACAAAAGGACAAGTATACTCAGACAGCTAAAACCATACTTGAAAATGCACAGTATGAGGCACTTAGACTTGATAGCGCAGATGTCGGTACTGAGCACATTCTTCTGGCACTGCTAAAAAAGCAGGACTGTATGGCTGTAAGTATTATGAATGATCTTTGGATTGATATGAAAAAGGTCTACCTGGATGTGCTGGCTGCCTGTGGCGTTAATGACGATGTGGCAAAGAGAGATTATTCAGATTTCATGAAGTCGTTCTACAGGGACAAATCTTCAACGCCGTACCTGGATCAGTTTTCAACGGATCTTACAAGGATGGCCAGACAGGGGGAAATAGATCCTCTGATTGGAAGAAAAGATGAGATTGCAAGAACCCTGCAGATACTGAACAGGAGAGTGAAGAACAATCCTTGTATGGTTGGGGAACCGGGTGTAGGAAAAACAGCTATAGTAGAGGGAATCGCGTACCTTATAGCAAATGATGAGGTTCCTGACACTCTTAAAGGAAAAAGAATAGTGTCTCTTGATCTTTCAGGTATGGTTGCAGGCTCCAAGTATAGAGGTGAGTTTGAAGAAAGAATTAAGAGAATAATATATGAAGTCATTAACGAAGGAAATATTATTCTTTTTTTGGATGAGATTCATACCATTATTGGAGCGGGAGGAGCAGAGGGAGCTCTTGATGCGGCAAATATATTAAAACCGGCATTGTCAAGAGGTGAGATACAGCTTATAGGAGCTACTACAATAAGTGAATATAGAAAGTATATTGAAAAGGATGCAGCTTTGGAGCGAAGATTCCAGCCTGTCAATGTTGAAGAGCCTACAAAGGCTGAATCAATTGATATATTAAATGGACTGAAGCACTGTTATGAGGAGTTTCATGATCTGACTATCAGTGATGAGGCTGTCAAAGCATGTGTGGAGCTGTCATCAAGATATATTACAGATAGAAATCTTCCGGATAAGGCCATAGATCTTATGGATGAAGCGTGCTCAAGAAGAAAGCTTGGGCTTTCAGAAAATCAGAGGAAAAATGTAAAGCATATAGAAATACAACAGGAAATAGAGCAGCTTGGCGTTTTGCTTGAGGAGGCTATAATTGACGGCGATATGGAGCAGGCATCACAGTTAAAAAAGAGTAAGGATGAACTGGCGAAAAAGCTTGCGAAAAAAGCAAAGACATCAAACATGGCTGTTGTCACGGAAAATGATATCGCAGATGTGGTTTCAGTATGGACGAAGATTCCTGTAAATAAGCTTACTGAAAAAGAATCAAAGAAGCTTGAGAAGCTTGGGGATGAGCTTCATAAGAGAGTTGTTGGACAGGAGGAGGCAGTCTCTGCAGTTGCCCGTGCAATAAAGAGGAGCAGAGTAGGACTGAAAGATCCAAAAAGACCTATGGGTTCATTTCTGTTTCTTGGCCCTACAGGTGTTGGTAAGACAGAGCTTTCAAAGGCACTTTCGGAGGTGCTTTTTGGCAATGAGGATTCACTCATAAGAGTAGATATGTCGGAGTTTATGGAAAAGCACAGTGTGTCGAAGCTTATAGGTTCACCTCCGGGTTATATAGGCTATGATGAGGGCGGTCAGCTCTGTGATAAGGTAAGAACAAATCCATATTCAGTAATACTGTTTGATGAGATTGAAAAGGCTCATGTGGATGTGTTCAATGTGCTTCTTCAGATACTTGATGATGGTCATGTGACAGATTCAAAGGGACGAAAGGTTAGTTTCAAAAATACCATTATTATAATGACCTCTAACACCGGGGCGGAGAGAATCATAGATCCAAAGCAGCTGGGATTTGTAACTGTAAAGGATGAAGAAAAAGAGCATGAGAACATGAAAAATAATGTCATGGATGAGCTGAAGAAAAACTTTAAGCCGGAGTTTTTGAATCGAATTGATGATATTATCGTGTTCAGGGCGTTGACGGAGAGCAATATAAAGGATATAGTTTCTCTTCTTCTGGCGGAGCTTTCGAAAAGAGTGTTTAATCAGATGGATATTTCATTGAAATTTAACGACAGGGTGAAGCAGTTTATCTTCCAAAAGGGTTATGATAAGAAATACGGAGCAAGACCTCTAAAGAGGGCTATTCAGACCTACGTTGAGGATGAGCTTGCTGAGGCTGTTATCAGAGGAGAAATATCAAGAGGTGACCTGGTAAATGTATCTGTAAAAAAATGTGAGGATAAAGAGTCTGAGAAGATAACATTTTCCGTAAAAAATAGTAGAAACAATAAGTAGAGTATGTCTTAATGAAAATTTGGTGAAATCGTATAAATGTGTAGAAAAAAATTGTGGGTTACAGTATAATGAATACACAGCATTTTTAATACATTTGATGATTTTGTTTTGTATTAAGATATAAATTAGCAGGAGGATAAAAAAGTGGCAGTAGTAAACGAATTGATAAACGCACAGGGGGATGCGCTGGAGTTTGGAAATTATGAATTGGGAACAAAGACAAAAAAAGATGGTTTTGAGTTTTTAGGGGACATTTACAAGATTAAGACCTTCAATGAGATTACAAAGCTTGAGAAGAATGGTATGTTTGTGTATGAATCTGTTCCTGGAACAGCAGTTCATGCTTTTGTATCAGATGAGGACAATGTATCATTTGTTGTTGAGGGCGTTGAGACATCCTCTATCACTCTTGAGCTGGACCCTGAGACTGAGTACAAGGTACATGTAGATGATATTTATGTAGGAAAGAACAAGACGAACCTTGGTGGAAAGATCAATATTAGCGTTGACCTTGAGCCGGGAAGAGCAGTAAAGGTTGAAATAAAGAAGGCTGTAGACTAACAGATGGTTGATTTTGGTTATTTACAGCTGTGAAAAAAGTAATTGCTTAATAAGGAGTGTTTATGGCAAAAGAAAAACAGGTGTTTTTTTGCCGTGAATGTGGATTCGAATCCTCCAAGTGGATGGGCCAGTGCCCCGGATGTAAGGCATGGAACTCATTTTGCGAGGAAAAAGTTACTGTAGGCGCCAGAAGTCATCAGAAAGGACGGATGACTGTGACGCCTACAAGTATTTTGGAGGTAAAAACCTCAGATGAGATTCGTACTTCCACAGGAATCGGTGAACTTAACAGGGTTTTAGGTGGAGGAGTTGTAAGCGGCTCCCTGGTTCTTGTAGGTGGAGATCCGGGAATCGGAAAGTCAACCCTTCTTCTTCAGATGTGTAGGAATATGGCTGAGGAGGGACAAAAGATACTTTATGTTTCAGGTGAGGAGTCCCTTTCACAGATTAAGATGAGAGCTGAGAGAATAGGAAGCTTTACAAAGGATATGCTTCTTCTCTGTACAAACAGTCTTGAGGACGCTCTTGACTATGTACAGAAGGATCTCCCCAAAATAATAATAATCGATTCAATTCAGACTATAGTTACGGAAGGTATAGAATCAGCACCTGGAAGTGTGTCCCAGGTCAAGGAGGTTACATCCAGACTTATGATAACAGCCAAGCAGCTGGGAATAGCTATATTTATCGTTGGTCATGTTACAAAGGAAGGAGCTGTGGCAGGGCCAAGAACTCTGGAGCATATGGTGGATACTGTTTTATACTTTGAAGGGGAGAAGAATGCCGGCTTCAGAGTGCTTCGTGCTGTTAAGAACAGATTTGGCTCAACAAATGAAATAGGTGTGTTTGAGATGAGAGGAGACGGACTTTCAGAGGTGACAGATCCGTCAAGACTTATGCTTGATGGCAGACCGGCAGAAACGTCAGGCTCTGTGGTAGTGTGTACAATGGAAGGCACAAGACCAATCCTTCTTGAGATTCAGGCTCTCGTGTGTCAGACAAGCTTCAATATTCCGAGAAGAACAAGTGTAGGTCTTGATTATAACAGAGTAAATCTGCTTCTTGCTGTTCTTGAAAAGAGAGGCGGCGTTATTATGTCAGGCTGCGATGCGTACGTTAACATTGCAGGAGGTATGAGACTTGATGATCCTTCGGCAGATCTTGGAATTTTGTTTGCTCTTGTATCAAGCTTCCGCAATATTGATATACCTGCAGATACAGTGGTTTTTGGTGAGGTCGGCCTTTCAGGTGAGGTGAGAGGTGTAAGCGGAGCAGAGCAGCGTGTAAACGAGGCATATAAGATGGGATTTAAGACGTGCCTTGTACCAAAGAGCAATCTTGACATCATAAATAAAAATGGTTCATATGGCGATATGAAATTAATTGGAGTGTCAAATGTAAATGAGGCTCTTCAGTATCTATAAAAATACTCAGACAGCTGTTCGTTGATATTTTTTTTCAACGGACAGTCTGTGCATTAAGCCGTATTGCAGATACCCTGCTTTCACATACAAGATACAAAAATCGAGAAAGTAGTTGACATTGTAAAAACATTGTGATAACTTGTTAAAGCTGTCTGCGGCAAATACAATAATACAACATAAATAATGATTGATTTTTCTTTTTAAATAGAGAAAAATATAATAAAAAAGATGTTGACATCTGAATTTGCTTGTGATAGTATTTAGAAGTTGTCGCGTGAGACAAAAGTTTTTCTGAAAGCTTATGTGACAGAGAGTGACAACAGATACGGAACCTTGAAAAATTAACAACATGACAACCCTGAAATTCCATAAAAGAATTTCAAGAACGTCGGATCGAGAGATCCAACAAACCAAACAGTAAAGATGGTTAGGATATTATACGAGCTAGTATGATTTCTGACATAGGATTTACAAACTTTTTAATGAGAGTTTGATCCTGGCTCAGG
>JAGANU010000014.1 GCA_017624085.1 Coprococcus sp.
ATTGTAGCCATATGACTCTGAAGCAGCAGCCTTCATTGCAGCGTTGATTCCTTCCTTAGTAACGTCTGTACCCTTAACTACAGCTGTAAGGATAGTTGTTGAACCTGTAGGAACTGGAACTCTCTGAGCTGATCCGATAAGCTTTCCATTAAGCTCTGGAATAACAAGACCGATAGCCTTAGCAGCACCTGTTGAGTTAGGAACGATGTTAACTGCAGCAGCACGTGCTCTTCTTAAATCGCCCTTTCTGTGTGGTCCATCAAGTACCATCTGATCACCTGTGTAAGCGTGAATTGTTGACATGATACCTGACTGAATTGGAGCATAGTCATTGAGAGCCTTAGCCATAGGAGCTAAACAGTTTGTTGTACATGATGCAGCTGAGATGATTGTGTCATCCTTTGTAAGTGTTTTCTCGTTAACTGAGTAAACGATTGTAGGAAGATCGTTTCCAGCTGGAGCTGAAATAACTACCTTCTTAGCACCTGCATCAATGTGAGCCTGTGACTTAGCCTTTGATACATAGAAGCCTGTACACTCAAGTACAACGTCTACATCAAGCTCGCCCCATGGAAGGTTCTTAGCGTCTGCCTCAGCATAAATCTTTAATGTCTTACCACAAACTGTGATGGTACCAGCCTCATCATCTGCTGAAACCTGGTCAGCGTACTGATACTTACCCTGTGATGAGTCATACTTTAAAAGATGTGCAAGCATTGAAGGCTTTGTAAGGTCGTTGATTGCAACTACCTCATATCCCTCTGCGTCAAACATCTGTCTGAATGCAAGACGTCCAATACGTCCAAATCCATTGATTGCTACTTTTACTGCCATTTTTTATTCCTCCTAAGTTTTGAATAATAAAAGTATTTATCAATCTACCGCGCGTGTTAAGCGTGGCAAATAAATCGTGTTAAATACACAAGCTAATCATACCTTCTTTATGTGGAAATTTCAAGCCTTAATATGATTTTTTTGATATATGGCATATACAAATACACCAAAAGACTTTACACAATTTGACTATAACTAATATGAAATTAATCTAATTGTGGCTTGTAAACATTATTATTACCATTATAATAATGTGTATAACTTTATTTGGAGGAAATAATATGATTATATGCGATTCCCATGTTCATTCAGAATTTTCCAGCGATTCAAAGGCTTCTCTTGAATCAATCATAAATAGAGCTTTAGAGCTTGGACTTCCTAAGATTTGTATTACAGACCACCATGATATTGATTTCCCTGCAAGCCTTGATGGATATGATTTTCAGCTTGACGCCCCGCGCTATCTTGCCGCCATGAAGGAGCTGAAGGAAAAATATAAGGATGTTATAGATATACGAATAGGTGTTGAGCAGGGGCTGATGACGTCTGTTGCAGAAAAGGTAAAGGACTTTGCAAAAAAATATACTGAGCTTGATTTTATCATAGGCTCATCACATCTTGTAAGAGGAATGGATCCATACTATTCCTCCTACTATGAGGGTCGAACCGAAAAGGAAGGTATTGCCGATTACTTTAAATCAATACTTGAAAATGTTTCGGTTATAGATGACTTTGATGTATACGGTCATCTTGACTATGTTGTAAGATACTGCCCTTCAGGGGAAAAGATATTTGATATGAATGACTACAAGGAGCTTTTTGAGCAGATTTTTAAGCTCCTGATATATAAGGGCAAGGGAATTGAGATTAATACCGGCGCCCTGTATAAGAATATGAGCTATGCCCATCCTCACATGGATATTCTTAAGCTGTACAAGGAAATGGGCGGGGAAATAATAACTGTCGGCTCTGACGCCCATAGCCCTGACCGAATCTGCTATGACTTTGAAACCTACGCAAGGGAGGCTCTCTTATCTCTTGGATACAAGTATTACTGCACCTTTAAGAACAGAAAGCCTGAGTTTAATCCTTTGTAATATAGTACGGGCTGTTAGGAATATCATGTATGTCCGTATTACGCATTTGGGCCAGATGATTTCCACCGGCTCCGTCTAATTCTCCGTACACAGCATTTGGACAGTATTTTAAGAGCGTTTTCAGAACATTTTCATATTCCTGGTCTGAATATGGCGGCTTCAAATTTACATGCAACACATGGCGCTTATCTCTAGTATGAAGGCTGAAAAACTTAGTCGGAGTATACTGTCCATATGTACAGGACATTACCGTATGAAAGGTTATAAGGTATACATCCCACCTGTATGCCATGTCATATCCATCTGTGGCTATTACCTTTGGAGAAACACGAATATAATCGTCTTTATACTCTATTTTTCCATAAAAATCCTCAGACATATCCAGTATATTTCCGTAGCCTTTTTTTCTGGCAACCTTCTCCGTATTCACATAATAATTGAAACCTACATAGGAATATATAACAAAAAAAATGAAAGACGGCATAAATATAACGATGTATCCTATCATTTCGTTATCATAGGAATCATAGTACCCGTAAAAGCATAGTATAAATATAACCAAAAGTATTATTATACAAGGTACGCATGTTATTAAAATCTTTTTTCCTCTGTTCTTTATAGTATTTAAAATTTTAAACTTATTCATTATATGCCCCTCATATTAACAAATAACGCCGCCGCCAAGTATATGGTTATCCTCATAGAACACAACAGCCTGCCCCTTTGTCACTGCTCTCACAGGCTCATCAAATATGGCTTCAACAAGACCGTCCTTCGTCTTTCTTATGGTACACATGCTTCCTTTATGGTTATACCTTATCTTTGCCTTCACGTGCATTTCTCCTGTAAGGTCCTCAATTGACATAAAATGAACCTTGTTACATATAAGACGGTCCGAAAACACATCTCCATTATCACCAATTACTACCTGATTTGTCTCCGGAACAATATCAACAACAAACACAGGATGTCCCATGGCAAGTCCCAGGCCCTTTCTCTGGCCTATAGTGTAATGAATAATTCCTTTATGTTTTCCAATTACATTTCCTTGTATATCGACAAAATCACCGGGAACTGCATTTATCCCTGCTTCAGACTCAAGATATCCTGCATAATCTCCATCCGGTACAAAGCAAATATCCTGGCTGTCAGGCTTATGTGCCACCATCAGTCCATTTGCCTCGGCAATTCTCCTTATCTCAGGCTTGCTGTACTCTCCCACCGGCATAAGAGTTCTCGTTAACTGCTCCTGTGTAAGATTATACAGTGCATATGTCTGATCCTTCTCTATTCCCTTTGCCTCCCGAAGCGTATATCTTCCGTTTGGAAGCTTTAGAATTTGGGCATAATGTCCTGTGGCAATGTAATCACCGCCAATGGCCATACACCTTGCAAGAAGCGATTCCCATTTTACATATCTGTTGCAGGCTATACACGGATTAGGTGTCCTTCCCTGTCTATATTCATCAACAAAATAATCTATGACGTACCTTTTGAATTCTTCTTTAAAATTCATGACATAATATGGTATATCAAGCTGAGCTGCTACACGCCTTGCATCATCTACAGCAGAAAGTCCGCAACAGCCTCCGTGAGCGCTTGCAACATCACGGTCTTCGTCCTGCCATATCTGCATGGTTACACCTATCACATTGTATCCCTGTTCCTTTAGAAGCAGTGCAGCAACGGAAGAATCTACTCCACCGGACATGCCAACACAAACTGTTTTATTATTATTTATTTGTAACATCCATTTCTCCTGATATAATCCTGATAAACCGGTGACAGACCTCTCAATCTGCCAACAATTTCCTTTAGCTTATCTACAACAAAATCTATTTCTTTTTTTGTATTTTCATAGCCTAAAGTAAATCTCACTGACCCACGTATTATTTCCTGAGGCAGTCCTATAGCTGTGAGCACATGGGACGGCTCCACTGAGCCGGTCATGCATGCAGAACCTGCAGATGCACATATTCCTGCCATGTCAAGCATTATAAGAATAGACTCCCCTTCAACGAACTGAAAGCTGACATTAATATTATTTGGGAGTCTTTTTATTCGATGTCCATTTAACCTGGTGTATGGTATCTCTCGCAATATACGGTTAATGAAATAGTCTCTAAGGCAGGCTTCCTTCACCGATCTCTCATCAAGACTTGATATAGAAAGCTCAGCAGCCTTGCCTATACCTATGATTCCCGGAACATTTTCAGTGCCGGCTCTTCTTCCCCGCTCCTGTCCTCCTCCGTGGATAAAGCTTCCTATGTTCACAGATTTTCTAATGTACAAAAAGCCAACGCCCTTTGGACCGTTAAACTTATGTCCGCTGGCACTGAGCATGTCAATATTCATATCTTCCACATCAATAGGAATCTGTCCATAAGCCTGTACCGCATCTGTGTGAAATACAATATCATGTTCGTGGGCAAGCTGTCCAATCTCCCTGATTGGCTGTATTGTACCAATCTCATTGTTTGCAGTCATTATAGATATCAGTATGGTGTCCGGTCTTATTGCTTTTCTTATACTGTCTACATGAACCATACCCTTCTCATCAACACCTACATAGCTAACCTCGTAGCCGTTTTTTTCAAGGTAACTACATGTGTGAAGAACAGCATGATGTTCTATCCTTGAGGTTATTATATGTTTTCCTTTGCTTTTATAGCTATCGGCAATTGCTTTAATAGCCCAATTATCAGATTCAGATCCACCGGCGGTAAAGAATATTTCATCTGAGTCTGCACCAATGGATGCCGCTATGATGTCTCTTGAAGCGTTTATTTCATTTTTGTTGTGTGATGCAAATGTATATATGCCTGACGGATTTGCAAATTTATCAGTAAAGTAAGGAAGCATAGCTTCAACAACCTCAGGTCTTACTGCTGTGGTTGCTGCATGATCAAGATAAATCATATCATCCATAATTTTTCTCTCTCCTAATATACATGTATGTAGGCTGTATGAAAGTATGTTTATATTATTATATACTTAACACTCATTTATGCCACTATTTTCACCGCTATATTCCTTGCGCAAGGGAGCAACAATTTTCTTATACAATCTGACAAGTAATAATGCTGATACAGTTACACTTGCAATTTCAGCAACAGGGAAAGCAGCCCATACACCATTAACACTGTTAAACACTTTTGAAAGTATGTACGCAGCAGGTAAAAGTACCACAAGCTGTCTTGCAAAGGAAACAATCATACTGTAAACACCCTTGCCCATGGCCTGGAATGCACCGGAGCATACAACAGAAAATCCGGCAAACACAAATGCTATGCTCATAATCCTAAGTGCAGGAATTCCCATGCCCAGCATATCATCCTTTGCATCAAATATTTCTAAAATTGTGCCTGGAATGAGCTGCATAATTATGAGACAGAAAATCATAATTGAGCAAGCGACAATTACTCCATACTTAAAGGTTTTTATCATTCTTTCCGGCTTTCTCGCACCATAATTATATGAAATTATAGGAATAAGTCCATTGTTCAGTCCAAATACAGGCATAAATGCCATACTTTGGATCTTAAAATACACTCCAAATATGGCAACTGCCATAGCTGAAAATGTGAATAACAGCTTATTTAGAAGATAAGTCATTACTGAACCAATTGATACCATAATTACCGAAGGGATTCCGACACTTAATATGCTTGTTATCTCAGTCATTCTGGGCTTAAAGCCTTTATAGGATATCTTTAAGTCCGTATTAAATCGAATATTAAAAATAACAGCCATAATTCCGGCAATACACTGTCCTATTACAGTTGCAACAGCTGCACCTGCTATACCCATTTCAGGCATACCAAAGTATCCAAATATTAGTATTGGATCTAGTATAATATTAATAACGGCACCGGTTATCTGTGTAATCATGCTGTACATTGTCCTTCCTGTGGACTGAAGAAGTCTTTCAAATGTCATCTGTGCAGCAATTCCAAAGGCTCCACAGCAGCATATTTCCAGGTACTGTCTGCCGTACTTAATAATATCTGCATTATCTGTCTGGCTTCTCATAAAGCTTTCTGCAAAAAAAAGACCTATTACAAGGAATATTGCGTAGCCAATTGCCTCCAAAAAAATACCCTGCCTTGCAGTTTCATTTGCCTTATCAAACTGCTTTTCTCCAAGTGCTTTGGATATAAATGCATTTATACCTACACCAAGGCCTGAAAAAATACCAATCATCAGATTCTGAATAGGAAAAGCTGTAGAGACAGCTGTAAGTCCGTCCAAACTGTAATGCGATACAAATACACTGTCTACAATATTATACATTGCCTGAAAAAGCATAGATATAATCATTGGCAGTGACATTGTGAAAAGAAGCTTACCTTCAGACATTACTCCCATTTTATTCTCTGTTCTTACTTCATTCATAAAAACACCTCTTAAGTAATAGTTTTAGCTAATATATATTACAACATATAATTACTTTTCACAAGAAAATAAAGAAAAACCCTCCGAACATAAGTCCGGAGGGAAAATATAGCAAACAACACAAAATATATTACTTGCTGGCAAGCTCTGCCTTGATAGCCTCTGTAAGTGCAGGAACAATCTTATTAAGATCTCCAACAACACCGTAATCAGCTACATCAAAGATAGGAGCATCAGCATCTTTATTGATAGCAATGATGATATCTGACTCCTCCATACCTGCAACGTGCTGGATAGCACCTGAAATACCGATTGCGAAGTAAAGCTGTGGACGAACTGTCTTACCTGTCTGACCAACCTGAAGATCTCTTGGCATCCAGCCTGAGTCTACAACAGCACGTGAGCATGATACCTGTCCGCCGAGAACCTCTGCAAGCTCCTCAAGAATCTTGAAGTTCTCTGGTGAACCAACTCCACGACCACCTGAAACAAGAATCTTAGCGTCCATGATATCCTTGATATCTGAAACTGCCTTAGCGACCTCAAGAATTTCAACATACTTGTTGTTAGGTGTGAAGCCTGGATTGTAGTTAATAACCTCAGCCTTTGCACCCTCTACCTTGTCAAGCTTCTGCATAACACCCGGACGAACTGTAGCCATCTGTGGACGGTTGTCAGGACATGCGATTGTAGCGATTGTGTTACCACCAAATGCCGGACGAGTCATAAGAAGCTGATTGTGCTTCTGCTCCTTTCCAGGAATTGGATTAACAGGGAAATCACCAATCTCAAGTAATGTACAGTCAGCTGTAAGACCGGTTGCTACTCTTGCTGAAACTGTAGGACCAAGATCTCTACCGATAGCAGTTGCACCAACTAACATAATCTCTGGCTTGTACTCATTGATAACTGAAGCAAGTGCATGTGCATATGGCTCAGTTCTGTAGTTCTTTAATTCAGGATCGTCAACAACGATTACCTTATCTGCACCGTAAGCAGCAAGCTCATCAACAAGGCCTGAAACCTCAGAACCAACTAAAACTGCTGTTACCTGTGTATCTAACTGCTGTGCAAGTCTCTTACCCTCGCCAATAAGCTCGAATGAGATACCGCTTAAAACATTATCTACCTGCTGTGCAAAGACGAATACGCCCTTGTACTTTGCTAATTCTTCTGCGTTCATTGCGCCCATTTTATTCACCACTTTCCTTTTCTAGATTACGTGCTTGTCTTTTAACTTTCCTACAATGTATGCTACCGGATCTGCATCCTCAGGAGCCATTTCGCCCTGACCCTTCTTAACCTTGTCAGATGCTCTTGCAATCTTTGTAGGTGAACCGTTCAAACCGATGTTAGAATCATCAACATCAACAAGATCAGCTCTGCCAAGTGTTGTGATCTCTGCATTTACTGCATCAAAGATTCCACCTGGAGTCATGTATCTAGGCTCATTTAACTCTGCAAGTGCAGTGATGAGACATGGCATCTGAGCCTTAACCATATGATAACCATCATCGTACATACGCTTAACAATAACGCTGTCACCATCGATCTTAATATCCTGTGCATATGAAATAACAGGAAGTCCAAGATGCTCAGCAATCTGCGGTCCAACCTGAGCTGTATCTCCATCGATAGCCTGACGGCCTGTGATAACTAAATCATAATCAAGCTTTCTAAGAGCACCGGCAATTGTTGTTGATGTAGCCCATGTGTCAGCTCCACCAAGTACACGATCTGTTACAAGAACACCCTTGTCAGCACCCATAGCAATAGCTTCCTGAAGAACATCTGCAGCCTTTGGAAGACCCATTGTAAGAACTGTAACCTCTGCGCCATACTCATCCTTCATTCTAAGAGCAGCCTCAAGACCAGCCTTATCATCAGGGTTCATGATTGTGAGCATTGCTGCTCTGTTTAATGTACCATCCGGGTTGAACTGAACGCCACCCTTAGTATCAGGTACCTGCTTTATACAAACTATAACCTTCACGTTAAGTACCTCCTAATTTACTTTAATAAGTTAGCAGAAATAACCATACGCTGAACCTCTGAAGTTCCCTCGTAGATCTCTGTAATCTTAGCATCACGCATCATACGCTCAACATCGTACTCCTTGATGTAACCGTAACCACCGTGTAACTGTACACACTTTGTAGTAACCTCCATAGCAACCTCAGCTGCGTAAAGCTTAGCCATAGCTGCCTCTACTGAGTATGAAACCTTAGCACCGCTCTGGAACTCATCCTTCTTTCTTGCAGCCTTGTATACAAGAAGCTTAGCTGCCTCTACCTTTGTAGCAAGGTCAGCAAGTACAAACTGAGTATTCTGGAACTGAGCGATTGATCTTCCAAACTGCTTTCTTTCCTTTACATAGTTGATTGTTGTCTCAAGAGCGCCCTCTGCAATACCAAGAGCCTGAGCAGCGATACCGATACGTCCACCGTCAAGTGTATGCATAGCGATGTTGAAGCCCTTGCCCTTCTGTCCAAGAAGTGCATCCTTTGGAATACGGCAATCTGTGAAGATAAGCTCGTATGTAGAAGAACCACAGATACCCATCTTGTTCTCCTTTGTACCAAATGTAAAGCCAGGAGTATCCTTCTCTACGATAAATGCTGAAATCTCCTTCATCTTTCTGCCACGCTTCTCAACGATACCTGTAACAGCAATAACGATATATACATCAGCTTCCTTACCATTTGTAATGAAGCACTTTGAACCATTGAGTACCCACTCGTCACCGTCAAGTACAGCCTTTGTCTGCTGACCCTGTGCATCTGTACCGGCACCTGGCTCAGTAAGACCAAAAGCACCAAGCTTCTTTCCTGAAGCAAGATCAGGAACATACTTAGCTTTCTGCTCCGGTGTACCATATGTTACGATTGGATCAACACAAAGTGATGTATGTGCTGAAACAATAACACCTGTAGTACCACAAACCTTTGAAAGCTCCTCAACGCACATAGCATAGGTGAGAATATCACAGCCCTGTCCGCCTAACTCCTTAGAAACAGGTATTCCTAAGAAACCATACTTTGCCATCTTATCAACAGTCTCTCTAGGGAATCTGTGCTCTTCATCAATTTCCTGAGCAAGAGGCTTTACTTCATTCTGCGCGAACTCTCTAAACAGATTCTGCGCCATTTCATACTTCTTGTCTAAAGCGAAATCCATTCTAATTATTCCTCCATAAATATATTTCTATTACTGAGCATCAACTGGTGTCTTTGTACGATCAGCATTGTAGATATAGAAACCTCTGCCGCTCTTAACACCAAGATTGCCGCCACGTACCATCTTACGAAGTAATGGACATGCACGATACTTGCTGTCACCTGTCTCATTGTAAAGAACATCCATAATTGCAAGACAGATATCAAGACCTACAAAATCACCAAGCTCAAGTGGTCCCATTGGATGGTTAGCACCAAGCTTCATGGCTGCATCAATACCTGCGATATCTGAAACGCCCTCCATCTTGATGAATGCAGCTTCGTTAATCATAGGAATAAGAATTCTGTTTACAACAAAGCCGGCAGCCTCATTAACCTGTACAGGTGTCTTGCCAATCTCCTCTGAAATCTTAACAATCTGATCAACTGTCTCAGCTGGTGTATTAACACCTGCAATAACCTCAATAAGCTTCATTCTGTCAGCCGGATTGAAGAAATGCATACCGATCATAGGACGTGTAAGACCATTTCCAATCTCTGTAATAGAAAGTGATGATGTGTTTGAAGCAAAGATACACTCTGGCTTGCAGATCTTATCAAGCTCAGCAAATGTTGTTTTCTTTACTTCCATATTCTCGAAAGCAGCCTCAACTATAAGGTCACAATCTGCACATAAATCTTCCTTAAGACCCGGAGTAATGCTTGCAAGTATAGCATCAACCTTCTCCTGATCCATCTTACCTTTTTCTACAAGTCTTGCATAGCCTTTAGCAATCTTATCCTTTCCGCCTTCAGCCCACTCCTGCATGATGTCGCAGAGTGCAACCTCGTATCCGTCAACCTGAGCAAATGCCTTTGCAATGCCCTGACCCATGGTACCTGCACCAATTACGCCAACCTTCATTCTAATTTCCTCCTAAAATCATAATTTGTGGTATACATGAGAAATTCATATACGTTTCGTTTAACATGCTACCATATATCACACATTTAGGATGGATTACCTTATTCAGATTCCCCACCCTAAATGTTAATACCAAAAATATATAAAACTATTTGTTCTGGAACGGAACAACCTTAAGCTTCTTTTCCTTATCCTTCTCAAGGAAGTTACCCATTCCTGCCTTCTGGTCTTCAGTCTCGAAGCAGTCACCAAAGAGCTTCTCCTCAATAACGATTGCCTGATCCATATCAACCTGTAATCCCTCGTTAATTGCCTTCTTACAGTTTCTTACTGCAATAGGTGCATTTGCAGCGATGCCGGCTGCCATCTTCTTTGCTGCCGGAAGGAGCTCTTCAAGTGGATATACGGCATTTACAAGACCTATTCTGTAAGCCTCATCAGCCTTAATGTTTCTGGCTGTATAGATAAGCTGCTTAGCCATACCGGCACCTACGAGACGGGCAAGTCTCTGTGTACCGCCAAAACCTGGTGTAATTCCAAGGCCTACCTCAGGCTGACCGAATACTGCATTCTCTGAGCAGATTCTGATATCACAGCTCATTGATATCTCACAACCGCCACCAAGTGCAAACCCATTGATAGCAGCAATTACAGGGATTGGGAATATCTCGATTGCTCTGAATACATCGTTCCCCTTCTTTCCGAAGGCCTCTCCCTCTGCCTTTGTGAGAGTTGACATCTCACCGATATCGGCTCCGGCAACAAATGACTTCTCGCCGGCACCTGTAAGGATAAGACATCTTGTTGTCTCAAGGTCAACTGCCTTAAATGTAGCATCAAGCTCCTCGAGAACCTGACTGTTAAGAGCATTAAGAGCCTTTGGACGGTTGATAGTTATAATTCCTACATATCCTTCCTGTTCGTATGTAACAAACTCCATGATAAATCTCCTTTATATTGTAATTAGTCTCGATTTAATACTATACAGATATGTATTAGTCCTCAATCTTAACAACTGTAGAACATCCCATTCCACCACCGATACAGAGTGTAGCAAGACCTGTCTTAGCTCCCTTAGCCTGCATCTCATGAAGAAGTGTAACAAGGATACGACAGCCTGAAGCACCAACAGGATGTCCGAGAGCGATTGCTCCACCATTTGGATTGAGCTGCTTTTCTACATCAATTCCAAGGTCCTTACCTACTGCAACTGACTGTGCAGCAAATGCCTCATTTGCCTCGATGATATCAAAGTCTTCAATCTTAAGACCTGTCTTAGCCATAACCTTCTTTGTTGAAGCAACAGGTCCGATACCCATGATTGAAGGATCAACTCCACCAAGAGCTCCTGCTACCCAAGTAGCCATAGGCTTTACGCCAAGCTCCTTAGCCTTCTCCTCGCTCATAACAACGATAGCTGCTGCACCATCGTTGATACCTGAAGCGTTACCAGCTGTAACAAATCCATCAGGGTTTATTGTTCTAAGTCTGGAAAGTGTCTCAACAGTTGTGCCAGGTCTTGGTCCCTCGTCCTTCTTGAACTCAACCATTTCCTTCTTCTTCTTTACCATAACCGGTACGATCTCTGCGTCAAATGCGCCTGCCTCCTGAGCTGCTACTGCCTTCTGCTGGCTGTTTGCTGCAAACTCATCAAGCTCCTCACGTGTAAGACCCCACTGCTCACAGATGTTGTCAGCTGTCTTAATCATGTGATAGTTGTTGAATGCATCCCAAAGAGCATCATTAACCATTGTATCAACGAGTGTACCATTGTTCATTCTGTAACCAAAACGTCCCTGCATCATAGCGTATGGTGCCATAGACATATTCTCCATACCACCTGCAACAACAATGTCAGCATCTCCTGCCTCAATCATCTGTGCAGCCATATTTACACAGTTAAGACCTGAACCACAGACAACGTTAACTGTAACAGCAGTTGTCTCGATTGGAAGTCCTGCCTTAATTGAAGCCTGACGTGCTACATTCTGTCCAAGACCAGCCTGGATAACACATCCCATATATACGTGGTCTACCTGATCTGCAGGAACTCCTGCTCTCTTGATAGCCTCCTTGATAACGATTGCGCCAAGCTCTGGTGCTGGTGTTGTGCTGAGTGAACCACCCATTGTTCCGATAGCTGTACGACATGCGCCTGCTAAAACAATCTTCTTTGCCATTTTTCAAATCCTCCATTAATATTTATTTTAGTGTGACATAAGACTACACACAATCTGTCGTAATTTTATCACAAAAGGAACATACACGCAACTAAAAAGAATATGCATACAACATACATAATATGTAAAATTAGCGTTTGCTTTTACTATTTCTGTTCTTTTTTTGTGTGCGGTTTTTCTTTTTTGTGCTATTTATAGTATTCCTTTTATTATTATCAACAATATTCGTTGTTTTTTCTATATTATTCTTTTTATTTCCGGCTCCACTGTTAAGGCCTCTGATTTTCTTAAAATCCCCTTTTTTTGCCATTTTTCTTGGCTTAATCAGACAATTTTTGTCAAAACCGATCAGATCTGTTCTTCCTTCCTTGATAAGAGCCTCCTTGACAAGCTCATAGTTTTCCGGTTTTTTGTACATCATAAGAGCCTTCTGCATTGCTTTTTCATGGGGACTTCTTGGAACGTAAACCTTTTTCATCGTGCGAGGGTCTACACCTGTATAATACATGCATGTAGAGATTGTTGAAGGCGTTGGATAAAAATCCTGAACCTGCTCCGGCATATACCCGATATCTCTGACGTACTCGGCAAGCATTATAGCGTCCTTTAAGGTTGAGCCCGGATGAGATGACATCAGGTATGGAACTACATATTGTTCCTTTCCTGTTTTTTTATTTACCCTTTGATATCTCTCAATAAATCTTCTATACACAGAATGATCCGGCTTGCCCATAAGATTAAGAACATTGTCTGATACATGCTCGGGAGCAACTCTAAGCTGACCACTTATGTGATCACTGCATAGCTGAATAAGAAAATCATCCTTCTTATCTGCCATAAGATAATCGAACCGAATACCTGATCGGATAAAAACCTTTTTAACTCCGGGGATTTCCTTTAGCTTTCTTAGCAAATCCATATAATCACTGTGGTCTACAATAAGATTATCACAAGGCTTTGGAAACAGACATTGCTTATCTCTGCAAACTCCATATTTCTCCTGCTTTTTGCAGGATTTGTGCCTAAAGTTTGCGGTAGGACCTCCCACATCATGTATATAGCCCTTAAAATCCTTATTATGAGTCATGCATTCAGCTTCCTTCAATATAGATTCATGACTTCGTGTTTGAACGATCCTTCCCTGGTGAAAGGTCAATGCGCAAAAGCTGCATCCGCCAAAGCAGCCTCTGTTGCTTGTAATACTGAAACGGATTTCATCTATAGCAGGCACGCCGCCCTTCTCCTTGTACATAGGATGATAACTGTTCATGTAAGGAAGATCATATATATCATCCATCTCCGATGTACTTAAAGGATATGAAGGAGGATTTTGAACAACAAAACCTCTGTTGCCATAGTCCTCAATTAAGGTTTTAGCTGTGTATGGATCAGTATTCTGATACTGTGTATAAAAGCTTTTTGCATAAACAAGCTTATCTGTATTAAGCTCCTCGAAGCTTGGAAGAAGAATCTTATTATCAATACCGGATATATCCTTTGTCTTATAGCAGGTTCCCCGGATAAAGGTAATATCCTTAACGGCAATACCGCTGTCTAAGGCTTCTGCTATCTCGATAATACTCTTCTCGCCCATCCCATAGGAAATAATGTCTGCGGCAGAATCTAAAAGTATGGAACGCTTCAGCTTATCTGACCAGTAATCATAGTGGGCAAGTCTCCTTAAACTGGCTTCTATACCACCTATAATTATTGGAACATCCTTGTAGGTTCTCCGAATCAGATTACAATATACTGTGACAGCATAATCAGGTCTTAGACCCATCACGCCACCCGGAGAATATGAATCACTATGTCTACGTTTCTTTGAAACAGTATAGTGATTTACCATGGAATCCATATTTCCACTGCTAACTAAAAATCCAAGTCTTGGCCTGCCATATATATCGATGCTTTTATCATCCTTCCAGTCGGGTTGGGATATTATACACACCTTATAGCCATATCCTTCAAGAAGCCTGCTTATTATTGCAGGACCAAAGGAAGAATGATCAACATAGGCGTCCCCTATTATATACACAAAATCAGCCTGTTCCCAGCCTCTTTCATCCATATCCTTTTTACATATTGGTAAGAAATTTTGTGTCATAATATACCTCAATCAGAGCAAATGCCTCACTACTATTCTTCTTTTTTGTCAGCCAGATTAACTGACATTCCTGCGCCAAGAGCAACAGCCTCAAGCGCCTTTTCAGATACATAGGCCTCTATTCCTGTTTTCTCTTTTATTAGGGCGTCCATACCATATATTAAGCTTCCCCCACCTGTAAGCACAATACCGGATACAGCAATATCTGACACAAGCTCAGGTGGTGCTATCTCAAGTACATTATGAATAGCAGCCAAAATATGATTTGTTGTCTCTTCAAATGCAACAACAGTCTCATTTGCTGTTATTGTCACAGCTTTAGGCAGCCCTTTAATCAGATCTCTTCCTTTTATTACATACTCAATATCATCTTTTCTTGGCATAACAGAGCCAATTTCAATCTTTGCAGTTTCTGCAGTCTGCTCGCCAATCAACAGATTATATTTTCTTCTAACATATTTAATCAGTGAACTGTTGAAATCATCCCCGGCATATTTAATTGAGCTGCTTTCTACCGCACCTCCAAGTGAAATCACGGCGATATCTGTCGTACCACCGCCTATGTCAACTACCATATTTCCTTTTGCTTCAGATATATCAACATTTGCACCTACAGCAGCAGCAAGAGGCTCCTCCATAACATACACAGTCTTTGCACCTGTTTTATACACAGCCTCTTCCACAGCACGCCTTTGAACCTCAGTTACACCGCTAGGTACACATACACATATTCTTGGTCTTCCTACACCGGATCTTTTTTCCATAGCGCTTCTAATATAAGCCTTTAACATAATTTCTGTTATGGTGTAATCCGAAATAACGCCCTTATTTAAAGGACGTACTACCTCGATATTTTCCGGGGTTTTACCGAGCATCTTTTTTGCCTTAGTGCCAACTGCAATTATTCTTTTTGATGGCAACTCATAGGCAACAACCGATGGTTGGTTTACAACAACTCCTTTTCCTTTTACACTAATAAGCACATTTGATGTACCCAAATCTACTCCAATATCAGTTGAAAGCATACAAATCTCCTAAAGTATGGCTCATCGCCGTTTTTTTAAATTGCAGGCATAAAAATACCAGTGCTATAACAAAATCATTATAAGCACTGGTATTTTATTTTTCAACATAATTCTAAGTCCATAAAATCATGTAAGGATTATTTAATTTCTTTCTTGAGAACCTTTTTATCGATAGGGTCTCTTGTCTCAGCAAGCTTCATAGCCTCATCCATTGCTGTGAGAAGTCTGTCTATATTACCTGACTCAATAGTCATAAGAACATTCTTTATAGCAGCATCTGTACCGCTTTCAAGCTTAAAGCCCTTTTCTTCAAAGTAATGCTCAGCAATATCAACCATGCCTGCCTCTGTAATCTGGTCAAAGTATACTCTGTTGTTAAAGGTCTTTGCCTGCGCCATATTCTGTGCAAGCATATTGCTAAGTGCAACCTTCTCTCCTGTAAGAATAATCTTAATGTCATTCTTCTCAGGCGAGCACATATCAACCATCTCTTTAAAACGCTCCGGAGTAATAAGTCCTGCGCTCTCAATAATAAGGCATCCGCCCTTAAGCTTTGCTACAGCACCTGCCAGCTTACCGCTATTTATTACCTTCGCTTTAACCTTTGCCTTGGCCTGTGACTTTACAATACCCATATCATAGTAGAATTTAGCAAAATCCTCACCAACAGTTGTAAGTCCAAATCCATGTAAACCAAGGATAACTATGTTCTTTGATCTCTTAGGATCAACCTTGAGAGTCTGAAGTACATTTACTATCTGTGCACCTGCAGGCTCAATACTGAGGTACTTAAACAGATACTTTGCCTTATCAGGAAGCGACTTACGTCTTGCAGCTACAGCTTCACTAACTGATGCTGCCATAGTAGCTTCTTCATCCTGGGAAATAACCTTTGAAGCCTCTTCAATCTTTCCGGCCTTGAGGAGTTCTTCCTGCTTCTTGTATTCTTCTTCTCTCTTTATAGCTTTTTCAAGAACCTTAGTCGCAGCAGTTGCCTTGCTTCTAATATCATCAAGTTGCTTCTTTAAATCAGCCTCGGTCTTCTCGATGGACGCCAGATCGCTCTTCTTCTTTGCTTCAGCCTCAGCCTTTGCCTGCTTGGCTGCTTCTTTTCTAGCAACAACACGTTCAGCCTGCTCTGTCTTAAGTTCAGATATCTTAGATAATAAATCATTTTCCTTCTTCTTGGCATCATCAAGAAGCTTCTTGGCATCAGACTTAGCCTTCGCCTTCATATCAGCTGCATCCTTTTCTGCCTTCATTGCAGCTGTCTTAACCTTATCAAGCTCTGTAGATTCAGCCTCTGCGTACCTTTCATCCTCAGATGCAAGATATGCCTCATGATTCTCCTGTCTTGCCTTGCTAGCTGCATTTACCTTATCAGTTTCTTCCTTGGCATGGGATTCAGCATTCTTGATTTCAACATCCTCAGCTATCTTCGCTTCTTCTACAATCTGTTCAGCTTCCTCTGCAGCAGCTTCAGCCTTTGAAAGGAGATCCTCAGCTTCAACTCTTGACTTCTTAGCCAGGTTAAGTGCTTCAAGAGCTTCCGCCTTTGCTGACTTAAATGAGTTGTTCTCTTTTTCAGCTGCAGTTACTTCGCCTGCAACATTCCTGTTTTCTTCCTCTGCAGTCTTTATGTCAGAATCCAGCTTTGCAATATTTGATTCACTATCAGAAATCTTCTTTAGTACATCTTCCTTTGCCTTCTTGGCAGCTTCAAGAACCTTTAATGCCTCTGCCTCTGCATTCTCAGCTTTCTTAAGCTCTTCCTTCTGAATTGCAAGCTTTGTATTTGCATCATTTCTGCTGTTCTTTGTATCCTTGACCTTTTTATCTGATTCAGAAAGCTTTTTCTTGAGCTCATCAAGATTCTTCTGTGACTGTTGCTCAAGCTCTGTTGTGTTTTTCAGATTTGCATCTGCCTCAGACTCAGCCTTCTTTGAATCACTGAAGATTGTTCCTGCCTTTGCTTTATCAGCCTCTGCATCCTTAGAAAGCTTAGTAGCCTTTGCTTCCTCGTCGGAACGTTTTTTCTTTGCTGCATCTATGGCCTTATTCTTAGCATTCTCAATTTCGGCAAGCTTCTTCTTGTCCTCATCACACGCCTTATTGTACTCGGCAATGCTCTTTTCTACGTTTGCCTTCTTTGTTTCAGAAAGAGCCTTTATTGCCTTATCAGCAGCAACCTGTGCATCAGAAATCACCTTATCCTTGTATGCTTCAGGATTGCTCTCCTTAAGAATCTTGTCTGACTCAGCTTTTGCCTTATCGTTTGATTCAGCTATCTCCTTCTTTATTTTAGAAACTGCAGCCTCCAGCTCCTTTTCTTCGCGCTCAAGCAGCTCGGAGTCACTCTTCTTTTTAGCCTCTGCCTCCTGAGCAAGCTTAGCATCATAGCTATCCTTCTTTGCCTTGAGCTCTTCAAGCTGTTTTGTAAGCTCCTTCTCAGTAGCTTCACACTCTTCAATTGTTTTCTTTGATGTTTCAGCATGCTTTCTGGCTTCACTTGCATTCTTCGCTGCTTCATCTATTGAACGCTGCTTCCTAGCCTCAGCCTCAGCCTTTGCCTTTTCTTCAGCAGCCTTCTTTCTGGCCTCCTCGGCTTCCTTACGCTTCTTTTCTTCCTCTGCCTTTCTCTTAGCTTCTTCCTCAGCCTTCTTCTTGGCCTCTTCCTCAGCCTTCTTCTTAGCTTCCTCTTCAGCTTTCTTTTTAGCTTCCTCTTCAGCCTTCTTCTTGGCAATTTCCTCCGGGCTTTCCTCATCAATATTTGAAAGGTTCTTTATACCTGCGCCGAGGAAATCATCATCTTCTTCATCATCAAAGTCGTATAATGAATCTTTGTTGTTTCCTTTATTATCTCTATCCGGTAATATGCTAAACAAATCTCCGTTGGCATCGCTACCCTTTTTTGGTGACTCAACCTTCTTAACCTTAGCATCCTTATCGGTTACCCACAAAAGTGACTCATCCTCTGTTGCTTCTGCTTCATCATCTGTCAGGATAATATTACTTCCTCCCTTAGACTTAACAGAACCGAACATATCCTCTTGCTTACTAAAGTCAGGCTTCGGCTCGCTCTTTTTAACAGACTCAGCTTTTGCGCTGTCAGCTTTCTTAGCTCCAAGGCCTCTGCCGAGACCACCCTCAGGCTTTGCTCCAAGACCACCGCCGAGGCCACCCTCAGGCTTTGCTCCAAGACCGCCGCCAAGACCGCCCTCAGGCTTTGCTCCAAGACCACCACCGAGGCCGCCCTCAGGCTTTGCTCCAAGACCACCGCCAAGACCACCCTCAGGCTTTGCTCCAAGACCACCGCCCTTCTTAGCTCCAAGACCGCCGTCACTTACATTGTCGGCAATACCGCCAAGATTAAGACTAAGCTTTGGTGCCTGTGTCTTTTCTTCTTTATTCTCTTTCTTTTCAGCAGTATCTTTGACCTCCTGCTGCGCATCATCCTTATTGTCCTCTTCGGCTTTTTCCGGCTTATCTTCATGAATTATGCCAAGAGCTTCTTCCCTTTTACGACGCTTTTTGGCCTCTATTCGTTCAAGCTCCTCCTTGGACAAAATCTTATGCTGGCTTTTGTTCCCTTCAGATTCCTTTTTCTTGCCGCCACTCTTTAAGAGTTCTTCCTCAGCCTGTCTTTTCTTTTTGGCAGCTTCGGCAGCTCTTTCTTTTTCAAGCTGAGCTTTAATCGCAGCAATCATAGCTTCTGTCTGATCTACAGCCAATACCCTCGCCTCCTTTACGTATGATCAAATAAAAAGCAATACCATATATATTATGCTAATTTATTTCATTTTGAATGGCCTTTCAATGTAAAAGACCTTTTTTTCTTATGACCTTCAAGTCCATCTGACTCATCATCTGTTTTTTGTTCGTCATAAGCTTTTTCATTCTCCTTGGAGTTATCTGCTACAGAAGCAGCTCCAACAGAGGTTGTAGCTTCTTCCGCATTCGCATTATCTTCTTCATTAAAATCGAATATGGAATTAAATTCTGTATTGAGCTTTATGCCAAGTCTGGCCAGCAGCTTATCTGTTTCACTAAGAAGGTCTTCCTCCTTCTTAAGATTCTCATTTATCTCTGCTTCCTTTTCATCAATAAGTGAACTGCCACTATCCCTCTTTATATCATAAAGCTGAGCATTATCCGTATTGTAATCAGGGAAAAGGCTTGACTTAAATACAGGAAATTCTTTATCCTTTTTAGGCTCTTTATGAGTATCAATAGCTTCTTCCTTACAAATACCCTCATCTTCATGATTGGCTTCTTGTACTGAGTGCATCAAAACATCGCTATCAGACTCATCTATTGATGCATCAGAAATCTCACTATCATTATCAGAATCATTCTGCGTCTGTGATGCATCATCACTCTTCAAGCTTTCATCAACTTCAAACTCTGCCAATGCCTCATATGCTTTTTCAAAATCAAAACCCTTTTTCATATCATCACCAGACTCTTCTTCATTAACTTGCTTCTCGTCAACAGAATCTTCATCTAAATTATCATCGATTGTTTCTGCGCTATCCTCTGATTTCTCAATAGTTGCCTCATCTATTTCATACAAAATATCTGTTTTTGCATCTGTTTCAAACGCATCTTCCGGTATTTCTGTGTCAAAGGCTGCATCAAAATCCTCATCAAAGCTCTCCGTCTGTTCATCAACACCAAGGGCTTCTTCCTGAAACTCTTCATCAAACTCCCCGTCGAAGTCCTCTGTTTGAGCCTCCTCGACAAATTCCTCAACCGGAGCCAGCTCAACAGATTCTTCAACCTGAACCTCTTCGTCATAGTCCTCAGCCTGAATATCTTCGTCAAAGGAATTTTCGAAATCCGCCGGTTGTTCATCCTGGGAAAAGACCTCATCGAATTCTTCTTCTAAAGGTTCTCCGGCTTGAGCAGAAACATTCGGCTCATTAAAATCTTCATCAAATGCTTCATCAAAATTTACCATGACAAGCTCTTCAGGTTCTTCCTCAAGCACATATGTATCTTCCTCAGGCATTTCCTTTAGCTCATATTCAGTATTCATAATATTGGGAATATCTGATGCCTGGCCCACTGACTTACTGTAATCGGTCTGATCAGGTACACTGTCGGTATGGTCAAACGCTTTATTAGCATCACCCGAATCAGCTTCGCCCGGTGAATGATCGTCGTTACCGGTGATAACCTCCTCAAGTAGCTTTTCTCTATCTATATTCTCACCAGATAATTCCTCAAACTCCTGCTTAATAAGAGCATCTTCCTTTTTTGATAATCTTCCAAATAACTTCTTTTGCTTTTTCGTATCATCTGAGATAGAATCATCTTCAAGCTTCTGCTCTTTTTTTTGCTCTTTTTTTAGTTCTTTTTTATCCTTGGATCTTATAAACATCTGTTTTATCTTCATGGAGCTTGATACCGGAGCATCATCTTCTACCATGATCATAATCTTTGCATCCTTTGGATGTAATCTAAGGTCATCCTCTTCAAGAACCTTTGCCTCTGTAAGTCTGATGCTCTCCTGGGAGGGATCTTCATCAGCAATTTCCTCTTCAGGGTAACAGTATATCATAGATTCCAAGTCGGTATCACCACTCATTAGATTATCCAACATATAAAGTCTGGAGGAGTTTTTATGATTTGCTTTGAATTCTATACATGCGCTCTGAAACTTTTCTTTATTTCGTATATATGCATGCAGTAGCAGCATCTCAAAATCCCACTGTTCATCTGACTCTATATCATTTGCTGATAAAAGAATGCTATAAAGCTCATTAACAGGCTTTCTATATGACTTTGCAATCATATACTCAACTCTTAGGGTAAATACATCCTTGCTATCCTGATTAAATTTAAAAATCTCATAATACTTTTCTGCAAGAGTTCTGTATCCCATTGTAAGGTATAGGTTAATGAGTGAATAAACAATCTTATTACCAACAGGAGCCATAGCGTGAGCTCTGACTAAAGCCTCTCTTGCTTTAGCATATTTTTTATTTTCAAAATATACCTCACCGCATATTCTAATAAACTGTGGACTAAGTGACTTTGACAGGTCCTGATGTTCCAGAATATCAAGAGCAAGGCTGTAATCACCGTTTTCTGCAAGCTCTTTTATTTTGTTGACACTTGACATACTGATTCCTGTACCCATAATCAGCCTCCCACATATTAATCGTCGTATTATTTTATCATATTGAACTATTCTTTACAACCTTTTGATTTGTCACGATTAGCAATATTCCCACAATTAATCCACATATAAAGCCGGTTAAATGTGCAATATTATCTATCCCCTCAGACAGGTATCCGTTAATCATTGTAAAAACAAATAATATAACCATATTGATTAACGATAGATCCTTGACAACGCCTTTATTCTTTACTGCAATTGCAACCAAAACTCCAAGAAGTCCGAATATTGCTCCGGATGCACCGGCGGAAAATTCATAGCTTCCGTTGAAATAACAATCAACATACGACGCAAATGCGGAAGCAAGTCCGCATATGAGATAGATAATAATAAAATTTATCTTTCCTACGATATTCTCCACTCTTGCGCCAAGGGCAATCAATACAACCATATTACCAAATAAATGGGCAAAGCCAAAATGTGTAAAAAATGAGGATATAAAACGATAATACTCTCCTTTTTCAACAATCCCATATACATTTATAGCTAAAATCCGTGATATATCTAATCCATTATAAATTTCAGAGATAAAAATTCCAGATACATATACAAGAATATTGAGAACAACTAGAATAGGCGTAACAACCCCAAACATTCTCCTTAGCTGATTGTGAGTTTTTTCATTTTCATAATTTGACTGCTTATCGAGAATGTAAAACAGTCCATCAAAATCTGCAGGCTGATTCTCATATATATACAGCTTTCCATAATCTTCAGTAAAAAGCCATACGTTATTCATATTCTCAACAATTTCCTTTGTATTATCGTCAAACATGCCGTTTTGTGCCAGCAAAATGTTGAGTATACAAATCTTTTTTTGAGAATCTGTTAACAAATCGTGTCGGATTTTATCATTAAAATCAATAAGTGCCTGTGCACTAAGATTATAATTGCTACCTATAACAACAACGTACACGGCATCATCATCCGTTCTGCCGTATACGTTGTTGCTTTCAGGATTAAGTCTCCTGTATCCTTTTTTTTCTAAAATGTTAATAATATGTACAATATTATGTTGCATATTTACCTTCCGCTCGTTAGAAATAATTAGCCTTCCTGCAACCTTTGTATATACATTATAATCCAAGGAACAGGTTCTCAACCTTCTCTATAACTGAGTCCTTCATAGAACCTCTTGTCTTTTCGTAATGAAGACCTGACTCCATAATTTCAAGAAGCTGCATTCTAAGTCCTGCATCAATCTCTGAGATATACTTCATCAGAACATCCTTAATCTCTACTACATATTCCTTTGTCTTCATCTCATCAAGCATCGGCTCGTAGTTAAAGCTTATGGAATTCTTCATCTCATCCTGTTTTCTTCCGCATATTACGCACTCTTCTGCGCCGCCTTCGTTGACATGACCACAGTTACATGTCCAAACAAGACCATCTGACTTATAATTTGAAACAGCATCTATACCCTTCTTTGCCTTGAGCGCCTTAAACTTAATCTCTGACATCTCAACGCCAACAGGATCAGCATCGATCTCGTATACACCGCTGGACTTAACATACTTCTTGATATATACCTTTGCAGATGTAATCATCTTTATATACTTTTCAGGAAGCTTACATTCAACGTAATCTGATTTAAGAAGATTTACACTTGATTTATCAAATGTGAAATCAATATCAGGTAATGTGATGTTATCTCCGTATATATTTGTAAACTGAATGTCTGTCTTGATAGCGCGAATATCGTCATTATTATAATTGTTGAACCAAAGGCTTACCTTTGTACCCTTGCCCTCAGATGCAATAATTACCTTTGAGGCCCTTGGAACAAGAAGGTCATAATAGTTTCTTACATACACTTCGTTCTTCACATAACTGCTGGTATCAAGCTCAGACTTCGGATGCTTTTTAACAGTCACAAGTGTACCGCTTGCAACAACAGCAGTTACATTGTTAGTATATACCTCAACTCCTGTTCTGAAGCCAACTACAGCATTGTAATTCGATTCACTTACAATGTGCTGAAAATTCTTGATTGTCTCATTGAGAATCTCGTCAATCTTCTCCTGGTAAACTCCTCTTCTGTCTGTAGCAATATCAGCCAGTGATGTTCCCAAATCCTTTAAAAAGTTTGAATTGATAATCGTCTGAGTAAACTTATATTTACCATACTCCACGATATCATAGCCCTCAAAGCTGTTTCCTGATGTAATTAAAATGTTGCTCATGTTGTGCACCTCCCAAATAATACTAAAATTGTATCACATCAAAATCCAATAAACAATATTTTTTGTGTATTTTATATTAATTCAACCAAACTTTTTGTGAATTTTATCGATGCACATAACATTTTTAACGTTTACAACCTCTTTTTATATGTAACAAATGTATAGTTGACGTCGCATTGCTCTGTTTTTTCTTTCTCATTTGCCACATACCATGATTCATCCTTGTCAAGATTTGCAATATATGCATCAGCATCATACGCCTTGTCTATCTTAGTTATTATACCCTCATTGCAATATGGAATAAGAGCTTCATATACACTCTGACCGCCTATAATATATATATCGTCCTCCTGATAACTGTTCAGAACCTCCATCAGCTCGTCAATCGAATGAACAACAAGAGCGCCCTCAACCTCAAAACCAGTATTTCTGCTAAGGATGATATTCGTTCTTCCCTTTAATGGCTTTCCTCCCGGGAACTCCTCAAGAGTTTTTCTACCAAGTACAACCACGTGTCCCATGGTTGTTTCCTTAAAGAACCTCTGATCCTCTTTTATTCTTACAAGAAGCTTTCCTTTGTTTCCTATAGCCCAGTTCTTGTCTACTGCAGCAATAAATTTCATATTAAATAACCTCCAAAACCTTATAACAAATACATTAATTATATTGCAATAGGTATGTTCTTTATTTGCGGACCAGTTACATAATCCTCAATAATAAAATCGTCCAAAGTAAATTTATAAAAATCCTTTATATCAGGATTCATACGAAACCTTGGAGCAGGATATGTAGGTCTTGAAATCAGCTCCTTCACAAGCGGAATATGTCTGTCATATATATGAGCATCCGCTATTACATGAACAAGTTCGCCTGGCTTAAAGCCGGTAACCTGAGCTATCATATGCACAAGAACTGCATACTGAACAACATTCCAATTATTTGCCGCAAGCACATCCTGAGACCGTTGGTTTAGGATCGCATTTAATCGATCCCCTGTAACATTAAAGGTCATGCTGTACGCACAAGGATACAGATTCATTTCGCAAAGATCCTGATGAACATATATATTTGTAATCATTCTCCTGCTGTATGGGTTCGTTTTTAAATCATAAATGAGTCTGTCTACCTGGTCCATCATACCTTCCTTATACTGATGTTTTACACCTAACTGGTAGCCATATGCTTTTCCTATGGAACCATCTTCGTCAGCCCAACTATCCCATATATGACTCTTTAAATCATGAACATTGTTTGACTTTTTCTGCCATATCCACAGAAGCTCATCAATAGCAGACTTAATATATGTTTTTCTCAAGGTGATAGCGGGAAACTCCTTTGACAGATCATATCTGTTTACAACGCCAAATCTCTTGACTGTATATGCGTAAGTTCCATCCTCCCACTTAGGACGCACCTTCTCCCCCTCTGTACTATATCCATTTTCGATTATATCCCTGCACATATCAATAAATACGTTATCGGCGTAGCTCATTTCTAATCCTCCCAAATTTAAATCATATGCATTATGCGTGCATAGTATGTTTTATTATAACATTATATTTATCATCTGCAAATGTAATAAATGCACTTTATTACATAGGAAATGTAACAAATACACTTTATTACAAAGGACATGTAACATATGCACTTTATTACATAAAAAATGTAACAAATGCATTTTATTACAATAAACTGTCTTTTTATTACATAAATATTCGTAAGCAACAATTATGATATAGAATTATCAAAAAACAAAAGGAGGTGATTTTTATGCAGTACATAAGCTCAAATCCACTGCCTGCTTTATTAAGGCATTTTAGAACCAAGCTGAATCTGACTCAGGCAGAAGTAGCAAAGACAATATCAATATCAAGATCTGCATACGGAAATTATGAACAGGGACGGGCAATACCGACAATCGAGCAGACAATAAAGCTTTCTGATTTATTGCAGCATGATTTGCTGTATGCTTATACCTTGTCGTCCAGGTATATGAAATTGCATGGGGGTAACAACAGCGAAGGTGTAAACGAAGACAACAACTACGTAACCTCTGTTGAAGAAAGCATATTTACATCGCAGCTTCTTGTGAATTACAAAAAGCTGAGTGATGTGGATAAAACTCTTGTGAATAGCTTTGTGGAGCTGTTATGTGACAAAAAACAGTACATAAATGAGGAGGAACATACTGATGAAAGATGCGAATAGCGATGATTATTCTGTAGATAATAAGAGCCACCAGAATAATAAGGAAAACAAAAAAGGCCCTCGTTTTAATGGATTCCTTCCAATTACACTAATTGGCGCAGCATTAAAATCACTGAGATGTACAAAGAATTACACACAATATGACGTGGCAGAGATTGTTAATATTAAAGTATCCGCATACTCACATCACGAATGCGGTTCCAGAATCCCGGATCTTCTCATGCTAATAAAATACTCTAATTTATACTGTATTAATATTAACTATCTTATTATGCTGGCATGTCTGGATCTGGCATCAAGAAGAGAAATAAGTGATACGGATGTATTTACTGCATTCTGTTATGGAAAAACAATAAGTGAAAACGAAGCCGAATTGATAAGGGGCTACAACATGCTGTCAGAGGATGGAAAAGAAAATCTAAAGATGTTTCTTGAGGCTGCAACAAGACTGTCATAGCTCCCTGATTCTTTTGTTCAGGTAATTTAGCACGCTTTTTTTATCCGAACTCCAAAGGGGGACCACAAGTATATTCTTTGGGCCATCTCCTGTATACCTGTGAATGACCATATCTTTGGGTAAAACCTTTATACAATCACATAATATGTCTGCATATTCTTCAAGTGTTAAAACATCGAGCTCTCCCTTAAGGTACATATGCTCAAGGACAGTATTTTTCAGCACATGAAGAAGCTGCAGTTTTATTCCGTTTGCACCACTATTTGCTATATAGCGGGCTGTATCAATAATATCTTCCTTGGTTTCTCCCGGCAGTCCTATTATCATGTGGACAATAATATGAACATTAAGAGGTAGTAGTCTTGCCATAGTTTCTTCAAATACATATAGAGGATATCCACGATTTATAATATCGGCAGTACGGTCATGTATTGTCTGAAGTCCAAGCTCAATCCATACCGGCTTTATAAGTGAAAGCTGTCTTATTACTTCTATTATCTCATCACTAAAACAGTCTGGTCTCGAGGCAATCGATACAGCCGCTATATCATCCCTCATTGCAGCTGCCATAAACTTATCTTTTAGAATGACCGGGTCTCCATAGGTGCTCGTAAACGCCTGAAAATATGCAATATATCTATTACATTTGCATTTGCCCGAAATTCTCTTCTTCTCTTTTTCTATCTGAGCATCAATGTCAAGTGATGCATCTCCTGCAAAATCTCCAGAGCCACTGGCACTGCAAAAAATACATCCACCTGTTCCGACCTTACCATCACGGTTCGGACAGGTGGTGCCTGCATTTAGCGAAAGCTTGTAAAGCTTTTCTCCAAACTTGTCCATCACATATTGATTTGTAGTATATATATACATTAGCTTACCTCAAATCTGTCATCAAAGCCCGCAAAAATGTAACACAAAATATGTCTGCTACATTTCATGGGCTGCCTTGACGAGAGAAGGCACAATCTGCTTCTTTCTTGACACAACACCATCAAGATAAGTGTAGCCATCCTCCAAAGAAACACCAAAGGCTTTCTCGACAAGTCCATCCGCTCCGTGTCCTTTGCATATAACTCCGGAACCCTCTTTAAGAATATTGGTCATTACAAACATCATCATATCACAATCAGGCTCCATGAAATCCTTAAAATAGTTTTTCATATCAGCCTTTATACGCTCTATCTCTTTTTCGTTGACTGATGTAATTTGACCTATTGCTACAACAGTATCCCCAATATCAAACTTCTTAAAATCCTGATGAAGTATGTCATCTACCGTTTTGTCCTTAAGATTGCTTCCCGCATCAAACATCTCCATAGCAAATTCATACATATCTATTCCGGCTAATGTAGCAAGCTCCTTTGCAGCAGCTTCATCAACAGGAGTGCAGGTTGGCGACTTAAAAGCAAGTGTATCGGATAGTATTGCACCACAAAGCAGTCCTGCAATATGTCTCTTCGGTATTACATTTGCCTCCTTATACATCTGATATACAATTGTAGCAGTACATCCAAGAGGCTGGTTTCTAAAATAAACAGGTCCCATAGTTTCTATGTTTGCTATTCTGTGATGGTCAATAATCTCTAATATTTCAGCATTCTCAACGCCGTCTACAGACTGAGTTCTCTCGTTATGGTCAACAAGAATAAGCTGTTTTTTCCTTGCGTTGATGTAATTTCGCCTTGAAACAAGTCCCTTGTAGTTACCATAGCTGTCTGTTACAGGAAAGTATCTCACTCTTGTCTGAGCCATGGTGGTCTTTAATGTATCAATATCATCATCCTCATAGAAGGTCATGATATGATCCTTAATCATAAAAAAGCTTATTGGGATACTCTGTCCAATAAGTCTTGCAACATTATATGTATCCACGTGGGTAATAATAACTGTGCAGCCTTTGTTTTTTGCAAATTCCAGCACAACATCCGATATTGCATTAACAAGGCAAACAACAAGAATACTGGCACCACAATTTATTGCAGCAAGCTGAGCCTCTACTCTATCGCTTACAATCACAATATCATTTTCATTGACAAGCTTTTCAAGAATATCAACCTGAGCAGCACCTACTATTACACGACCATTCTTCACATATTCGTCTGCACTTCCCCAAATTAGCTTTCCGGAAATTGTATCAATAATATGTGAAACCTTTGTTTTTGCTACATAAAAGTAATTGTCATCCTTTTCAAGCATATATGCTTCCGCAATATCGCCTACAGTAATAAGGCCCTTTATTTTATTGTTAGACACAACAGGAAGTGTGGTAGCATCGTTTTCCTGCATTATCTCAAAGGCCCTTTTCATTGTTATATCCCCAGATACTCCGTCTACAATTCTGTACGCAATATCCTTAACCTGAATATTCACATTACTCACGAGCTCCGGAGGCTCTACACCAAAATAATCCAGAATAAACTGGGTCTCCTTGTTTATACTTCCTGCTCTTTTTGCTATATACTTATTATCATTTATATTCTTTAAATTGGCATAAGCGATAGCCGAGCATATGGAATCTGAATCGGGATTCTTATGACCAACTACAAAAACCTCGTCCTTTGGAACATTATGCATATCTTAAGCTCCTTTATACAAATAAAATTTTTCAAATACTATCACAATAAGGCTATACTTACAATGGTTTTTTGATATTTCTTCTGCTATATTCACAGCCACAAAAGCTTTGCCTGTACAAATCATATTCCTTAGAGAGCAAAATAGAATGTCTGTAGCCATCCTTTTTCTTAAAATCGCTGTACAAATAATCAACCCCAAATTCCAATGAAGCTTTTTCGCCTATCTCGTTAAGCCATTCTGCATTTTTATGAGGGCTGATGGATAATGTTGTAGTAAAAATATCATACCCATTCTCCTTTGCAAAGGCTGCACTTTTATAAAGTCTTAACCTGTAACAGTCGTAGCACCTGGCACCTCGTTCAGGCAAATGCTCTTTGCCTTTAGCCATATCAATAAAAACCTCAGGTTCATGATCTTCCATGTATACAGAAACTCCTGATACATATACTTTATTAACAAACCGGTTTAGTTCATCAAATCTCTTAATATATTCACTGTAATCTGTAATATTTGGATTATAAAAATAAGCAGTTATATCGAAATGCCGGGCAAGTATGTATAAGCAATGACTGGAGCAGGGTGCACAGCAGCAATGAAGTAAAAGGCGTTTTTTTTCTCCATTTGCGCTCATTTTATCATATAATTCAAGCTGTTCTTCCATTTTTTTATAATAGTTTGAATTCTGCATCATATAAACTCCTTTTTTTGTAACAATTACACATCGTATTTTCTAAAAAAATGTAATAATCACGTACTTTGTACATTATTACTAGTTGACTTTGTTATATGTTTACAATATACTGTTAATAGTTACATTAGCACGTATATAATCATTTATCAATGGAGGTGTGGATTATGACAGTTCAGCAGGCAATCAAAAAGTATAAACTGGAACCGCTAAGTGTCAGTGTTGCTAAGATTAAAGCTAAAGAGCTCAATGTAGATGAAGTTCTATATATGAACGTGCAAAAAAACAAGTATGCATACATTGTTAAGGATTCCCGTGGAATTATGCTTTATTCCGATGAGCGCAGCTTGTATACAAAGCTGTATAAAGGTCTTAAGGTTACTCCGCTCGATCCATAATACATATATTTTTATAGTACACACACACTTTATATCAGCGATTATGGGAAACTGTCATAACAGTTTCCCTTTTTTCATACCTTTATATCATATAATATGATACTTTACTTTCTTTTCGCCAAACAATCTGTGTCTTATCATGTCGTCTAATAAAATAATACCGGGTGATAAGATCATCCATAATATAGAGTACGGCAGGCATATCTGTCCTCCAAGATTAAAAGGCATATCAGAATAATCCCACACCGAAAGTCCCATTTTTATATTTACAATATACCCTGTAATATACTCCAGCTCCGTGATTACTATAGAAGATAGAATCATCTGCCATAAAAGCCCCATATGTCTAAATGTCTGATTGAGGCCTCCACACAGTACCATGGCCAGGCCGCCACATATTATCATAGAAACATGCGAGTAATGCCTGACAGTTATCTCAAGAAAATAATAAAAAAGACCGCCTGTCATAAACAGTGTTAAATATTTTAACAAAAAATCCTTCATAGTGTCACCTCCCAAGTAATGGTAGTATGCCCCATGAAGGATAAATTATTACTGCTTATACTTTCCTTTAAAAAAGCTGTTCACATGATCTATTGTTTTGTCAGAAAGCTCAAGTTTAACAAATTCTGTTCTTCCATTTTTATTTACTACAAATACATAAACGCCCTCCTCATAGGCAGAATCCTTTGAGGTAAAATCTCTAACCTTTATGGATGAATTCTGCTGCTGTTCATTATCAAGATATATGGAACCATCCTTCGTTATAAGCTTTACATCTCCATTACAAAAGGTATATATGGATTTTCTGCTTTTTTTTGCTACTATTCTTGCAATCTCAACATCTTCATTTACCATGATATACTCATATTCCGTTTCTTTTCTCGACACAAACAGTCCAAAAATGACAGCTCCAATTATAGTAATCAAAAGTCCCAAGGCTGCCATACCCGGAACCATCATAAAAGAACCGAAGCCGGCAATAATTGTTACTATTCCAAGGGCCATGCCAAGCAACACTGATATCGGTGTTTTAGACTTAACTATGTGTTCTGCATATCCATCATTTAACATGTTGTTTCTCCTTATTTGTTATTTCTGTACATTCTAACATAAAAATACAAAATATAATATTGCTTAACATATTTTTTTATATTTTTATCACTTTTGCACGGTAGGACTGCGATGATTCGAAAATCATAAATTTATCTTCTGCAGCCGGGACAGCCCCCACAACCTGATATACCATCTATATATGATGTAGTATTCTGATATTCATAGGCAGACTCAATAAGGCAGACGGCCTGAGAGCTTATACCAAGACCTTCGCCCGTAAAACCGAGCTTTTCCTCTGTAGTAGCCTTAATATTTACTCTATCCTTTTCAATATCGAGACAATTAGCTATATTTTCACGCATCTGGTCAATATATGGCGCAAGCTTAGGTCTCTGTGCTATTACTGTGGCATCTATATTCTCAATCAGATACAGCTTATCCATAAGCAGCTTCTTAACGTGCGCTAGAAGCTTCATACTGTCTGCACCTTTATATTCTTCATCGGTATCCGGGAAATGCTGTCCAATATCACCTAATGCAGCAGCACCAAGCAGCGCATCCATAATTGCATGTACAAGTACATCAGCATCGCTGTGTCCAAGCAGACCTTTCTCATAAGGAATATCAACACCACCTAGAATTAGCTTTCTCCCTTCAACTAATCTGTGAACATCATAGCCCATTCCAACTCTCATACTTTTCACCCCATAATATCTAAAAAATAAAAAAGACGAAAGAACCCTTTCGTCTAATCTAAAGTAGCGAGAGGGGGATTCGAACCCTCGACACTGCGGGTATGAACCGCATGCTCTAGCCAACTGAGCTATCTCGCCATATTACGTAAATGGGACCTATAGGGCTCGAACCTATGACCCTCTGCTTGTAAGGCAGATGCTCTCCCAGCTGAGCTAAGATCCCATATTACTGTATGCCATCGCTGACACCTTTGTTAGTATACTCAAGCAAGTACTATTTGTCAACAACTTTTTCAACTTTTTTACAATACAACTCAGCAACCTGTTTTTCTCATCCCATATATTGTTTTTCGGTCAGCCCTTTTATTCTCCATATAACAGATACTTAATCAGTTTATATAAGAATAGTATAACAAGAACAGGGAGAACTATATATATAATCACATACATTCCAAAATATACCACTCCGAGGGCCAGAGCAATTACAACCGCAAGAGCAAATACTGCAATGATAACCAGAACTATCTTGCCTAATGTAGTACTAAAATCAAGCTTTCCAAAGGCTACGCTTGGTTTTCCGTTTTCGTTTATGTTTATGTGCCAGCCTTTTTTTGTATTATCTTGATCGTTATAGCTGTCATTATTTTCGGAATCATAATAATAGCTGTTATCATTCTCATAATGCCGGTTTCCGTTTTTTTGATTCTCCGTTTCGATAATGGTTTTTGCTATAAGTCTTGCAGAGCCCAGCTTTGCACATATCTCATTCTCTGACAAACCACCTTGTTTTTCTTTATTAAAATAATCTTCATAGTACATCATCGTTTCATTATAGGTTTTTGCTGAGACATTTCCTGAAAGTGCTGTCTCAAGTTCATCCATAAATTCTCTTTTCTTCATTAAAATCATCTCCTTAAAAGCTATGGCAGATTCAAATATACAATAATAACCTTGTATTCACCCAAATCTTCCACCACATAATTAATTGAATTCATATTGCCATAATCAAATAAAAATGACAAGTCAAAGGAACTGTCAGGTGTTTCAACAGCCGCTTCAAGCACCTTTCCTTTACTTACCTGAAGTCTTATACCTTTTTTGTAATCCTCAAAGGAACTGTAATAATAGAATCTCTTATTGTAAAAACTGCAGTCATCATAAATACACTCTCTGTAAAACTGCTTTTCCCAAGTATGGGTAGCTTCAAATATGCGGTCAGGAAGATTAACATATGTGTGCTTAACATATGACCCCATATCCGGGAGCGAATCATCCCAGGTGAGATCCACATTATACCAGTTGTCTTCTATCTTAACCTGATTCCAGGCATGAAGTCCATCCTTCGTATCTCCTACAACTATATCACAATCTATTTTCAGGCATGACATCATGAGAAAGAACGCTTCAGCATAGCCATCACAGACACATTTGCCTGAAACAAGCGCGCCATAGGCAGTATAGGCGTCCTCTGTATCAGCCGGATATCCATAAGAGCATTTTTTAACAATGTAGTCATGTACTGCTATTTCCTTGTCAAAATCACTCATGCCCGGCTTGATATTTTTTGCTATGAAGGAATCTATAACGTTGTAAATCTCACTTGCTTTTTCCATATCAGGGGGAATATCAATTCCATTTTGATATTTTCTAGCAACATAGTAGTTGTCAGAAAGTACATAGTTAAGCATAATATGCAGATACTGTCCTGATTCAATGATAACTCTGTATGTATCTACAACCCCATAAGCAGAATCAATGTATTTATTTATATTATGAACATCAGCCTTCTTAACATTCTTTACGTAATATACGCCTACGCTGTTGCCCTCCTCCATGTCCTTAACAACTGCCGCCCTGAAGCTTACAAGTCCGTCAAGGACCTCATCTTTCATAATTACATTAAACAGAAACCATCTGCTCCCGCTAAGCAACGCAATAAGAATCACAACTATAAAGAACGCCCAGGCAAATTTTTTTCCGATTTTCAAAAACATTATCCTCTTTCATAGTCTTTTACGTATAATAACATTTGCTGTAAATTGCTTCAAGCACTTAAGATTTTTTTATGTTTTCAGTTATTTCAGTTATTTGATTACTATTTAGTTGATTAAGGCTTGTATATGTTGTAAAATATGGTGATAGTTTGCTCTGATATACAAAATAATGTATGAAATAAGAGCGCAAACAATACATAGAAAAGAGGAAACATTATGGCTCAACTATGGGGCGGTCGCTTCACAAAGGAAACAGATAAATTAGTATACAATTTCAACGCGTCAATAACCTTTGACCAGAAGTTTTATAAGCAGGATATAAAGGGAAGCATTGCACATGTTACTATGCTTGCGGCATCAAACATTCTTACCGAGGCTGAAAGAGATCAGATAATCGAGGGACTTAACAGTATACTGAACGATGTTGAGAATGGTTCACTTGTAATCAGCTCAAAGTACGAGGATATTCACAGCTTTGTTGAGGCAAACCTTATTGACAGGATCGGCGACGTTGGAAAGAAGCTTCATACAGGAAGAAGCAGAAATGATCAGGTAGCTCTTGACATGAAGCTTTATGTCAGAGATGAGATCATTGAACTTAAGAAGCTTATATGTGCACTTCTTGATACATTGCACGAACTAATGAAACAGCATACACATACATATATGCCAGGTTTTACTCATCTTCAGAAGGCACAGCCAATCACACTCTCCCATCATTTTGGTGCATATATGGAGATGTTTAAAAGAGACTACACAAGACTTGATGATATATATGAAAGAATGAATTATTGTCCACTAGGTTCCGGCGCCCTTGCAGGAACAACCTATCCACTCGACAGAGAGCTTACTGCAAGTTTACTTGGCTTTTATGGACCTACTCTCAACAGTATGGATTCTGTTGCTGACAGGGATTACTGTATTGAACTGCTTTCAGCTCTTGCCACGGTAATGATGCATCTCTCTCGTTTCTCAGAGGAGATAATAATCTGGAATTCAAATGAGTATCAGTTTGTTGAGCTTGATGATTCCTACAGCACAGGAAGCTCTATTATGCCACAGAAGAAGAATCCTGACATTGCTGAGCTTGTGAGAGGAAAAACAGGTAGAGTTTACGGTGCGTTAACCTCCCTTTTAACTACAATGAAGGGTATTCCGCTTGCATACAACAAGGATATGCAGGAGGATAAGGAGCTTACCTTTGACGCCATAGACACCGCAAAGGGCTGTCTTGCCCTGTTTACCGGCATGATTTCCACAATGACAGTCAACAAAAACAGAATGGAAAATTCAGCTCAAAATGGGTTTACAAATGCAACGGATGCTGCAGATTATCTGGTTAACCACGGCGTTCCTTTTAGAGACGCCCATGGTATTGTAGGACAGCTTGTACTAAAATGTATCGAGGAAGGTATTTCATTAGATCAACTCAGCTTAAAGGATTATAAAGATATTTGCCCTGTATTTGAGGAGGATATCTATAAAGCTATAAGTATGGAGGAATGCGTTGAAAAGCGTAATACGATCGGTGCTCCTGGTCCTATTGCAATGGACAATGTAATTAAAATAAATGAGCGTTTCCTGAAGTGGGCACATGAAGACTCAGAAAAAAATACGAATAAGGAAGTGTATAAAAATGAATAACACAACGAAAAAAAAGTATGAAACAGCCGAAAAGATGCTAAAGGTTAAGATATCTGATGATGAGGTTGCCCTTATGACAGGACTTAGTCTTGATGAGATAAGGAGTATAAAATCTACCATGTCACATGACGACATGTTCACCCAGGTCACAGAGTTAACCTTAGACAAGGCAGAATCAGAGGATTAATAATATATAAACTCTATTTAAGCTGTGAATAAAACCTCTACAGTATGTCAATTCTATTTATAGAATAATCACACTGTGGAGGTTTTTTCATGTCACTTAACAGAGTTGTTATTTGCGGAGTAAATACATCAAAGCTGCCAAACCTTACAGAGGATGAAAAAAACAAATTATTTGATAGAATTGATAAAGGAGACTTAAGTGCCAGAGAAGAATTTATAAAAGGTAATCTAAGGCTTGTGCTTAGTGTTATACAACGTTTCGGTAACTCCAATGAAAATCCTGACGATTTATTTCAGGTAGGATGTATCGGTCTGATAAAAGCGCTGGATAATTTTGACAGAAGCCTTGGTGTTAAGTTTAGTACTTATGCAGTTCCAATGATTATAGGGGAATGTCGAAGATATCTGAGAGACAACAACTCAATCAGAGTATCAAGACACCTGAGGGATATTGCGTACAAAGCCATCTATGCCAAAGAGCAGCTTCAGAAAACAAAGGACAAAGAACCTACTATAGAAGAAATATCTAAGGAAATAAGTATATCAAAGGAAGAAATCGCCATGTCCTTAGACGCTATCTCCGCTCCTCTCTCACTATACGAGCCTGTATATCAGGAAGGTGGAGACACCTTGTATATAATGGATCAGATTAAGGATAACAAAAACAGAGAAGCACTGTGGGTATCAAATCTTGATCTCAGGGAGGCCTTGAATAAACTGGACAAAAGAGAACAAAGTATTATTAGACTAAGATTTTTTGAGGGAAAAACTCAAACCGAAGTAGCCGAGGAGATTTCAATATCCCAGGCACAGGTTAGCCGACTTGAAAAAAATGCAATAAAGACCATGAAACGTTATCTTGAGACATAAAATAAGCCTGCATTTTACATGTAATATGAACCGCTCCCCGTCAAGTAGACAATTAAAAAAACAAAAACTTTCTGCCATCGGATTCGTCTGATGGCAGATTTTTATGCTACCATCAAATAGTTGTTATGTTTCTCCATCGGTGTGAGAACACCCAGTTTCCTTTGTAA
>JAGANU010000003.1 GCA_017624085.1 Coprococcus sp.
CTCGACACATCTGTGTGTCAAGGAACCTGTCCCCAGTGACACACAGATGTGTCAAGGAACCTGTCCCCGGTGACACAATGACATAATAATAAACAGGGATATGGAGAAGAGAGTATGTATAATATATTGATATGCGATGATGAGAAGGATATAGTGTCGGCTGTGGATATATACCTTAGGACGGCAGGTTATAATGTGTACAGGGCATATGACGGAATGATGGCTGTGGAGTGTGTGAGAGATAATGATATACAGCTTGTCATACTGGATGTGATGATGCCGAAAATGGATGGAATAACGGCAATGGCCAGGATAAGAGAGATAAGCAATGTTCCGGTTATTATGCTTACGGCTAAGAGCGAGGATACAGATAAGATTCTTGGCCTTGAGGTTGGGGCTGACGACTATGTGACGAAGCCTTTTAATCCGGTGGAGCTTCTTGCCAGGGTAAAGTCGCAGCTTAGGAGGTATATGCTTCTTGGAGGTGGAGGAATCGTTAAGGCAGATAAGCTGACGGTGGGGGGGATAGAGCTTGATGATACGTCAAAGCAGGTTACCCTTGATGGTGAACTCATGTCCCTGACACCAACAGAATATGATATCCTTAAGCTCCTTATGGAAAATGTGGGAAAGGTGTTTTCCACAAAGGAGATATATAAGGCTGTGTGGAATGAGGATCCAATGGGAGCGGAAGGCTCCGTTGCGGTACATATCAGACACTTGAGAGAGAAGATTGAGATCAATCCATCGGAACCGAGATACATAAAGGTTATCTGGGGGCGTGGATATAGAATGGAGGGTAAATAACCTATGGTTTATAAGATAAGAGGAAGTATTGCTTTTAAGATAGTAAATTATGTGCTTGTGGCGCTTCTTGCCTTTGCGACGGCTTTTTTGGGCGGAATGGTGTGCCAGGGACTGTACATGGGAGTTGCCACAGATACAGAAAATGGGGCTGGTATGTACAGCACACTTATTAGTAATTACTCAAATGAAATCAGCAACGAGCTGATAAACAGCTCAGAGGATTACATCAACAGTAAGGTTTCTGAAGTAAATAACATAAGGAACTACAGTGAACTCCAAAGAATGGATGCAAATGAAGATGGTATAATTGATGTGCTGGATGTTAACATTCGGCTTCTAGGAAACGCCATGAAGAGCAGTCTCAAGTCCTCACCGAAATATAAGGAGACAGTTAACAGGGGCGATTATGGCTACGTCATTCATACAATGACAGAAAAGGGCGGCAAAAGTGTTGAAACAATGGCTCCGGTGTGGGTCGGAAATGATACCATAGCTGATAAAAATGACCATTATATAGATATATGCGAGCATGCCTTATCAGTGGGTGTGGAGCCGGTAAAGTACCTGGTGTTCAATACTATGGCAGATGCACAGCTGAAACATAAAGAAATCTTTACTGTGTCAGAGCAGCACGGTGATAGCTATTATAACGATGCTCTTGAAGGATATTACGAGGATGAATACGATGGAGAAGAATATTACGAAGGGGAATATGAGGTCGATGTAACGGAGCAGGCCACAGTTGAAAATATTGAGAACACTACAGAGGTGGCAGTGCTTGAAGCGGAATATCCTGAATATATGTACGAGGACAGATATCCATACAGAGTAGAATGCGAGTATTGGAACGGTGCGTCAAATGGTGGTCCATATGTTGAAAATGGTTATGTTCTAAAGCTTTATTATGAAAATCAAGGCTATATAAATGTCACAGGCACGTTATATGTAGATAGTGAAAAGGCTATTGAGAATATAAACAGTGAGAACAATAAAATGGCAGCAAATCTTAGAAAATGGAAGGATAATTTTGGTACGATACTTGCCTTATTTATCGTCTGTTCCATTCTGCTGCTTGCTGCAATCGTTACGTCCATGGCAGGTTCAGGTGTTAAGGCGGGGAAGGAGACAGTGGAGCTGTCATCCTTAGAGAGAGCCCCTACTGAGCTGGTGGCAGCACTGCTAATCACAGCCATAGCCGGAGTATGTGTGTGCGGATTATGTCTTAAAAGTGTATGCGTATCAACTATGGTAGAATCGGCAGGATTTCCATATGAAAGCATATTATACGTGGCATTACTTGTTCCTGCTGCCCTTGCTGCAACAGTAGCTCTGGTTCTTTTTAACAACCTTATTGCAAAGCTCAGGGCCAAGAGACTGCTCGGCGACTGCATTCTCATAAGAATAATAAAAAAAATCTGTTCATCAGTTGCAGGAGGAGTACGAAGCGTAAAGAACAGACTTACACTGAAGTGGCAGGGCATTGTCATATATACCATCATAACAATAGTGGAAATAATAGGAGTTTTCATGGTATGCCTGGCATTTGGCTATGAGAAAGCAGCATTACTGTTTATTATAGTATGTATAGCACTTAAGATATTCTGCATGGCATGGATAGGAATTATTCTTATGGAGACTCAGGAGCTCTATAAGTGTGGCGAGGATATGGCAAATGGAAATCTTGACAGAAAGGTGAATTCCGCAAGACTTCACTGGGTGTTCAAGGCTCACGGAGAGCATCTGAATGAAATCGGAGATGGCATGGCAAAGGCTGTGGAGGAGAAGGTGAAGAGTGAACGCCTTAAGACAGAGCTGATTACAAATGTATCTCACGATATCAAGACGCCGCTTACATCGATAATCAACTATGTTGACCTGTTGGGAAAGGATGATGTGGATGAGGAAACGAGGAAGCAGTACCTTGATGTGTTAAGCAGACAGTCCATGAGATTGAAGAAGCTGATTGAGGATCTGGTTGAAGCATCAAAAGCATCTACGGGAAATATCCCTATGAATATGGCAGAGCTTGATGTCAATCTCCTTTTAGAGCAGGCAGTTGCAGAGTATGAGGATAAACTCGAAAGGGCCGGACTCACCGTAATATTCAGACCGGAAAAGCAACCGGCAGTTGTGCTTGCAGATGGTCAGCACCTTTGGAGGGTGTTTGATAACCTACTTGGAAATATATGTAAGTATGCTATGAGCGGTACAAGAGTGTATGCTCAGGTTTCACAGGACGGCGACCGTATATGTATTGAGTTCAAGAATATTTCAAGACAGTCCCTGAATATTTCCAGTGATGAGCTTATTGAGAGATTTGTAAGAGGTGACAGTTCAAGAAATACTGAGGGAAGCGGTCTGGGACTTTCCATAGCCAACAGTCTGTGTGCTCTTATGAATGCCGGATTTAATATAAGCATTGATGGTGATTTGTTTAAAACAACAATAATATTTACACATAATGGAAATTCCAAGCAGGATAACACGGACTAATACAAATAATAAAAAAATCAAAAATAACTGTTGACAGTTTCTGGGGCATATGATATTATCAATATCGTTGTGAGGAACACAACAGTTAAGCGCGAGTGGCTCAGCGGTGGAGCATCTCCTTGCCAAGGAGAGGGTCGCGGGTTCGATTCCCGTCTCGCGCTCTTTTCTTTTTAAGAAGTCTTGATTATTCAAGGCTTCTTTTTTGTTTGGCTCATTTATAAATTATATTATTGTTTTATGGAAGGAAATACGACACATACAAAAAATTAAGAGATTTTACCTATTGAATAAATGCTACACCGTGATATAATCAATCACAAAATAAGAAGCGACAGAGTGATTTACTAAGAGGTATCATATAATTATGAAAGAAAGATTGAAGAATTTTCATCATTCAGCTGTGTTTGTCTGCCTTGTGCTTGCCATTGTACTTGATATTATTCTTGAGACTTTGGGCAGACATTCGCTCATACAGGCTGTTACTTATATATGGAATCAGCCCCTGATCTTTTTATATAACTGCTCAATTATATTCTTTACACTTACACTTTCCCTGCTTATAAGGAAAAGAGTATTTGGATACTGCATCATATCATTTGCATGGCTCATACTTGGAATTACAAACTGTATAGTGCTGGGCTTTAGGATTACTCCGTTCTCCGCAATTGATATGCTTATGGCGAGAAACACAATTACGATTATAGATAAATACTTTAGTGTGTGGCAGGTTGTGCTTATAGGAATTCTCCTGTTTGCATCACTGGCAGGACTTATTGTTCTGTTTATAAAGTCTCCGACAGTTACCGGAAACATATACAGAACAAGGACTACAGTGTTTATCGTGGCGACATTTTGCTGCGTAATGCTCTTTACAAAGATTGCGCTTAATGCACAGACCATATCAGACAATTTTGCCAACCTTGCTACAGCATATAAAAGCTACGGCTTTGTGTACTGCTTTTCAAACAGTGTTATAGATGTTGGAATCAGTCAGCCATCAGGCTACAGCCAGAATGGAATGCTAGAGATAAAAGATGAGCTTGACGAGGTTGAAGCTTCGGGAAGAGACCTTGGTAAGGATAAGCCAAATATTATAGTTGTGCAGCTGGAGTCCTTTATGGACCCTTCCTATGTCAAGGGACTTAGCTTTAGTGAGAATCCTATTGTTAACTTCACAAGACTTAAGGAGGAGTGCACATCAGGCTTTCTCACAATGCCTGCAATCGGTGCAGGTACAGCCAATTCGGAGTTTGAGGTGCTTACCGGATTTAATGTGGACTATTTTGGTGCAGGAGAGTATCCATACAAGACGATTCTCGGAAAGCAGGATATGGAGACAATGGCAACCCAGCTAAAGCTTGACGGATATTCTACCCATGCAATGCACAACCATGACGGAACATTTTACGACAGATATAAGGTGTACAAGAATATGGGCTTTGACTCATTTACACCTATGGAGTTCATGTACAATATAGAGACAACACAGAAGAACTGGGAGAAGGACAAGGTTCTTACAGGAGAAATAATGAAAACTCTGGGTTCTACCCCAGGAAGAGATTTTGTGTTTACTGTAAGTGTTCAGGGACACGGCAGATATCCGTCAGTTCTGGATGAAGTCAATTACAGCTATCCTGTAAGGGTGGCTGGAACAGGAGATGAAGAGCTTGATACACAGTGGACGTATTACTGCAATCAGCTCAGAGAGATGGACGAGTTTATCGGAGAGCTGATAAGTGAGCTTGAAAAAAGCAGAGAGCCTGTTGTGCTTCTTATGTACGGCGATCATCTTCCGGGCTTTGATTTTACAGATGATGATGTGGAAAACGGCAACCTGTATCAGACAGAGTACTTTATATGGAGTAACATAAAGAACTTTCCGGTGGAGGATGAGGACCTGGAGGCATACCAGATAAGCACAAAGCTTTTTGATATGCTTGGCTATGAGAAGAGCTATATTCAGAAATATCACACCCTTTATAAGCCGGGAGAAGAAGGCTTTGATGAAGGCCTGGAGAAAATTGAATATGATATGCTGTACGGACAGAGATATATGTATCCGGACGGGTGGCCGTACGCCCCAACAAATATGAGATACGGAATATCTGACATAAGAATCACAAAGATAGAGAAGGGTATATATACTCCGCCGGTAGAAGCAGCTGAGGATAAGCAGATGGCAGAGGATACAGCAAATGCGTCTTCGGAGGATGAACCTGCAAATGGAAGTGAGGATGAGATACCTGTAGGTTCAAGTGACCTGAATGAAACAGAAGGTCTTGCAGAGGATGATACGGAAGATGAGGAGGAAGCACCTGAGCCAGTTGTCGGTTATTATATACATGGTTATAACTTCAATGAATGCACCTTTGTATGGATGGATGACTCCTTTGAGAGTGACACAATATATATTGACAGAGGACTTCTGTTTTACCCTTGCGAGGAGCTTCCTGACGGCAGTGAGGTTTCCATTGCACAGGTGGGAGATGACAGTATAGATTTTGGTATTTCTGATACCTTTATCTATCATGAAAAATAATTTTTATTTGTCATTAAACTGCCTTGACAACAACTTTATTATTTGTTAGCATATCTTAAATATATCGTCACCCAACGCATATTACGTGTTGGGTGATATGTTTTCTCAGTATGAAGACGTGATATGAATAGGCCGGATATTAGGCTTCAATCATAAATATTTACAGAAAGAGAGAGAAAAAAGATGGGTAAAATTATTGGTGAAGGAATTACATTTGACGACGTATTACTTGTACCTGCATATTCAGAGGTGCTTCCTAACGACGTAGACCTTTCAACACAGCTTACAAAGAAGATTACACTTAACATCCCACTTATGAGTGCCGGTATGGATACTGTTACTGAGCACAGAATGGCGATTGCTATGGCCAGACAGGGTGGTATAGGTGTTATCCATAAGAATATGACGATTGAACAGCAGGCAGAAGAGGTTGATAAGGTTAAGCGTTCAGAGAATGGAGTAATTTCAGATCCGTTTTACTTATCTCCGGAACATACACTTGCTGACGCTGATGCTCTTATGGGTAAGTTCAGAATCTCCGGTGTACCTATCACAGAGGATGGCAAGCTTGTAGGTATCATTACAAACAGAGATCTCAAGTTTGAGAAGGACTACACAAAGAAGATTAAGGAGTCTATGACATCAGAGGGACTTGTTACAGCAAAGGAGGGAATTACTCTTGATGAGGCAAGAGAGATTCTTGGAAAGGCTCGCAAGGAGAAGCTTCCTATAGTTGACGATGATTTCAACCTTAAGGGACTTATCACAATAAAAGACATAGAGAAGCAGATAAAGTATCCGCTTTCAGCACATGATGCACAGGGCAGACTTCTTTGTGCAGCAGCTGTAGGCTGTACGGCAAATATTCTTGACCGTGTTGCAGAGCTTGTTTCAGCTAAGGTAGATGCAATTGTTATTGATACAGCACACGGACATTCAGCCAACGTACTCAGAACCTTCAAGATGGTTAAGGAGAAGTATCCTGATCTTCAGGTTATTGCAGGTAACGTTGCAACAAGATCCGGTGCACAGGCTATGATAGATATGGGTGTTGATGCTGTTAAGATTGGTATCGGACCTGGTTCAATATGTACAACAAGAGTAGTTGCCGGTATCGGTGTTCCACAGATTACCGCAATTATGCAGGCTTATGATGCAGCCATGAATGCAGGAATTCCTGTTATTGCTGATGGTGGAATCAAGTACTCAGGAGATATTACAAAGGCCCTTGCTGCAGGTGCTAACGTATGTATGATGGGAAGCCTGTTTGCAGGAACAGATGAGGCTCCTGGTGATTTCGAGCTTTTCCAGGGACGTAAGTACAAGGTATACAGAGGTATGGGCTCTATAGCTGCTATGGAGAACGGCTCAAAGGACAGATACTTCCAGGAGAACGCAAGAAAGCTCGTTCCGGAGGGCGTTGAGGGCCGTGTAGCATACAAGGGATCACTTGAGGATACAGTATTCCAGCTTATCGGTGGTCTTCGTTCAGGTATGGGCTACTGTGGAGCAAGAAATATTGCCGAGCTTCATGAGAAGGCTGAGTTTGTAAAGATTTCAGCTGCCTCACTTAAGGAGAGTCATCCACATGATATTCATATTACAAAGGAAGCACCAAATTACAGTGTAGAATAAATAATTCGAATAGTGATAAAGTAAGCGCATACAGCAGAGAATGTCTGGGCTCAGATATTTTTTGCTGTATGCGTTTTTAGGAGTAGGAGATATGAAGGTCAGACAGGCAAGAAAAAGAAAAGATATTGATAAGCTGTGTGCTCTTGAGACTGACGCCTTTTCTGAGGCAGATGCTGCCACAAGAGAGTCTATGGAGAGAAGACTTAACACTCATCCGAATACATTCTGGGTTATTGACAAGGATAAGCGTATAGTCTCCGGAATAAATGGCATACTTACAAATGAGAAGGATTTGTGCGATGAGATGTATGCGGATGAGAAGTACTACGACGAGGATGGCAAGTGGCTTATGCTGTTTGGTGTTGCAACTCTGACGGAGTACAGACATAAGGGCTATGCATCTGCCATAATGAGACAGGTTATGCAGGATGCAAAGGTTGCCGGAATAGAGGGAATTGTTCTTACATGTAAGGATGGATACGTAGGCTATTATGAGCAGTTCGGCTTTGTTGATGAGGGTCCTAGCAAGTCTACCCACGGTGGTGCCTCCTGGCATCAGATGAGACTTCTGTGCAAGGATATTAAGAGAAACTACAAGGCAGAGATCATTGATCTTCTGGTTACAGTTGCAATTGCAGCAGTGCTTGCATTTATAGTGGGAAATTTTATTTTGCTTAATTGTAATGTTCCCACCGGCTCTATGCTGGAAACGATACAGCTCGGAGACAACATTATAGGAAACCGCCTTGCCTACAAGGTTTCGGACCCTGAAAGAGGTGACATAGCCATATTCAAGTTTCCTGATGATGAATCTCAGGTATATATAAAGAGAATTATAGGTCTTCCCGGAGAGACAATAGATATCATAGATGGAAAGATATATGTAAATGAAAGCGAGGTTCCCCTTAAGGAGGACTACCTGAATAAGAATGGAGAGCCTGATCGAAGAACCTTTGGCAGATATGAGGTGCCTGAGGACTGCTATCTTATGCTTGGAGATAACAGATACGGGTCAGCAGACGCCAGACTCTGGAACAACACATATGTGAAGAGGGAGAAGATACTGGCAAAGGCTGAGTTTATATATTTCCCATTTTCCCATGCAGCGTGGCTGGGAGACGGTGCCGATTATGGGGACAGTGACAAATAATCAAAGGAGAATGGTACATATTCCGGGTATTATCATATACGATAAGGAGATGGCAATATGGGAAGAGTAAGATTTGATATGCATTGTCATACGGCAGAGGGCTCTACTGACTCGAAGGTTAAGGTGCTCGATTATATAAAGCTGCTTAAGGCCCAGGGCTTTGGAGGCATGCTTGTGACGGACCATGATTCATATGGTGGTTATAGAGCTTACAAGAAGCAAAAAAATGAGGCATTGGATTTTGTTGTGTTAAGAGGAATAGAATATGACACAGCCGATTACGGACATTTTATCATAGTTCTTCCTTCTGATACCCCGGAGGAGGTGTATGAGCTCTTTGAACACAGGGGCATGCTACTTCTCAGACTTCTTCACATCGTTCATGAGCTTGGAGGCATAATAGGACCTGCCCACCCATATGGTGAAAGATTCTTAAGCTTTGGTTCTACAAGGAAGCTGGGAGTGATAGAGCATAAGCTGTATTCCAGGCATTTTGATTTCGTTGAAGGGTATAACTGCTGTGAGTCCGACGAACGAAACAGGCGTGCAAGAAAGCTTGCGGCGGCCTATGATCTTCCTCTTTTTGGAGGAAGTGATGCGCACAGTGAAAGGTGCGTTGGGCTTGCAGGATGTTATCTGCCGGATGGTGTTAAGTCAGAGGATGACCTTATCAGATGCATAGAACAGGGCTATCATCCAAGAGTTGGAGGTACCAGATTTCCAAAAACCTTAAAGGATAAGATGGGGCCGGCAGGAAAGTTCTTGACATATGGGTTTTTCTTTTATAATCTATATGGAGCGTTTGTCAATTATCCTGCCAGATGCAGAGCATATTTTGCCACATTAAGATGGCTCAAATATGAAAAAAATAAGTAGTAGAAAGGGATTTTATGGAGAAGAAGGAAAGAGGAAGCTTTTCGGGAACGCTTGGTTTTGTTATGGCGGCTGCCGGAAGCGCAGTAGGACTTGGCAATATATGGAGATTCCCATATCTTGCAGCGAAGGATAAGGGTGGAGTATTTATATTTATCTATATTATTCTGGCGCTGACCTTTGGATTTGCACTTCTTACAACAGAGGTTGCAATAGGAAGAAAGACACAACAGGGTCCACTTACAGCATATGGTAAGATTCACAAGAATTGGAAGTGGCTTGGCTGGATTGCCTGGATAGTACCTGTTATTATTTTGCCGTATTATTGTACAATCGGTGGTTGGGTGCTTAAGTACATTACAGCATTCTTTACAGGCCAGGCTGAGGCATCAACAGGAGACGGGTATTTTACAGGCTTTATTACAGCAAATGTGTCGCCAATAGTATTTGGTGTCATATTCCTGCTTATTACAGGCGCTGTTGTATATGGCGGTGTTGAAAAGGGTATTGAGAAATTAAGCAAGATTCTTATGCCGATACTTATTATACTTATTATTGGTATATCCATTTACTCACTCACAATTAAGCATACCGCTGATGATGGTACAGTGAGAACCGGTCTTGAGGGACTTAAGCTTTACGTTATTCCTGATTTTTCCGGCATGACCTTTAAGGATATATTTATGGTTGTAATGGATGCCATGGGTCAGCTGTTCTTCTCAATCAGTGTTGCCATGGGTATTATGGTGGCATATGGTTCATATGTTAAGAAGGATGTTAACCTTATGAGGTCTATTAACCAGATTGAGATTTTCGATACACTTGTAGCATTTCTTGCAGGTCTTATGATTGTCCCTGCAGTGTATGTATTCTCAGGTGTTGAAGGAATGTCAGGCGGTCCGGGACTTATGTTTATTTCTCTTCCTAAGGTGTTTAACGCCATGGGAACTGTAGGTGTAGTTGTAGGTGCATTGTTCTTCCTTATGGTTTCATTTGCCGCTATTACATCCTCCGTTTCAGTTATGGAGGCTATTGTTTCAGGTCTCATGGATAAGTTCAATGTGTCAAGGAAGAAGGGTGCGGTAATCACAACAGTGTACGCCCTTATCGGAATGTTTGTTGTGTGCTTTGGCTACAATATCTGGTACTTTGAGCTCAAGCTTCCAAATGGAAGTACAGCACAGATCCTTGATGTAATGGATTACATCAGTAACAACATTCTCATGCCGGTTGTTGCTATTCTTACATGTGTGCTTATCGGATGGATTGTAAAGCCTAAGACAGTTATTGAGGAGGTTACACTGAACGGAGAGAGATTTGGAAGAAAGACTCTTTACAAAGTTATGATAAAGGTTGTTACACCACTTCTCCTGTTAATGCTGCTGCTTCAGTCATTTGGTGTAGATATTCTGAGTTTTATATCGAATTTTGTTGCCAAGGTGTTCTAATCGTCAGATAACACGGAGGCTAAATGCTATATTATTATTGGCCTTTGCCGGCAGGATACTTGCCCGGCAGGGGCCATTTTAGTATACTTATACAAATGCATATACGATGGATATTTTACATTTGCATGGAATAATGCTCACAAGAAAGGAAAACACAAAAGATGCTCTTATACATGGCTCCCATGGAGGGGATTACAGGATACATATATAGAAATACATTTGCCTCTCATTTTGGAGGAGTGGATAAGTACTTTATGCCGTTTATCGAGCCGGCAAAGGGGCGCCCGATCAGAAACAGGGAGCTTCGCGACGTGCTTCCGGAAAACAACAGGGGGATGCAGTGTGTTCCACAGATACTGACAAACAGTGTGGATGGCTATGTTAGAACAGCTCAGTATTTAAAGGATCTGGGTTATACGGAGGTAAATATCAATCTTGGATGTCCGTCAGGCACAGTTGTATCCAAATGTAAGGGCGCCGGTCTACTATATGATATTCATATGCTTGACGAATTCCTGTACGGAGTTTTTGAAGCTGATATTATGGATGTGTCGGTTAAGACTCGAATAGGCAAGGAGACCCCATCAGAGTTTGCAGATATTATCGAGGTGTATCGGAAGTATCCGATAAAGGAGCTTATTATACATCCCAGACTTCAGAAGGATTTCTACAGGAACACACCACGGATGGAGGCGTTTGAGGAAGGCGTAGCTTTGTATGGAAGGATGGATAATGTGTGCTACAACGGTGATATATGGGGAGTAAGTGAGTATGAATCATTTACAAAGACACATCCAGATATAAATATGGTTATGCTGGGAAGGGGACTTATAGGCAATCCGTTCATTGCGGAGGATATAAAGAGCTATGAAGAGGCCGGCACGCCAGGCTGCAGCTCTTATGATAGAAAAAATGGTGATAGAAGTGGCACTGCCCAGGGTAGTGATGTGGATGATAAGCTCGCTGTGCATGTGACTGCCCAGCAGTACAGTCGTTTTTTTAGCTTCCATGAGGAGCTGTATGGAAACTATTGTCAGTCCGATGTTGGAAGAGGAAACACTCTGTTCAAGATGAAGGAGCTGTGGACTTATATGGCTTGTCTGTTTCCTCATGAGGAGAAGCTTGTCAAGAGGATCATGAAATCAAAAAACAACACAGAATATGAGATGGCGGTGAATAATTTGAAAAATAGTTATTTGTAGCTCTCAGCCTAATGGATTTTTAGAATAAATCGCTGTGAGTTCCGGTTCTAGTTAGATATAAGTACAATGTATCATTATCATATTCATATATTAATAACCAATCCGGAGTTATATGACATTCTCTTTTTCCAATATAGTTCCCGGTCAGATTGTGATCTCTGTGTTTGGGTTCAAGAGCTTCACCGTTTGCCAATTTTGTTACTATACTGTCAAGTAAGTTTATGTCATATCCCCGTTTTATAATAGTTTTTAAGTCTTTTTTGAATTTGCTGGTTGGAACAATTTTATATTTCATGTTCAACCTCCTGAAGCAACTCGGAAAAAGAACTATATGACTTTATTTTATCTGGGTTTTTTTTCATTTCTTCCACTTCATCAAATGCGGCAATTGTTTCTTTATTTGGTATTTCTCTTGCTATGCGAAATGGTATTCTCTGTTCCCTAACAGCTTGCCTTGCTGCCATGGTAAAGAAGGTTGTTACATCTAATCCTAAGTCGCTCATAAGCTCCTGTAATTGTGCCTTTAACTTTTCATCTATTCTCATTGTTATATTTGTATTTGCCATAATATCACTCCTCACTTTTTAAATTGTTATTCATGTTATACTTATTCTATATCATCCTCGATATGCAAAGTACCTTATTCTATAATATTATAGATCACATATTAATTGTTGTCAATACATTGTTGTTACAATGCAAAGCAAATGGCGACACAGGATATTAGATGGCGGTGAATGGATGTGAATAATCTCAAACGTATGCTGTTATAGCTTTTAACAGATTGATTTGAATGTGTATATATTATTAACTAATATATAAACTGAAAGAAAGAGAGGAGGATACGTTTATGGGATGTCTTGGTAATATTATTTGGTTTTTGTTTGGAGGGCTTGTAAGTGGACTCTCCTGGACTTTTTCAGGTATTTTGTGCTGCTTAACCGTTATTGGAATACCACTTGGGCTTCAGTGCTTTAAGTTTGCAGGGCTTGCCTTCTTTCCATTTGGCAAGGAGATCATATATGGGGGCGGTGCGGTGAGCCTTATAGCAAATATTGTATGGCTTATATGTCTTGGAATACCAATGGCACTTGAGAATGCAGCTATGGGATTATTATTCTGTATCACGATAATCGGAATTCCTTTTGGACTTCAGTTTTTCAAGCTGGCAAAGCTTTCGCTTATGCCATTTGGCGCGGAAATTGTGGATGTATAGCAATGGAATATTGTTGTATGTATATCTCTTGTGGGAGAAAGAATAGTATTGACAGAAGCTGTAAGACTAGAATATAATAATGGGGCGTCGGACTTAGGTCTGACGCCTATATTAAGGCAATGACGAAGAGAAGTAGCATAGATTATCGCCCACAGAGAGTCGGAGATGGTGGGATTCCGATGGAGTGAATGTATGTGAATAACACTTTACCAGCCGCGAGCTGAAAGGGAGACTTAGTAGGTGAGCCGTAGCGCACGATACGCGAAGAGGTCATGATATGGGTGACTGAGAGGGACTGCGATGCAGTAAATCAGGTGGTACCGCGGACATTGAGAGAGCTTATGTTCGTCCTGAATATGTGTAAAAGAGCACATGTATGTTCAGGCAGAACATAAGCTTTTTTTGTGCAATAAGCCATCACGCAGCAATTGTGCTTGCGAAGATTTCTATATGACGGCCAATGTTCACCTGACCGCTAGGCGAAGAAGAAAATAAAAGAAGGAGATATAACATGACAATCAGTAACATTTACCGTAACAGAACAATGAACGAAATTACTGAAGGCGATGTGGGACAGACACTTAAGGTTGCAGGCTGGGTTGAGAACATCCGTGACCACGGTGGAGTATCATTTATCGACCTTAGAGATATGTATGGAATTCTTCAGGTGGTTATGAGAGATACTACACTGCTTGATGGAATTACAAAGGAAGATTGTGTATCAATCGAGGGTATTATTGAGCACAGAGATGAGGAGACATACAATCCAAAGATTCCTACAGGAACAATAGAGCTTGAGGCTAAGTCTGTAACGATTCTTGGCAAGGTATATAAGCAGGTACCATTTGAAATTCAGACTTCTAAGGAGACGAGGGAGGATGTGAGACTGAAGTATAGATATCTTGACCTTAGAAACAAGAAGGTTAAGGATAACATGATATTCAGAAGCCAGGTTATAAACTTCCTTCGTCAGAAGATGACAGAGATGGGCTTCCTTGAGATTCAGACTCCTATCCTTTGTGCTTCATCACCGGAGGGCGCAAGAGACTACATTGTACCTTCGAGAAAGTTTAAGGGCAAGTTCTATGCTCTTCCGCAGGCTCCACAGCAGTACAAGCAGCTTCTCATGGTATCAGGCTTTGACAAGTATTTTCAGATTGCCCCTTGCTTCAGAGATGAGGATGCAAGAGCTGACCGTTCACCGGGAGAGTTCTATCAGCTTGACTTTGAGATGAGCTTTGCAACTCAGGAGGACGTGTTCAGGGTAGGTGAGGAGGTTCTCTCAGCTACATTTGAGAAGTTCGCACCAGAGGGAGCTGTAGTAACACAGGCTCCGTATCCGGTTATCAGCTACAAGCAGGCCATGCTTGAGTTTGGTACAGATAAGCCTGATCTTAGAAATCCACTTAGAATAATTGACCTTACAGAGTTCTTCCAGAGATGTACATTTAAGCCGTTTTTCGGAAAGACTGTACGTGCCATCAACGTTCCTAAAAAGCTTTCAAAGGGACAGCATGAGAAGATGCTTAAGTTTGCTCAGAGCATAGGTATGGGCGGACTTGGTTATCTGGAGATTCTCGACGATATGACATACAAGGGACCTATCGATAAGTTTATTCCTGATGATATGAAGACAGAGATTGCTGAGCTTGCAGGTCTTAAGGCAGGAGACACAATCTTCTTTATCGCCGATACAGAGGCACTTGCAGCTTCATTTGCCGGACAGATAAGAGTTGAGCTTGGTAACAGACTTGATCTGTGTGAGAAGAATGCATACAGATTCTGCTACATCAACGACTTCCCAATGTACGAGTACGACAAGGAGAGCAAAAAGATCATCTTTACACATAATCCATTCTCTATGCCACAGGGAGGCCTTGAGGCTTTATGCGAGAAGGATCCGCTTGACATTCTTGCTTACCAGTACGATATCGTCTGCAACGGTATTGAGCTGTCATCAGGAGCTGTTAGAAATCATGATATGAAGATTATGGTTAAGGCATTTGAGATTGCCGGTTACACAGAAGATGACCTCAAGGAGAAGTTCGGAGCGCTGTACAATGCATTCCAGTTCGGAGCACCACCTCATGCAGGCATGGCTCCCGGTGTAGATAGAATGATCATGCTCCTTAGAAATGAGGAGAATATCAGAGAGGTTATTCCATTCCCTATGAATGGTAACGCTCAGGATCTTATGTGTGGCGCACCTGGCCAGGTTACAGAGCAGCAGCTTCGGGAGGTACACATTAAGGTTAGACAGTAATATTTCGTGTGTCACCGGGAACCTGTCCACGGTGACACACTTTATTCCGTAGCCTTTAGGTGGTCTTCATTTTCATTCTTTTTTGAATTACAGCAATCAAGTATAGTATTTCAGCACTGATTATACCTACAAATACTGAATTGCTTATTGATGGTAATGCTTTGCCGGATAGCGAAATGAGTAATCCTGCAACAAACAAGGTTAGAAATACTAATACTTTTCGTTGTTTTATGAAGGTTATGTTATTCTTTTCAGAGTGATGGATAATAGGTTTAACAAACAGATGGATTATAAGTAATACACAAAGTATGTTTTTTTTATTCTGCATGTCAACAATGTAATCTAAAGTAGCTACATACAGGGATATTAATCCGAATACAGTGCTTTGTATGATACATTTTATATGGGAATGGGCATGGTATCCTCCTATCAGATTGCGATAAAAAAGGAGACAAAAAATCCAAACTAACATTTCTATTAGAAATCTGTTGTATATTGCAAATGCTGTATAAAATAGTATTGGGATAAGCATGTTTATTATGCATTCTATTCCATACTCTAGTATCTCATATTCTGTATCATAATCATCAGCTTCGATTTTCCCTAATAGATAAATGGCAAGCTTTGAAGAAATCGCTTCTATCATTCAGTGTCTCCTTTGCAATGCCAATATGAGTTTCGTACCATTTCCAATAATTTGCTTTTTACGTTATCGTAATAAGCTCGTCCAACAAGTTGAATTTGCTTGTTCGATAGTCTTATTGTATAACCTGACAGGGAGGTAACGTAATTCATGTTTATGATGCAGGATTTGTGGCATCTGACAAACTGACTTGGCAGATGCTTTTCTATATCTTGAAGTGAAGTGCGTTCAGCATAAACACCTGACATAGTGTCAATACAGCAATCGTGTCCCAATTTGCTTATTGAAATAATGTCATTATAAGAAATCTGAATTATGTTTTTGTCTTTGTGTATATAGTAGTAATCGGCTTGGTGCAATAAAGCATAGTTGTCTAAGCACTTTTCTATAGTTTCGTAAGTTACAGGCTTAAGAAGAAAGTTTGTTGCCTTAACCTGATAACCATCAAAAACATATTCCTTAAAGGAGGTAAGAAATATTATATCCCCTTTGAAGCCTTTTTTTCGTAGCTGGATACAGACTTCAATTCCATTTGGGCTAACTGAACGCTTTTCATCTGTCATAATGGCTTTCTCTACTAGTTCAATATCAGAAAAAATCAATTTAAAGCATAGTACGCTTTCATCATTTATAATGTCATTTGCTGTGCTATAGCACTTTATTATTAGTGTGTGTTTGTTTTGGTTTCCCCAGTTGTTTAAAAACTCAATTAATTCTGTCGTATGTGTTTCGTTGTCCTCAAGTATGGCGATTCTTATAATCATTAGCTTATCTCCTCATTTTCAGATAAAGGTAGTAGTATGGTTACGGTAAAGTTTTCTTTGGAAGGTGTGATCTCCATCATTCCGTTATGTTTTTCAACGACTGTTTGTACACGAGACAAACCAAGACCGTGGTTCGCATCGTACAAATTTTTTTTTCGTGATGCAAATGTGTTCGCTTTTTGAGTTATATATATACCGTCTGTCGTATTAACTATCATAAGTGATAGCATATCCTGAAAAGGTTTTATACTAATGTCTATACACTTCTCCTTTTTAGCTGATAGCCTTGAGCATGCTTCAATGGCATTGTCAAACAGATTGCCTATGACAGAGCATATCTCAATATCAGAAAGAGGTATATGTTCAGGCAAAAAAACGGAGTAGCTTACTTTAATTCCAGATGATTTACATTGTATAAGTTTATTAGTTAGAATGCTGTCCATGGTGGAGTTGCCACTGGTAAGTACATAATGGTCGGATTCCATTGAGTTTGACAGATTCTGGATATATTGGTGAGCTTCGTTGTAGTTTTTGTTGTGGAGCAACATATTTATTGCGTTCAGGTGATTATTGATATCATGCTTGATATATCGTAGTTCGGTGATGGAGCTTATAACCTGTTCGTATTGCTTGTTTTCCATATTGGTCATAATCTGATCTTCTGATAGTTGAACGTTTTTTTCTCTCTGAATTCCTAACTGATATACATATATCGTAAAAGACACAAATAACGCCAGTACAAGAAAAAATAAAATGTACAAGGTATTTGCTAGTAGACTTATATTGTTTTTAAACTTTATTGTTTGCGTTACTACAATAATATTTTCAATTACTATGCAGAATAAAGACATAGAGATAAAGCATATTTTTTCTGAAAAGTTAAGCTTGAAGGTTTTGGATGAAAAACACAGTAGTATAAGAATGAATACAGTGATAAGCAACATATATAGTAGTGTGAATGGAATTCTTAGGTTTCCCCCCATCAATTCTTGTGACAACTCTATGTGAAATATTTGGGTTGGTATGATTGTAGCTAGTGCCTCTGCAAATATTGTTGTCATACCAAACACAATTACCCAAAAAAACTTTGCGATATGTGATGAAGCAAAAAAAATTTCTGTATATATGTAGTGAAAAAGAACTAGAACAACAAGTATAGTCACTATTGAAGGAAGGTTGCATATGTTCATAATCCATAAAATGACAGAGATAATAGTACATATAATTAACTGCTTTATATGTGTGTGGTATATTTCCTTTCTTTCGAGCTTTCCATTTACAAATATATAAAACAAAAAAGTTCCTAAACTGTCTATAAATAATTCCCATGCATAGTCCATACAAGATTCTCCTTTGTAACTGATGATACACCTATTATAACACAAGAAACAGTATAAAAATGTGAGTGAAAATGTATAAAAATGTCGTTTGCGACCAAATACATGTTGTTTGCGACCAAGGGGGATTGAAATTGAAAAATATGATGTTAATTTAGAGTTAGACAGAATTAATCAGCTTGAAGTGAAATACTACGAAGGGAGGGAAAACGCATGAATAGCAAGAAAAAAACTATTCCAGCAAGAATTGTTGTTAAAACAGTCGAGAGAGTTGCAAGAGAGAAATCTGGTCTGAACTGCTGGGGATTATTGTATGAGCCGAAGAGACCGGAAGCGTTGGTAAAAAAAAGCGATAAGTAAGTATTAGAAGGAGGAAAGTTTATGGTAAGAGTAATCGATAAAAAAAAGGTAATGCCGATAATTGTGACAATAGGAATGATAGTGGCTATGTTGTTTGCATGTCATATTCAGGCTAATGCAATGAATGTGATTAGTCAGACTTTTGATTCAACAACTTATACAGGAAGTATTACATATACTACAGTTGCAGGTCCATCCGGGTACTATACAATGGCTTTGTCGAGTGGTAGGACTGCAAATAGGTTATATGAATCTGTAAGTTTAAAATCATCAGGAGGCGTAACTAGACCTAGTATTTCAGGGTCTGGGTCAAATACCTCTTATGTAAGTGCCAGAACTGGAACTTTTTCGGATGGGTATTATACAACAAAAGGATATTATTATTATAGTGTAACTACTCACAAAGGAAATGATTATACATTCAGCACCACAAAATAGTAGTAAATCTGGTGATTGTGAACGAGATAGAGGGAGGCTGTATATGGGGAAAAGAACGATAATAATTATTTGTATGATGTTTCTTCTGGCTGTTTTTCAGACAGGATGTACTAAAAACGATAAAAGAACTCAGAATTTTCTTGGCGGGTATGGGCAGATCGAAAACGGCGCGTTTGCTGATACATATGAGTCTCCCTTTTTCGAGGATGATGTTTATATTTATTACAGAAATCTAAAAATAAACAAGAATACAAAAAAATGGATTAATCTGTGTGAAAAGCCCGGGTGTACTCATGGCACTGCAGATTGTATTCAGTATATGCATGCCGGTCATGTTTTTCCGGCAGAGGACAAAATATATTTTGCGGATGGGAAGAAGCTTTACACAATAAACACATCGGGAGAGAAGGAATATGTCGCTGAGTTTAGTAAGGATTGCAATGGGGTGTCACTGGCAGATGACGTGAACATTGGAAGTATACAAGCTGTTTCAGAGAATGTTATATACGTATCTTGTCAGCAGGGAAGCTGCTTCTTCAATATAGAGACTGGAGATAAATTGTATGTGTATACATACGAATTTTGTGGAGATGAAGGCAGTATATATTATTATGATGATGGGATACAGGCAGTTGTGAAGGTGGACACACGTACTTTAGTTAGCCATAATCTGATGGGAACAAAAGGGGTATATCCACGGGTAATAAAGGACGGAAAACTTTACTGTGATACAGACGCAGGTGCGGTGTGTTGTATTGATAACGCAGGCAATATAGAATTAATAAAGAGTAGTGATAAGTGTAATTATACACTAATAAGTGTGTATGATGACAGACTGTATTACTTGGAAAGTGACAGTAATCAGTTTACCGGTGAGGGTACGTATTGTAACTTGTGCTCATCGATGCTTGATGGCAGTGATGAGATAAATAAAGCTGCTCAAGGAATAAATCCTGAAATGGCAATGTTTGCAGGTGATCAAAAGATATTTTTTCTAGACACAGATTATGATGGTTATGGCGGGATAAAATCTGTAAGCACATTTAGTTTTGTAGATGATTCGTATAATGAATATCCATCAAGCATAAGCTCAGATACAGATTTGACTGGTGAAAACAATTCGGAGATGCCTGAGCCAAACGAGGACAGTGAAACCCAGGACGAAAAGAGCTTTGCCATTGGTTCTGCGTTTTATGCAAGTGTAAAAGATGAACTAACTGGAAAAGACATATATGTTAAGCAGGATAAAGAGCCGTTTATAATAGATGGAAGTGAGAATTGGACAACGTTTTACACAAACGTAGAAGTTAATGGATATCCGGAGGAAGGATATATTTATATATTTGTAATGTGCGATGGAAAGCTCCAGATGTCACAGGTGGAGAATGAAAAAATGGCACTGATAAGTAAAGTGCGATATAAAAATAAAAAGGATATGTATGTAAAACTGGGATTTGAGTTGGGAAATTCTTCGCCCGATAACAAAATAGTTATAGGTTTTTATCTCAGCGATTTTGAAATTACTGACAACTATGAGGAATTTTCAAAATACAGGGAAACGGTCACAACCAAGGAGTTTCGTTACCGGCTGGCTGATGGATATTCTTTAGATAATGGTACAGTTGTAGAAGAAGAGTCTAAATATGAAACAGATGATGTATATACATATGAAGATCAGGAAAATAGGGATACAATTTCAGGTACAATCATAACGGCAATATCTGATGATATTCCAATAAAAAGACAAAAAGAGAGATGGCGTGTTTGTCTAAGTGATGCTTCAAAATGTAAAGTAATATTATGTGCAGATTATGGGACATATGATATTTATGCGATAGTTGACGATGCTGTCATGCCGTTAAGTGGTGAGGGTAGCAGCATCAGGTGCAATATTACTGGTGACAATGAGGCCGTTGTATTTACGACAGACATGGAATCGGTATTATGGGATGGACAACCTCATAAAGTCAAAATATTGGTGAATGACAGACAGACAGGCAGGTTGGGAATCAGTTCAGCTCAGATAATAGAGAAAAGGGATTGATAAGTTGATAGGTCTTGAGATAAAAAAATGTATAAAAACAAAGGGAATTATCGCTTCGTTTATTCTTATGTTGCTGTGCATGTGTTTAAATGCCATAAACAATGCAGGCATGCTTAACAGATTTAAGGCCGGTGTTATGAGTGAGGAAGGTGTAAATACTTCACGTTATGAGAAGCAGTTGTTTGACAGCATGGATGGCACATGTTATTCCGAAAAGCTTTATGATGATATGCTTAAAACCGAAAAACTTTTATATGATGGAGAGGACGAAAGTAAGGCAAGAGAAAAGGGTATATATGCACCTGAAAAAAGATTTGACAGATACGTATACTCAACGGTTATCAACATGCTTCTTTACTGCAATTCATACACCGCAGATATAGACTATCTTATAGAAAATACAAGACAGTTGAAGGACAACAATCTGGGACTTGGAGATTATTGCGACTGGTATAAGGATAAAGAAGCTCAGGTGGTAATAGATAAGTATACTAAGCTTAGAAACGAGATTTCTCCTAAAATTTCGTATACAAAAAGTGCATACTGGTGGTGTTTTAGTGTTTCTCAGGGCGCAAATAATTTTGGCAATGAGATGCTTCTGCTATTTATATGCTGTGTTACTGTGTGCTTTTTCGTTGATGAATATCAAAGTGGAGCAATTCAGATGACATTTGTAACCAGCAACGGAAGATTATATCTGTTTGCATTAAAAAACGTGATATTATTTGCATTTAATCTGGTTGTTGTGCTATTAAGCTGTGGGGTAGATGCACTTATTATATCAATGAGAATGGGAAGTGTATTTACATCAGTCGGACAGCCGATACAGATGGTTTATGATTCTGAAGCGGGTGCAATTGCCGAGTTTTGTCCCATGGATATAACATTTGGTCAGTATATGCTATTGGTCTGTCTGATGAGATTTATTGCATTATGTTTTGTGACTGTGGTATGCGAAATCCTTTCTGTTATCTTTAGAAAAGGAATATGGGCAACATTATATTCGGTAGTATTCTCGGTAGGTTTGCTTGAATTTACAAAATATGTTTCACAGACAGGGCTTATGTACTATGAGAAACAATCAGACACATTAAATAAAGTATACATATGGCTGAAAACATATTCACCCATATCACTGCTGTGGTGTAATGATTATATAGCGGGGTATGATGGTCAGAATGTTTTAGGATATCCAATTAACAGGATATGGCTGGTTCTATTCTTGTCAGTTATGTGGATTATTGGATTGTGTGCTATAGGTGGGTTTTTATATTGTAGAAGGGGAGGACAGCATGAAGCTGGAATTGGCAGGATTATCAAAAAAGTATGGGGATATAGAGGCCTTGACTAACGTGGGCACTGTACTTGAAAATGGAGTTTACGGGCTGCTGGGGGCAAATGGAGCCGGTAAGTCTACTCTCATGAACATAATAACCGGATTGCTAAAACCAACAAAAGGAGAGATCCTTGTGGATGGAGTTCCGGTCGGTAAGCTGGGAAAGAAATATAGAGAGCAGCTTGGGTATCTGCCACAGACACCAGGTCTGTATGGATTCTATACCGGGAGAGAATTGCTGACATATTTTGCAAAGCTAAAGGGTGTTGACAGTTCAAAGAAGCATATTGACGAACTGCTAGAGCTTGTTCATCTTGTTCAGGATGGAGACAAAAAGGTAGGTGGCTATTCCGGTGGAATGAAGAAACGAATCGGGATTGCAATAGCACTGTTAAATAAGCCTCAGCTGTTGATATTGGATGAGCCTACGGCAGGGCTTGATACTCAGGAGAGAATTAGTCTGAGGGGGATAATAAGCAAAATAAAGTACGACAGTATTATCATCATATCCACACATATAGTTTCTGATGTAGAGTATATTGCTGATAACATCTTGCTTATGAAGAATGGGTTATTGCTGAGAAATGTACGATATAATGATTTAATAAATGAAATGAAGGGAAATGTATGGAGTATTGATGTCCCTGCTGAAAGTGTACTTGAGCTTTCGGAGAAATACATTGTGACTAGTGCAGTAAACATTGACAGAAATATGGTTGAACTCAGAATTGTTAATGATACAAAACCATTTGACAATGGGGTGGGGGTATATCCTACATTGGAAGATGCGTATATGAAATATCTGAGGAGAAATGACTAAGTGTTTGCATTTGAGTTAAAAAAATATATAAGAGGCTATAGTATGCTCCTCCTTCTGCTGGGATCGGCATATTTTGGTTCGCTCATGTTTATGGGCGGTACCACAGATGATAAGACAAAGGATTTATACGAAGAATATATCTATAAGCTGGAAGGCAGCATGGATGATGAGAAGGAAGGGTATATACTGTCTGAAAAGGAAAAAATGGACAGAGGGAAATGGGAGTGTGAGCATGTATCTGAAAAAAGTGACCCTGACTATCAGGCAATAGACTACTATTTGCAGCATCAGATGGCCTGGGAAATGATATATGACAGGTATATAAATATCATGGGCATGGATAACGATGGGGAAAGGATGATGTATGATGACCTTAATCTGCAGAGATTTTTTAAGCAGAGCAAGGTGAACTACTATGAGTTGCTTGCGTTTCTGATTATTGTTTTATATGCAGTTGTTCTTGACTATAGAAATAACAGACATCTTATGATAAAGACAAGTGCAAATGGCGGTTTCAGGTATATCGTGACGAAACAGAATGGGGTTATGTTTATATCCGTTATCACCTCGTTATTTTTTTCTATAATCCAGTATTTGTACATCCTTATATGTGGCGAGAGCAGTAAACTGTCGTATCCCATAAGAAGTATGTGTGATTTTTCCGGAGTTAAGTGGAGTGTATCTGTGTGCGAATACTTGCTGATAAGAGATTGCATTCATGTGATGTGGTGTGTTGTAGTGGCACTTGCAACGTGTTGTGTTGGGATTATAGTGAGAAAATTACAGACCGGATTATTTGTAGCACTGTTCATAACGATACTACCAATTCAAATAAACAGAATGTCAGAGAGAAAACCTCTTATGTGGATTTGCAGTGTATATTTAGATAAAGAATATGCTGTGGCAAGTTATAGCGTTAGTGCTGTTGCATGGGCTTTGGTATGCTTTATTGTTTTGTATTTGGTAAATGGATTGGTGTGGATGAGATATAAGACGTAGATATTATATCTGTTGTAAGTACCCTTTGTATGTAGGTTTCAATGTTTGAAGAAAAAAGACATTAAACTCATGTGAAGTAATTGTAAAATATGGGATACAAATACAGAACTGTATCCTTTGGGTAACGAGTGTTATATTATGGCAGTAAAATCCGCTAATATGTACGCAAGAGTAGAGCCAGATGTGAAAGAGCAGGCAGAAAGCATCTTATCAGCACTTGGCAAAGGCATGAGCCACGGGGACCTGTCCCCGTGGCTCATTGGTTATCAAGCTGTTGGTATACAATTGCCTGATAGGTCCTACCTATAGGTATTGGCACATGCTCATAGCCCCGCAGCTTGATGAGCAGATTGGTTCTGTCGCAAGCGGAAATGAAATGGATGTTCACAATGTAGCTTTTATGACACCTTATAAATGACTTTGGAAGAAACTGTATGATGTCCTTAAGGGGGGTGGAGCTTGATACGAATTCTCCTAAAACGGTATATACATGTACATTTCTATGGACAGCTTTCAAATATACGATTTCAGATGGCAGCAGTCTGAAATAAACACCTGATACATCACGGAAGCGGATAGGCTTTTCCGATATTATGTTCATATTAATGAGCTTCTGAATCGAATCGATCAAATCTGTGCTGTTAAGGGGTTTTTCAATAAAGTCAAAGCAGTTGGTCGCATGGATTGCACGAGCGGCCTCATTTACATACCCGGTTATGAACAAAATAGGAGTATGTTTATATGGGGATAATGAGCGGATGTACCTTCCCAGGTCAATTCCATTATGTCCATCTGCGCTATTGAGATCAATATCCAGAAGAATAATATCGATATCCATATTGCCATTTAGTATATCTACAGCCTCATTATAGCTTGAAGCCTTCAGGCACCTGGTGTCCTTAAAATGTGTTGTTATTATTGCCCCTGTGCCTTCAAGCTGGGCAGTATCATCATCTACTATAAGTGCATTCATGTATGTCTTCCTCCAAAGGTATGTAAGCATAATTCTATACGATTATTTCGAATCTTATCAGTGTATCACCTGTGACAACAGGGTTTTCTATGTACAATTCACCACCATAGCTGTCCAGTAGCTGTTTTGCATTATAAAGACCATAGCCTCTCTTGGAGCCGGATTGGGATGAGACAGTTTTGGTCGTGTAGCCCATCTTCATCATGTTTGCAATAAGCTCTGATGTAAGCACAGGTCCTTTGTTGATGGTGGCAAATGTTATGCGCTCTCCATCGCTGTCTATTTCCACAGAAACATCATCAGATGAATCGATGGCTTCTATAGCATTGTCTATTAGTATCCCGGCAACCTTTATTAATTCATATTCAGGCATGTGGCTGTGTATATCATAGCACCGGACCTGAATGTTTATTGTTTTATTCATCTTTTTTGCGTTCTCCAGCTTCGTGTAAAGAAATCCTGACAAAACCTTCATGTTTAGCTTTACAAGATTTGTGTGGTGAAAATCTCTGGATATATCATCTATATGTTGGTTCAGCGCTTTGGAAAGTGAGGGATAGTCACTGTAGGTGCAGGCAATCATCTGTATTGCATTCAGTTCATTTGCAAAATCATGCTGTCTTCTTTGTATATCCTGTATAAGGTTGTTCATCATAGGCTCATAGGTCTGGTAGCTTTCCAGACTCTCCTGCTGTCTGGAGATTGTAAGCTGCTGCCTGATAAGCAGGTAGTCAGAAAAAAAGACCACTACGGCAAATGAAAAAAGAAGGGGAACCGTTACAGTTGTATCGAAACCGGTGTATTTGGATGCAAATACCTCTATCACGTACATTAAGGCCAGATTTACTATTGTGCATTTTATGTAGATGCTGCTTCGTATGATGTATATGTATAATTTATGGACAGGTAAGATTTTTAATAGGAGTATTCCAATTGCGAATGAGCCTGTCTGTCCAATAAGTGCCTGTATGTTACAATCATTAATTTCAAGCTTGCTGAAAGCCATATAGAAAATGTCCTGAAAAGCAACGATATATATGTAACTAAGAATATAGCCCAACATAGTCTCGGAGTGACTCCTCTGATATAGAAGCTTGTACGAAATATAACTCATTGGAAACAAGAGAATTGCACAAAATGCGTCAGGAAAAATATATGAAAATATAGTTCCCAAGAACAAGTATATAAGGATGATTGCCACAGGACGATTCGTGTTCCTTAGCTTCGCATTATATAAGCTGCATAGAATAAATACTTCAAAGAGAGTATCTAATGTAAAACAGTATATATCTATAAGATCTGTAAGCATAACAACAAGCTCCCCTTTTATGTCTTTGATAATAAGAGCCATGGGGACAGGTACCATGGCCTTCTAGTCATATTATATAGGTGCTAAAAATACTTAGTCAATGCAAAAAACATGACGTATTAGTACACTTAGTGCAGTATACACGTCGTTCAGCGGAAATGTGCTGTATTGTATTGAAATTGGGCGAAGTGTAATGGTAAGAAATAAATGTATTAACAGTGCAGGCTCTTGGTTGTTTATTTAGGGAGATATATGAACGTATTATTATTTAAAACAAGGATAAGAAATAAATATACAATATGTACATTTTTTGTTGTATTTGCCTTTGGTTTAGTTAGCTGGCTTATGGGATCTGAAATTATCCCTGTATTATGGAGTTATGGCCCGGATGTATCCTGTTCTTATAAGGAATATGTATTATTTATGTGGGATCAGCTTCTATGTTGGGAAATATACATGGACAGTCTTATGAGGTATATTGTCCATGTTTTTCCGATTATTCTGGGATTTTGTGTTTCTGGATTTGTTGATGAAGTAAATACTTTTTATGTTGTAGGTGCAAATCGTATTGGAAACAGGAGAAGATCCTTGGCAAAGTCAATGGCAGTATATTCAATTACGGGAGGTTTGGTTACAGTTGTTCCTCTAATTATTATGACTATAGCGGTAGATTATTTAATGTATCCATCTTTATCTGGTCTTGGTGGAATAGGGACGATTTTCCCTGAAAACTTTTATAGTGAACATCCTCTTACCGTGTTTATCACAATGATGCTTATACTGTACATCCCATTAGCATGCGCCTATGCGCTATTGTCTTTAGCTGTTGGACTTATCACAAGGGATAAAATAAAGATGATACTCATACCGGAAGCAATATATATCATAATGAATTATATTAATATGCTTACGAAAGGCGGGAGCAAGACTTCAGCAGCCGATATTATTATTTCGTATAATACCTCTAGTACATTTGAAAAGCTGATAATAGAACTTGTGGTAAATATCATATTGGCGCTGATATGCGCTGTTATTGCCTTGCAGATGGATAAACATAAAAGAGTAATTATATAGTATTTTGCGAGTGCAGATACGACGGAGGGAACATGGAAATAAAGATAGAAAATGCAAGTTTGGAATTGAAGAATAACCTTATACTAGATAACATCTCATATATCCTAAAGGGTGGAAACCGTTATGGTCTGATAGGGCACAATGGGTCAGGAAAGACAATGTTACTTCGTGCAATATGCGGTTTTGTCAGGCTAAATAGTGGAAATGTAACTATTGACGGATATGAAATCGGCACAAAAGGTAACGAGTTTATAGATAATGCCGGGGTTATTGTTGGAGAGATTGATTTTTACAAAGATTTGTCAGGGATTGACAATTTGAGATTATTGGCAAAAATACGCAATGTAATAGGTGAAGAAGAAATAAAGGAGGCTATATCTGAGGTAGGATTATCAGGGAGAGAAAACATAAAGTACAGAAAGTATTCAACAGGAATGAAGGCAAGATTAAGAATTGCACAGGCGATTATGGAAAAGCCTCAGGTTTTGATACTTGACGAGCCTTTTAATGGGTTGGATAAAGCGGGAGTAGAATCCATAAGCAAGGTAATAGATGAATATATTCATGGTGAACGGATGCTGATAATAACAAGTCATCATGAAGAGGATATTAACAAATTGTGTAATACGGTATTGGAAATAGATGGAGGCAAACTGATAAATGAATATAGCATATAGAAAGATACTTTTGTTAACTGCATTAACTGTGTTAATTGTAACAGCAACCACCGGATGCAGTGCGCATAGGAAAACCAATGTATATAACACTACGGAATATATTGATATGGATGACAGCAATTTGGAAGATACTTCAACAGATCAATCCGAAGAAGGTGGTTATGAAAACAAAATGGAGGCAGAAGCTGCAATGAAAGAGGAAGAACTTGATGATAAACCAAAGCTTAATTTTTCAATAGAGACTTGGATTGAGAGTATGAAAAAAAGGGGTTATGAGGAGAAAAGGAGTCAAATGGATGGAATAACCCAGCTCTCGTTTGAGAGAGGGGCATGTATTATACAGATTGGTATTACAGGATCTCTGGATGAGAAATGCAGGCATTTCAACTTGTTTATTGAAAAAAAGGATTTTGATTCTGCTGCTGCCGATGGTGAAGTAAAGGATGTATATCTAGACTTCATAAGCTGCCTGGTGGAACTCCAGGGAGATGAATATGATGAGGATAATATATGGAATTTCATTACAACCTCAGAGGAGCTTAACGGTGAATCATATGTATTATCAGATGGAATAGAGGCATACTCACAATTATATATGGGCAGAATTGAAATAGTGATCAGCCCTAGGAGGTAGCTGGTGTACAAAAAACTTAATATAATAAAAAAATGCGTTATTTGTGTCATAGGCTTTGCGGTAATGCAGATTGATTTTGTTATCAGCAAGGCTGTGTACAGTTCCATTACTGAAATAAATGATACGGGATATATCACAAAAATAATGATGCTTGCTAATGATTCTACAATATATAACTATATTGACAGGACCAATTACTTTTTATACATGCCAACTTTTATATTCTTTTATGCAGCAATAGCATGCTCTAATATATCATTGTATAGAATGCCCAGAAATGAAATGCAAATGCAGGTGTTGAGGCTGGGAAGTATGGGTAAGTGGTTTTGGTATAGATTGAAGACTGTAATTATGGATAGCGTACTGTATTTTACAGGATTCATTATAGGCTGTGCATGGAATTCGACTATATGTGTAAATGACAGGCTGATGCTATCGGTTTTTTTGAGATTTGTTTGGAATATTTCTTTTTCATGCCTGATTTTATTTCTATTAAGAAAAACTTCAAAGACAATGGGCGTATTTATTACGTTGATACTTTCGGTTTTGTTAATGCTGCTTGATTTGACTTTTGAAGAGGCAGCGATAATATCATATTGTGATAATAATAATGGTGTATTGTTTGGAGGCACGGTTGCTATCATAATTTTCGGATTGTTCTTTGCAATTAATAGGCGCAAATTGGGCAGCGAAGAGGTAATATGACTTTTGGTGTAAAAGTCAGGTTGTAGGACTGGAAGCATTTTTGGATAGTACAATAATCGGTGAGGATTAGGGTGATTCAAGTATGAAAAAGAGTACTGCATTATTATATATGTGTTTTCCTTTGCCTGCATATGGATTGTTGTCAAGTTCTGGCTGGCACAAAGAACCCATGAGATGAAAATCTGCAGAGCCTTCGGCTTTTCAAACAGAAAGCTTGTAATGCGTCTGCTTCGCTCTATATTTTCAATTTTTATTGTGAGTATGGTGATTTTCTCCTTGATCATTTTCTTTCTGCAAATTGCTATGGAAAATACGATGGAGGAATACAGGCTGTTTTTCTCTATCAAGTATATAGCAATTTACATTTTGCTATTCTTCCTGTCTGTATTGTTAATTGGCGGCAAGTCTGTGTATGTTTTTTTGAATAAAAGTATTGTGGAGAGTAGGTAGGTACTAACGGAGAAGTATATGAATTTAACACGCCGTGAGTAAGAAATCCCCCACTTCTATAAGTGGTGGGATGAATTGCGATAAACACGGCGTTTACTTGACTTTTGCATCTCATAGTATAATCTAATTATAAATCAGTCGTATTTGTTAGAAAGGTTATAACTACAATGTTTTTAGATACAAACAACCATTCGGTGTTCATGTTGCATTATCATCTTATCATGTGTATAAAATATCGTAATAAAGTGATAGATGATGCTATCTCTAATCGTCTAAAAGAGATATTTGTAAAGATTGCTCCTGCCTATAACATTACGTTAGAAGAATGGAATCACGATATCGACCATGTACATATTTTGTTTAGAGGACAACCGAATACTGAAATCAGTAAATTTATCAATGCTTATAAATCTGCAAGCAGTCGTATCATAAAGAAAGAATTTCCTCAGATACGTCAATCTCTTTGGAAAGAGATGTTTTGGTCACAGAGCTTTTGTCTGCTGACCACAGGCGGAGCTACCGTAGACATTATTAAGCAATACATTCAATCTCAGGGGAAGAAAGATGGCAAACAAAGCAATTAAGTACAGGGTATATCCTACAACTGAACAAAGTATTATGTTTTCAAAAACCTTTGGATGTTGTCGTAAGGTCTATAATCTTATGCTTTCCGATAAGATTGAAGGTTACAAAGCAACTGGTAAATTCCCTACGGTCACACCAGCTAAATATAAAGACAAATATCCCTATCTTAGAGAAGTGGATAGTCTTGCTCTTGCTAATAAGCAGATGGATTTACAAGAAGCGTTCCGTAACAGATTTAGCAAATCCCGTAAAAAGAATAATGGATTTCCTAAATATAAATCTGCAAAGCATAGTCGTAAAGCATATACTACAAACAATCAGAAAGGCACAGTCGCTATCATAAATGACAAATACATCAAACTTCCTAAGATTGGTAAGGTAAAAGCTGTTATTCATCGTATTCCTGACAGCAGTTGGATTATCAAATCTGCTACTGTATCTCAGGAATCAGATGGTAAGTATTATATTTCTGTACTTTTTGAGTTTGATAATGTTGCAAATCCTTATGTAGCTGATAAAACGAATGCTATCGGATTAGATTATGCTTCTGATGGTTTATATGTTGACAACAATGGTAATATCGGTACTAATCATAAGTATTACCGTAAAAGCTCTGACAAACTCGCTAAAGAACAACGCAAGCTATCACGTATGCAAGGTTCTAAAAAGGGAGAAGTAAAGTCTAACAATTATATCAAACAACTTCGTAAAGTAAACAAAATCCATAGACACATTGCTAATCAGCGTTTGGATAACCTTCATAAAATATCTACTGAGATAGCCAATCAGTACGATGTTGTTTGTGTAGAATCCTTAAATATGCGTTCTATGTCTAACAAGGGTTTTGGTAATGGTAAAGCCACTTTGGATAACGGATATGGTATGTTCTTGTCTATGCTTGAATATAAGCTATCTGATAGGAATAAGTATCTTGTAAAAGTAGATAAGTGGTTTCCTTCATCACAAATCTGTCATTGTTGCGGTATGTTGCATCCCGAAATGAAAGACTTAAATATCCGAACAATGAAATGCAATTGTGGTCTTATAATCAGCCGTGACCAGAACTCTGCTATCAACATCTTACAGGAAGGCTTAAGGCTACTCACTGAGGTAGCATAAAACTAAATCATATAGTAGGGATGGAATCAGCCCGAACTTATACGCCTGTGGACATTGTGTAAGACATTGAGTTACGTATTATCGTAATCAACGCAGTAGTGGTTGAAGCAGGAAGCTCCGACTTCTATAAGTCGGAGTAGTTCACCAAACACAATATATTATGGAATATCACATTTGTATAACAAGAGAAGACTTTTTTCGTATCTGTTATGGTCATGGTTGTTGGAATCGTGCTCATATACAATACACTTTTCGTGTATTGTATGTCTTACTCTGACATAGCAAAGGAAAGAAGGCTTTTGGGAGATGCCAGAGATGACTTGTATATGATGAAAAGCACTTATTATTCATAGGATATGATAATAGGCCGTTTCCTGGACATGAACAAAACAATTGTTATGGTTACCCATGATGAGAGGATAGCGGCATATAGCGACAGGATAATACAGCTGTATGATGGGGACACAAAATCTTCACAAAATAATTAGCACTCACCTATTGACAGTGCTAACAAACAAGAGTATAACATAGTCAAAGATAAGGAAAGGGATAAAAACAAAACAGGAAATCCTCTTATCTTACCTTGTGTAACAGTAAAAGTCCAAGTGCCTAAGCCATGAGTGTGGCAAACATCGACACTTAATTGAGTTGAAAGGAGAGATGACTTATGTTACCTAGCATTTTTGGAGAAGATTTATTTGATGATTTTATGAACGATTTTCCATTTGGAAGGAATTTCGAGAAGGAGTTGTACAAGAATATGGCTCCGGCAGAGCATACTCTGTATGGCAAGCATGGAAAGAACATGATGAAGACCGACGTACGAGAGACGGATACAGATTATGAGGTTGATATTGATCTTCCGGGCTTTAAGAAGGATGATGTGAAAGTAAAGCTGAGTGATGGATATCTGACAATATCTGCAAGCAAGAGCCTTGACAAGGATGAGACAGATAAGAAGAGCGGAAAGTATATCAGACGTGAGAGATATGCGGGAAGCATGAGCAGGGCATTCTATGTAGGTGACGCGGTACATCAGGAAGAGATACATGCAAAATACGAAGACGGCATATTAAAGCTTACGATTCCTAAGAAGGAGGAACAGAAGAAGCTGCCTGACAGTAACTACATTTCAATAGAATAATCTAGTGTGTCACCGGGGACAGGTTCCTTGACACATTTTCTACCGTGTGTCACCGGGGACAGGTCCCTTGACACATTTTCTACCGTGTGTCACCGGGGACAGGTTCCTTGACACACTTTGCTACAGTGTACAGCCGGGGCTTTTGCATGGGTACTTGCCGTTTGTGAGTCATATGCCTGCCTCAAAAAGCTTACACCAAAATAAGGGTTAGGTGATGCAACAATCACGCTTGCTTACCTTCACTTCGCTAGCTTCAATCTGCATGCGACTCCCGTGGGCATAAGGACGTGGCCCGCCCCGCCTTAGCAAAGAAGCGGCGAAGCAAAGGACGCTTCGCTACCGATTTGTTGCATTCACCTAACCCTTTTTGCTGTATGGATTTGGGACAGGCACATGGATATTAAGAAGTAGTTACCCATGCAAAAGCCCCGGCTGTATTGTGTCACCAAATGTGTCAAGGAACCTGTCCCCGGTGATACACGGTAGAAAATGTGTCAAGGAACCTGTCCCCGGTGACACACGGTAAATTTGTAATAGGCAGTTGACACAGACTGGTAATTGTCATATTCTAGCCATAGAATGGTTTCCGTTATACCTTGTGGTTTTGAGCCATAGAAGAGAATAATATTAGAGAAGGGTTATGTTTACCTTTGGTAATTAATCCGAAAAGATATGAACATTAACAAGTGGGAAGCTTAGTCTTCCCATATTTTTTTATAAAAAATTTGTATACGAAGTGGAAAACGGTGTGTCAAGGGACCTGTCCCCGGTGACACACGACAGAAAGTGTGTCAAGGAACCTGTCCCCGGTGACACATGGGAGAATGGAGATAGATATGAAGGATAAAACGATACTCCTTGTGGAGGATGATAAGGCACTTGCGATGGGTACGGTGTTTGTGCTGGAGGCTGAAGGGTATAAGGTTAAGCATGGGGCAAATCTGAAGAGCGCATGGGAGCTTTTGGATGAAGCGGTTGACCTTATTTTGCTTGATGTGATGCTCCCTGATGGAAGCGGATATGATTTTTGTAAGAAGGTAAGGCAAAGTGGGGTTATGATTCCTATAATTTTCCTTACGGCCATGTCGGAGGAGATCAATATAGTGCAGGGGCTTGAGATCGGTGCTGACGATTATGTGGCGAAGCCTTACAGGCTGAAGGAGCTGCTGTCCAGAATTGTGGCAAATCTCAGACGGTATGAGATGATGAATAAGAGGGGGCAGGAGACAGTACCCTTTGGTCAACATAGATTTTTGCTTTCGGAGTTCAGACTATATAAGGGGGATGTGCTCATTGACTGTACAGCTACAGAGCTCAGGCTGCTGAAGGAGCTTGTGTGCAACGAGGGCGTAGTGCTTGCGAGAAATACACTGCTTGACAGATTATATGATATAGATGGCGTGCTTATCGACGACAATACCCTGTCGGTTTATATGAAGAGACTTCGCAGCAAGCTGGAGGAGGACGCCTGCTTTATAGAGACGGTCAGAGGCGTAGGGTATAGATTTGTGAGAAATGCACAGTAGGCAGTATGCGGAGAATGGTAAATGAAGAGTTCATATGAGAGAAAAAAATACATAAGCACCTTCCTGCGTGTAGGCGTGGCGGCTGTGTGCATACTTGCCGCGTGGTTTTACTATGCGACAGGCTATAACACCCTTCTGACGGCTGTGTCTGCAATACTTGTAGCAGCGGTGCTGGTCCTTCTTTTTTTCATAGGCTACAGACATATCGATAAGACTTATGATGAGGTTGAGGGAATGTCAGACAAGATGATTCGTGTTGTGGACGATCCGGACAGTGTCACGGAGGAGGAGTTCAGACAGGGAAGCATAGGTATTCTGTATACCAATTTTTATAAGATGGTGGCGTTTCTCAGGGAGAGCAGGGAGAAGGAGCAGTCTGAGAAGGAGTTCTTAAGAGATATCATCTCTGACATATCCCATCAGCTTAAGACGCCCTTAGCGTCCCTCAATATATTTGTGGATATGCTGCTTGATGATAAGGTTACGGATAAGGAGCGCCGCAGACAGGTGCTTTTTGAGGCGGGAAATCAGCTTGACAGAATGGAGTGGATGGTGCTGTCCCTTCTCAAGCTTGCCAGAATAGAAGCGGGAGCAATACAGTTTGAAAGCAAGCTCTGGAATATGGAGGTTCTATGTGCCCAGGCAGCAGAGGGAGTAAAGCATCTGACAGACAAAAAGCACCAGCACATTGATATAATCTGTGAGCCGGAAACAAAGCTTTCCTGTGATGGGGACTGGCTTACAGAGGCGATTATTAACCTTATGAAGAATGCTTCGGACTATTCTTATGAGAACACACATATCACACTGGAGGTAAGTCAGAATAACCTGTTTACAAGAATATATGTCAGGGACAATGGTATAGGAATCCCGGAGGAGGAGCTGCCACATATATTTAAGCGGTTTTACCGTGTAAGCCAGGAAATCAATCCAAATAGTGTTGGAATAGGGCTCTCCCTTACAAAGTCTATTGTGGAGGGAATGGGCGGAAGCATAGCAGTAAGAAGCGAGGTAGGAAAGGGCACCTGCTTTGAGATTACATTTGTGCATAGCTAAGCTTACAGTTCTGTAAGATAAGAAGCTACATGTAGTCACTGAATAGTAAGAAAAGAGTGGTAGAGTATATGCATAGGATGCGTATACTCTTTTTTGTGCAATAAACCGTAACGCAGAAGTTATGCTTGCACAAATTTCTATATGACGGCAAATGTGATAACGTAACCAGAATTGTATCAGCTTCGTATCTGTACGATAAGAAAAAGGGAGGAAAAAGAATTGACAGATTTTAAGCAGCTGGCCAAGGCATATCTAAGGTCCGGCAAGGCGAGAAGTGTAATAACCATAATTGGAGTCGCAATTACAGTATTTGTGCTTTATGGCGGACTGAATTTGGCGTACTCGTACCTGCTTACCTACAGAGATAAGGTGAGGCAGGAGCAGGATTATGAGTTTATTGTACTGACCCAGAGCAAGTCCGAGGCACTTAATATAGCGGCGGACAAAAAAATAAAAAAAGCATACGTAGGGATGTATGAGAAAATCGATTACGAATATGCGGTAAACGATGACGGCTCTAACTATGAGGGGATAAAGACTGTATATAAAAATGCTTTGTATGCCACAGGAGACAATCCATATCGGATGCAAAAGAGAATGGAGGAGATCTGTGAGAAATATCAGGTAGAAGCAACAATAAATGAGGAGCTGGCATCGATGTATTTTCAGCCTTGCACCTATGATGATGCGTCCTCGGTAGTTATATTTGTTTTAGTTATCTTACTGATATCCTTCATATTTGCCATATTTGCTGTAGGTATGATAAGAAATTCTATCCAAATGTTTATGATGGAGCAGGTGAAGGATTATGGAATACTCAGGTGCATAGGAGCAACGAAGGGACAGCTGGGGAAGGTAATATATAAAATGGGGCTTACACTGGAGCTGGCAGGAATAGCAATAGGAGTAATTGCCGGTGGAGCCTTCACATGGATTCTTGGTATATTCCTGTCTGTGGACGGAGGCTATCATATAGTACCTCTTGCTCCGGTGCTGTTTTGCTATCTTGGTGATATGTATTTTGTCATAAGAGAGTGCAGCAAGCTTGTAACAGCCATGAGCCCGGTTCAGGCTGTGAGAGGAGAGCTGAGGATTAAGAAGGAGAAATTCAAGGCCAGGGGAAGGGGAATTATGGGACTTCTCTTCGGCATGGAGGGTGAATATGCAAGAAAGAGTGTTCTTCGAAACAGGGGGCGCTTTGCGAAAACCGTTTCAGCCATGTCCATAAGCATAGCAGCAATAATTGCTGTGTCAAGCACCATGGGTATTCTTAATAATGCAATCTCATATATAGACAGCGTGTCCGGGGAATATCAGTACAAGCTTGTGGGGTATCCAAGCGCATTCATGACTTTGGAGCAGGCTCAGAGCTGGCTTGCAACTCCCGAGCAGCTGCGCAACATATCAGAGATGTCGTGTGTGAAGGAGGCCAGAAAGGTTTACAATGCAGAGGTTTACGCAACAGATGTTCTTAGCCTTTACTCACATACCGGTAAAGAGTATCTGGAAAAAACCTGGCACGGGCAGTTCCTAAGCGAATACTACAATATGGTGGAAGAACACCTAAGCGAAGGTGCTGACAGTGAAAATAATGAGCTTGATAAAAAAAACATGCTGTGCAGCGACATATCCATGTATGGACTGGATGATAATGAGCTTAAGGATATGGAGAAATATCTCGTTGACGGAACAACTCAGGTAAGCGACAATGGCGTGATCATGGTTGTCTCTGCCAGCGCAAGTATAGTAGATGAGGATTCATTATTCCCAAAATATATACACACAGGGATTACTGATTACAAGGTGGGCGACACCATTGAGCTTATTGATACACAGGAAATGTATGAGCTTTCCCAAAATCATGAGGGCTATGATGCAGCAGCTGCTGCATACAAACATTTGCTTGGAGAGGGGAAGGTTCACTCTTATACGATAGAAGGAATAGTTGACCTTGAAAATAATCCTGTAGAAGGCTTTGAAATATACACATCAAGAAAAAACTTCTTTGCTGAGACCGGCTTTGACGAGTCTAGTGTATCGGGAATGAAGTACAAGATGGATACGAAAAATATGACAGTAGCTATGATGGGAGAGCTTATATATGACAACGGCTCATATATAGAGATGATTTCGCCGATTATCCCAATGAAGAGTACAAACAAATTCATAGTGCTGCTTGTGATATTTATTTTTACATTAAGTGCCGTAAATATAATCAACAGCTCCGCAGGAAATATACATATGAGGCGCAAGGAATTTGCCCAGCTGAGGGTTATAGGAATGTCAAGAAAAAAGCTTATTAAGACGGCTATGCTTGAGGGCGTAATGGCTCTGATTCCTTCATACATACTAGGCTGTGGCGTAGGAATTGCAATTTATTATATGACTTACAGGCTTGCAAATATTATGATTCCGCAGAAGTTTATGCCTTCTGTTGCAGGAATGGTAATAGGGTTTGGTGTTACGGCAGTACTTATTCTGGGAAGCATATACATACCGGTTATTCGGCTTCCAAAGAGTATGGCTGAGGATCTGACTATTGAAGAGTAGAAAGGGTAGGTGAATAGATATGGAAATAGTAAAGCTTGAACATGTTACAAAGATATATGGTGAGGGAGACACGAGAGTATGGGGAATGGATGATGTGAACCTCACAATTGATAAGGGGGAGATTGTTGCAATAGTTGGAGCGTCGGGCTCAGGAAAATCCACAATGCTTCACGTTATGGGCGGTGTTGATGTACCTACAAGCGGAAATGTCATTATAGACGGAAAGGACATCACAAGACTCAGCGATGAGGAGATGAGTGTATTTCGGAGACGCAAGATAGGCTTTGTATTTCAGTCCTACCATCTTATACCGGTGCTCACTGTTGAGGAAAACATCAAGATGCCGATTCTTCTCGACCACAGAAAGCCTGACAGGGAATACATAGACCACATTATCGAGATGCTTGGTCTTAAGGACAGAAAGAAATATCTGCCAAACCAGCTGTCAGGAGGCCAGCAGCAGAGAGCTGCCATAGCAAGGGCTCTGGCCAACAGACCATCTCTTGTACTTGCTGATGAGCCAACAGGAGCCCTCGATTCAAAAAATGGAAATGAGGTTCTGACGCTCCTTCAGGATTCCGTAAAGAAGCTGGGGCAGACACTAGTGCTGATTACCCACAATGTGGACCTTGCAAGGCAGGCAGACAGAATACTTAAGATATCC
>JAGANU010000004.1 GCA_017624085.1 Coprococcus sp.
GATTGTATACCTACTTATGTAAGCAGTCAACACAAAGCATTCCTTACGCACAATCTATGCCGCCTTGCATAAAACTTTTATAATTATACATTTTCCATGCATATTATGCAATCATTTTTTTGAATATTCATAAAACATATGAAAATATACGTTTTATCTAGTGTTTTAAAGCATTTTTATTCACTTTTTTATTGTATATTATAACGTATTATTTGCATATTAAGGAAAAACTGCTTGCATAATATACATTTGCGTTGTATAGTGCATGTAGATTAAAAATGTTATTTAACAAGGAGGATTTACAAAATGGCTAAAGAAAAGGTTGTACTTGCTTATTCAGGCGGTCTTGATACTACTGCCATCATCCCATGGCTTAAGGAGACATACGGATACGACGTTATCTGTGCATGTATAGATGTTGGTCAGGAAAGCGAGCTCGAAGGACTTGACGAGAGAGCAAAGTATTCAGGAGCTGAAAAGCTTTACATAATCGATGTGGTAGATGAGCTTTGTGACGAGTATATCATGCCTACCGTACAGGCAGATGCTGTATATGAGAATAAGTACTTACTTGGAACTTCCTTTGCAAGACCAATTATCGCAAAGAAGCTTGTAGAGGTTGCCCGCAAGGAGGGCGCCGTTGCTATCTGCCACGGTGCTACAGGAAAGGGGAATGATCAGCTTCGTTTTGAGCTTTCAATAAAGGCTCTTGCCCCGGACATCAAGGTTATCGCTACATGGAGACAGCCTGAATGGACTATGCAGTCACGTGAGGATGAGATTGCATTCTGTAAGGCACATGGCATCGATCTTCCATTTGACGCTAAGCATTCATACAGCCGTGACCGTAACATCTGGCATATCAGCCACGAGGGTCTTGAGCTTGAGAATCCTGCAAATGAGCCTAATTACGACGATCTTCTTGTTCTCTCAGTATCACCTGAGAAGGCACCTGATGAGCCGGAGTACATAGACCTTGATTTTGAGAAGGGTTACCCGGTTGCACTTAACGGCAAGAAGATGAAGACCTCCGATATCATCCGTGAGCTTAACAAGCTTGGCGGAAAGCATGGTATCGGTATCATTGATATTGTTGAGAACCGTGTTGTTGGTATGAAGTCACGTGGCGTATACGAGACACCTGGCGGAACGATCCTTACAGAGGCTCACAGACAGCTTGAAGAAATCACCCTTGACCGTGACACAATGGAGTATAAGAAGCTGGTAGGAACAAAATTCGCTGCTCTTGTATATGAAGGAAAGTGGTTCTGCACTCTCCGTGAAAGTCTTTCAGCATTTGTTGCTAAGACAGAGGAGCGTGTTACCGGACATGTAAAGATGAAGCTCTACAAGGGCAACATTATCAAGGCCGGCACTACATCAGACTACACCCTTTACTCAGAGAGTCTTGCTTCCTTCACAACCGGTGACCTTTACGACCATAAGGATGCTTCCGGCTTCATCAACCTCTTCGGTCTTTCCATGAAAGTCCGCGCCATGATGGACCAGAACCGTGAAAACAACTCAAATACCTCTACTAAGTAAGGTACATTCCACTGCTTGGCAGATGTTATAAAGCCGTAGAAAGGCTCCCTCTTACACCATGGTGTAAGAGGGAGCCTTTCTTTATGCCATTGCTCTTCCGGCTGTCTTGTATCTGTCTACTGCCATGCCTATAAGTGTAAATACAAGAGCGAACATGAGTTGTACTAAAATACCGATTCCTATTGAACTCAGGCTGCCTGAGGTGTAATGGTCTATATTAAGTGCAGCTTCACCGTACCAGTAAGCTGGGAGAAAATGTGCTGCTGCAAGTACCCCTTCTCCGAGGAACTCCCTTGGTACAAATATACCACATAAGAATGCCATTCCAAGGGAGATTACATTTGCACACATGGAAAGTATCTCCTCACTCTGTGTAAGCTTACTAATAAGGAAGGCAAGTGCAAGTGCCACACAGGCATATACAATCATATTTGCAATAAACAACAATCCTTTTATCGAAAGTACTGACGTACCTACAAGGAACAATGACAAAATGGCAAACAGTCCGCACACCCCCATGCCTGTAACAAGCATCCCCAATACAAGCTCCTTATTAAGGTTGACAAATCTGTATGCCGAGCACTCAATTCTGGCTCTAAGCATCTTTTTATTGTACACCTGAAGTACCGGTGCTACACCAACAATCATGATACATATCATAGTCCAGCCCAGGTAATTGAAGAAGTTGTATGCCATAGAGTTTCCCTGTGCCTTTGTTTCATCGGCAAATGTTACCTCAGCATTTTGCTTAAGAACATCCCTGACTGTAGCATCTGCTTCATCTGCTGACTGCCCCATTGATGTATACAAAGACAGCATATTCATGTATCTGTCAAGTCTTGCCTCAAACAGTGTGGATGCCTGCGTGCCCGGAATTGTTGTAATATCGAGCATTCCCTCTGCCCTGCCTTCCAGAAAGGCGGTTCCAAAGCCGGCCGGGATTTCTACTACGCAGTCAACATCTCTGTTGTAAAGTGCATCCTGAACATTTTCCTTTCCGTCCTCCACTGTGCTTACTCTTTTCTGTGTATCAGCAAGATAAGCTATGAGTACCCTGCTGATATCACTCGTATCATTATCTATGACAGAAAACTTACACTGTTTATCTATGTATTCATCTGATCCGGTTTTTTTACCAAGGTTCATAAAGGCAACCATTATTCCACAGAAGATGCCCGCGTACATAATCATCTGTCCTATATACTTTCTCATTACTTTGAAATATGACTTAAATACTTGCATATCTGTTCCTCCTAACCATCAGCATACCTATGGTGACAAGTACTACCGCCTCCACTGACATGATGATTATATTCTCTGTAAACACCTTGTGGTCACTGTATACATTCAGTGCATAAAAGGTATCGGATATAAGAGCTGCCGGATTTATCTTATTTATGATTGGTGCATGAAGAGCAATCTCGTGCTTAATTCCATGCGCACACAAATCTGCCAAAATTGACATCAGCATTGACACCCCGATAAGCAAACCGGTCTTCGCTCCTTCTCCAAGCCTTGAAAGCGCACCGATGATCACGCCAAGGGCAAGTCCTATTACACAGCCAACAAAAAGTGTAAGCATAATCTCAGGTATTCTTGGTCCAAACTTTATTCCAAGCAGTGCCATGTATCCAAGGCTGATTACCTCTACCACAAAGTGGATGAGCAGCAGTGCCATGAACTCAGCAAGAATAAATACCACCTTTCTGTTTGAGGACACGTTTTTTCTCATTCCTGTTGCGCTTAAGTTTGCCTGAAGATTATTCATCATCTTAAGACTTGAAAGTGCAGCAAACAGACAGCTCATTGCAAATATAGCGTAAAAGTAGTTGTACATGTTATTCTGGCTGCCCTCTGTGCTCGCCTTTTCCGTGTAGTAAGACGTGTTATTTGTAAGCTTTGTAACAAGACCATTTATCCGGTCCATATCCGGTTCAACGCCTTTTGAAGCTTCCTTTGCAACTATACCTGAAATTGCATATTCATATTGCTTATACTCGGAGAGCACGGTCTCCAAAATTGTTGCATTGATTGAGTTTTTTGCTATCTCAAGACTTATGCTGTCTGTATAAATAATCCCATCTACCTTCTCAGCCTCCAGCGCCTCCTGGGCCTCCTCCTTATTCATGTATTTGGGAGCAAGAAGCGCATCGTCTCCTTCTGAAAGTGCATCAAGCATAGCCTTTATTCCATTTTCGCTATTGTCTTTCGTTACAACAGCTACATTTATGTGGGAGAACATTTCATCTTTTTCAAAGATGTTTCCAAATGCCATATACATGAAGGTTGATAACAGTATTGGAAACACAAGTGTCCAGAATAACGATGTCTTTGCCCTGAACATAATCTTTATTGTACATAAAAAATCTCTACCAAACATAGCATCCTCCTTAATCCCTGAGCTCTTTTCCGGTAATCTCAAGGAACACATCATTCAGTGTCGGCAGCTCAGTTACAACCCTTCCAAATGATACGTCATGCTCTCTAAAGTAGTCCATAACTCGAACAAGATTGTGTCTTCCTCCCTGATATGAGAGCGTTAATATTCCATCGCTATGGCTCTCATCATACACATGTGGAAGCTTTTTAAGCTCTTCAAGCTGAGTTGACGAAAGATCAGCAACCTCCACCTTTATAGTCTCTGTATTCTTAATCATCTTCTTCAGCTCATCCTTTGTGCCGGATGCAATTGCTTTTCCCTTATCCATAATCACGATTCTGTCACAAAGCTGCTCAACCTCTTCCATATAATGGGAGGTGTACACAATTGTTGCTCCCTCCTCATTTAATCTCTTTATACCCTCAAGTATACGATTTCTGCTCTGTGGGTCTACCGCAACAGTTGGCTCATCGAAGAATATAAGCTTTGGCTTATGAGCTATGCCGCAGGCTATATTTAGTCTTCTTAAAAGACCTCCTGAAAGCTTCTTTGGATAAAACTTTTTGTAATCTGCAATATCCACAAAATCCATGGTCTCCTCAACGTATTTTCTTCTGGTCTCCTTATCCTTCACATACAGCCCGCAGAAGTAATCGATATTCTCATACACAGTCAGCTCATCAAACACCGCTACGTTCTGCATTACAACTCCTATGTCCTTCTTTATATCATAGCTGTCAGGCTTCATAGCCTTTCCAAATACCTTTATATCTCCCTTATTGTATGTAAGAAGTGATAATATACAATTTATTGTTGTGGTCTTTCCGGAACCATTTGGACCAAGAAGGCCCAGTATTTCGCCTTCCCTTACCTCCAGGCTGAAATGGTCCAGCGCCAAAAGGTCCTTATATCTCTTAACAAGATTTGTAACTTCAATAGCATTGCTCATTATTTTTTCCTCCCTGACTAGATTTATAATTCTATTATACATTTGCCAAAATAAAAGGACAGTGAACAAAATCATAATATTTATGTGACATTTGTCATATTCCTTTTTGGTTCATATTTATTTATAATAACTACAGATAAGGAGAATACCAATGAAGCATATAATAAACAAATGCATTCTATTTGCAATAACAATAGGACTTACCTATCCGTATACAAATATGACAAGCACCGGTTATATCATTTCCCTTCTCTTCTCACTGACTGCCGCCTGCATTTTCCCTGCGCTGTGCTCTACTTACAGAATCAGCTGGAGCGGTGATGCAGCCATAAGCGATAAGGAACGACTCGCAAGGAGGATCAGTGAGGGTTTTCTGTGCCTTTATTTCCTGTCATACTTCCTTTTATATCCGGTGTTTATCTTTGCCGGAATTGCAGTTTATGACATATACAGATTCAGACAGAAGTTTTCGCCTATTATTCTCACCTGTGCAATGATCTACATGGCTTTTTGCTTACCTATGTCTTTGATAACCATAGTTCTGTGCATAATAGCTGCTTCTGTTCTGCTAAGCATATACAGCTGTAATGTGGACAGCCTTAAGGAGGAGCTTCTCACTATAAGAGATACAACCGCTGAGCACGATATGATTGTGGAGGCAAACACTAGACAGCTTCTTGAAAACCAGGACGCCATGATAACGAATGCAACACTGTCTGAACGAAACAGGATTGCAAGGGAGATTCACGACAATGTTGGTCACCTTCTCACAAGATCAATCCTCCAGACCGGTGCCATAAAGGTTATAAACAAGGACGAGAAGCTGGCTAAGCCACTTTCACAGCTACTGTCAACCTTAGATACCGCCATGGACAATATGAGAAGAAGTGTACATGACCTACATGATGAAGCCGTCGATCTTCAGTCCGCCATTTCTGACATTGCAAATGGGATAAGGGATTTTGATGTGCATATCGATTATGACATGGGAAGCCATATCCCAAAGGATATAAAATATTCCTTTATAAACATAGTAAAGGAAGCTGTCAATAATGCTGTAAAGCACAGCAACGGAAATCAGATAAACATCAAGCTGCACGAGCACCCGGCCTTTTATCAGCTTCTTGTGACAGACAACGGAACAGATATACATTTGCCAAGTGGCACTGTGGATACTGACAATATCGAACCGGGAAAACTTGGCATAGGTCTAAACAATATAAGCCAGCGAGTAAATATGCTCAACGGAACCTTAAAAATATCTGTAAACAAAGGGTTTTCCATTCTCGTAACAGTTATGAAAAAGGGGGATAAATAATTTATGAATATTGTAATCGTAGATGATGATCAGCTTGTGGCTCTTTCTCTTTCCACAATACTTGAAGCGGGTGATGATATAAATGTTGTTGCAACCGGAGCAAGTGGCAGGGATGCAATTGAGCTGTATAACAAACATTTGCCGGATGTACTGCTCATGGATATTCGTATGGAGGACATTAACGGACTTGAAGCCTCAGAGACAATCATAAAAGCTCATCCTGAGGCTCGTATTCTTCTGCTTACAACCTTCTCTGATGACGAATATATTATCCGTGCACTGGTAACAGGTGCCAAGGGCTACATATTAAAGCAAAACTTTGAGAGTATAACTCCTGCTATTCACGCCGTATACAAGGGACAAACCGTATTTGGTGATGAAATTGTGGAAAAGCTTCCGGATCTTCTCGCCTCAGGCAGATTTTCGGGGCAGACCGATGTGGAGGCGTCCCCCTTCAAGGGAGATTACTTTGAGCTGAACGAAAAAGAGATGGGAATAATTGAACTTGTGGCTGATGGTTTAAATAACAAGGAGATTGCCGAGAAGCTGTTCTTAAGCGAGGGAACTGTGCGCAATTACATAAGCTCTATTCTTGAAAAGCTACAGCTCAGGGACAGAACCCAGCTGGCATGCTTCTACTATAAAAATCTTTCACAGAACTAAAAAATCCCCGGCTATATGCCGGGGATTTAATCTGTCTTTTATATATCTAGTCTTCTACTGACACATATTCTGCATTGATATAACCGATACTTCCATCATACAGAACTACTCCTACATAGCTCTCGCCCTTTGATACAACATCGAACATCTCTCCGGAATAAACGGATGCAACAACATCCGCCTTTGACGATGCCTCAGAAAGTACATCCACACCATCATATATCACAGAAGCAGTAACACCATCTAAAACCTCAGTGCTCTCCTCCTTCTTCTCCGGTGCAGTGATATTTGAATATGCGCTCTTTGCCACGCGCTCCGTCTCATTTGCTGACATAAAGCTGTCCGCAGGAGCTGCCGACTCCATCGCAAGCTTCACACTGCTGTCTTCAATCAAAACAGGCTCGCTCTTATCTACCGTTAAACTCTCATTCACATAAAGCTCATCCGCAAGTGGATCAGCCTTCTCTCCAAAACTAATAATTGCAAAAATACAAAGTGCTATTACAACCACAAGGGCTGTCATAAAAATATTGTGTCGTATATATTTATAGCTAAGGACATTTCTCCTGATATTATCTGTAAATCTGCCCATTTTGCTTCGTGATCTAGTCATTGTACAACCTCTTTTATTAAAAAATACCTAATGAAATAATTACAAACTTTTCTTCATTTGTTACATTTCTGTTAAATATAATACAATATTTGTGACATTGTGTCAACCAAATATGACAAAAAACACCATTATTTCTATATATCCAGTGTGTCACTGGGGACAGGTTCCTTGACACATCTGTGTGCCACCGGGGACAGGTTCCTTGACACACTTACGCCCCATTCACAGAACGTGCAAAAAATAAGAGCAATACAACAAATCGGTAGCGTAGCGTACTTTGCTTCGCTGCTTCTTGCTAAGGCGAGAGCGGGCAAAGCCCTTATGCCCGCGAGAGCCGCATGCAGATGGAAGCAAAGCGAAGCAAAGTTGAGCAAGCGTGATTGTTGTATGCTCTTATTTTTGCACATTCTGTGAATGGGGCAACACAAAATGTGTCAAGGAACCTGTCCCCGCTTACACATGTGTCAAGGAACCTGTCCCCGCTGACACACTGACTAAACGATACACGTTGATGCATATGATGATTCATGATATGATTACACATACGAAAAGATGTTTATCGGAGGGAAAGTATGAGATTAGATAAGTTTCTGGTGGAGATGGGAATCGGGAGTCGCAGTCAGGTGAAGCAGCTTGTGAAAAAAGGTATGGTCACGGTAAATGGCCAGACAGTGAAAAGCTCTGATATTCAGGTTGACGAAGAAAATGATGAAATAAAATATAAGGGAGACCTGCTTTCCTATGTGAAGTATAGATATTTTGTGCTGAATAAACCGGCAGGCTGTGTCAGCGCCACAAAGGACAATGTACATCAGACTGTAATTGACCTGCTTAAGGGGGAAAACGTAAAGGATCTGTTTCCTGTCGGAAGGCTTGATATTGATACGGAGGGGCTGCTGCTTATAACCAATGATGGTGCGCTGTCACACAGATTGCTTTCGCCTGCGCATCATGTCCCAAAGACTTACTATGCTGATATTGATGGGTACGTTACAGAAGAAACTATTGCTCTCTTTGAAGAGGGAGTGGACATAGGTGATGACAAGCCTACCCTTCCGGCAAAGCTGGTTATTCTTTCGGCAGACCAAAAAAATAAACGGTCTTCCGTAGAACTTACAATTACGGAAGGCCGTTTTCATCAGGTTAAAAGAATGTTTCAAGCGGTTCAAATGGAGGTTACATACCTTCGAAGAATCTCCATGGGACCACTTTGTATTGACGATAAGCTTCCTCTCGGCTCCTACAGAGCACTTACAGAGGACGAAATAAATAGTCTGTAAATGTTACTCTGCCTCAGCATCTGATGAAGAATCTGACACATAGCTGTCAATTCCATCTGCAATACCCCTTGCAATCTTGCTCTGATAATCGTCTGTTACAAGAAGGGCCTCGTCGGATGCAGTCGTTATATATCCAACCTCAACTATGGTAACCGGAACCGTACTCCAGTTGATACCACTCATAGCATCAGTCTCCCATACTCCCTCGCTGTTTGCTCCTGTAGCTGAGAGAAGTCCTGAAAGAACGTTCTTTGCAAGACTCTTGCACTTGTCATAAATTGCAGCATTGTACGGATTGGCAGATGTCTGGCACACTGTCATAACACCTGATGCTGAATTATCTGTTGAACCGTTGGCGTGAATCTTGATAACTGCATCAGCCTCAAGGTTGTTGGCAAACTCAGCCCTTGTTGCATTGCTTATATCCACATCATTGCTTGTTCTCACCATCTTAACCGTGTATCCTCTTGCAGTGAGCTCAGCCTCAAGCTTCTTTGCAATCTGAAGGTTAAGCTCGTACTCAGCGATTCCGGTTGATACACCTGTATTACCTATTGTTGCCTTTGGCTTAGTCTTTGCAGCTGCCGGTCCTATAGGCTCTGCCTCGTCATTGGCTTTCTGCTGATGACCCGCATCAATGACAACAATCTTGCCCGCTCCTACCTGCGCGGAGCTGTCTGATGTATTTTCCTCTGAAGTATCATCTGTTGTTTCCTCTTTTGCTGTGTCTGTGTTGCCACCAACTACCTCAAGAAGCTCTGAGAAAATGTAATACTCTCCGCCATCTATCAGAACCTTGCTCCACTCATCGTTATAGCCGATTCTGTCAAGCTTAACATCATTTGCAAGCTCCTGATATATCTCACCATCTGTAGAAGGTGACTTTCTGACATTCAGATAATCCAGTGTCTTAACCTTATCGTTGCAAATGGTAAATCCATCCTTGTCCACAGTCTCCTTAGCTTCTGTAGTAGCCTCTGTGGTAGGGGCCACAGTTGCCTCAGTTGTGGTCTCTGTAGATGTCTTTTCGGTTGTTGATTCGCTCTTCTTGCTTCCGCATCCGGCAAATGCCAACACACAAGAAAGACCTATGCACAGTGCAGCATATTTAATATTGATCTTTTTCATACATATTCTCCTTAAAAAATACTGTACTCTTTACAAACATATCAATTCATTGTAACACAATCGTAATAACTACTCAAGCACATATTGTAATATCAGTAAACCTCCTGTGTGCAATATCAGTATGCCTCCTGCATGCCGCTTATTATTCTTCAAACACACACCTTACCATCTCACAAAGTGCCTCATAATCCTTCAGGCAGCCCAGCTCTGCAGCTGAATGCATGGCGAGAACGGGAACTCCCATATCAACAGCACGAACCGGAATAAATGAGGATGCAATAGGTCCCAAAGTCTGCCCACCCGGCATGCCGGATCTGTTTACCTGCCTCTGAACAGGTACGTCATACTTCCTTGAGAGTGCAAGTATCACTGCCGCAGCCTCACTGTCACTCACATATCTTTGGCTGGCACTTGATTTAAGGGTAACGCCCTTTCCTAGAACGATACTGTTTGTAGGGTCACTCTTTTCAGGGTAATTTGGGTGTGTTCCATGGGCCACGTCCAGGGACATCATAAATGCCTGACTGAGCAGTCTTCGTCTATCACCCTCAGCTATATTCATATCACCAAGTATTCTCTCTACTATCTGTGAAAGAAGGACTGAGTCTGCTCCCTGCTTTGATCTGCTGCCTATCTCCTCATTGTCAAACAGTGCGATGATGTTTATATTCTCATCACTCGTATTCTTCATTGCAGACACAAGAGCCGCCACGGATGTAATATTGTCAAGTCTTGGGGAAAGAATCAGCTCATCCTTATCTCCAATCACGCATCTCTCGTTCATATTATAGAGGTATAAATCATAATCAAGTATTTTATCCTCGTCAACGTCCAGAAGCTTTGCAACATTTGAAAGAAGCTGGTCTTCGGACTCGCTCTCCCCGGAAAGCCCCATCAGAGGAATGAGCTCCTTCTGGACATTCATCTTCTCACTTCCGCTCTTATCCCTAAGGTGTGGCGCCAGGCTTGGGATAACACACATAGCCTTCTTGAAATCACACAAATGTACCTCAGGCGCAAATGGATCATCACTACTTACAACAACCTTACCCGCAACTGAGAGAGGTCTGTCAAACCAGGTCTCCTGAATCAGTCCCCCGTAGCTTTCCACATTTAACATTCTGTAGCCCTCCCTTGTCATATCAGGGCTTGTCTTTATCTTAAGCATAGGAAAATCTGTGTGGGAAAGGCCAATATTAAGCCTTGAAATATGCTCCTTCGTGCAAGCAGAAAAGGCAACAAGCATAGAAGGATACGGCTTCACATAATACACCCTGCCGCCTTCTATATTCCACTTCTCTGCCATATCAAGCTGTATTCCGCCATATTCAAGAAGGATTCTCTCACTTTCTGCCACAACATGAAACTGGGTTTTTCCTTCATCAAGCAATCTATATAAAACTTCCTTCATACAATTTCCTCCTCATATACATTTTCTCCGAAAGCCATGTCAAATATTACCGGCATCCATAGAAAAGGTCCATGCCCTATTATACTTCACTCAAATTGGCTGTACAAGTCACTATTTATGCTTGCCCTAGGATTAAAAAGGCTGTATAATCCGTTTAGATGCTTTAACACTTTTATGCGTCAAACTGATAAAGGAGAGCGATATCGTGAATAATTTTTCTATAGGATTTATCGGACTGGGACTTATCGGCGGATCGATTGCCAAGTCTATTCGCCGTATTTTTCCGGATTATAACATCATAGGCTTTGACAACGATGAGGCCACCCTAAGGGCAGCAAAAGATGATGGCACTCTTACAGAGTACACCCACGATATAAAGACCATTGGTGGATGTAATTACATTTTTCTCTGTGCTCCTGTTCACTACAACATTGAATATTTGAAGGAGCTGAAGCCCTTCCTTTCTGATAACACTATCCTCACGGACGTTGGAAGCGTTAAGCTTGATATATATGAAGCAGTGAAAGAAATGGGGCTTTCTGAGTACTTTGTGGGCGGACACCCTATGGTTGGCTCAGAGAGATCCGGATATGATGCTGCATCGGACAGACTTATAGAGAACGCTTACTATTTTATCACTCCCGCTGAAGATGTACAACCTGGTAAGACTGACGAATTCTCTACTTTTATCGGGGACCTGGGAGCAATTCCTATCACCTACTCTCCTGTTGAGCACGATAGGATAACCTCATACATAAGTCACGTTCCACATATTATCGCGGCATCCCTTGTGAATCTGGTGTCTGCTGCAGACAGCCCCGACAACATATTCAAGTCCCTGGCTGCCGGAGGATTTAAGGATATTACAAGAATTGCATCCTCCAATCCTGTTGTGTGGGAGCATATTCTTCTGGCAAATCCGGACAACATAGTGAACGGACTTCAGGAATATATTGAGCTTATAAACAAAATGATTTATTATATAAAAGGCTCGGATGGTCAGGGAATCAACCGGTTCTTTGCTTCGGCAAGGACATACAGAGATTCTATTCCGAACAACAGCAGCGGTGTAATAAGGATGCACCATGAGCTCTTCGTTGATATACCGGACGAGTCAGGTGCCATTGCCAAGGTCACTATGCATCTTGCAAATGCTGACATAAACCTTAAGAACCTTGGTGTATCCCACAATAGAGAGGATGAGGAAGGTGTGCTCAGGCTTTCCTTCTACGACGACGATGCAAGAGGCGCCGCCGAGGCCATCCTTGGCAAAGCGGGATACAAAATATACAATAGATAATACAGAGGACATTCACATGCTATTTAACAAAACTACTTCATTAAGGGGAGAGGTTACTATCCCCGGCGATAAATCAATATCACACAGATCCGTTATGTTTGGATCCATAGCCGACGGTATAACAGAGGTTCACGGTTTTTTAAACGGTGCAGACTGTATCTCCTCCATGAACTGTTTCAGACAAATGGGAGTAGACATAAACTATGACGGAGAGATTGTAACCATACACGGAAAAGGAATGCACGGTCTTACAAAGCCTGCTGATACCCTTGATGTTGGAAACAGCGGTACTACAACAAGACTTATATCAGGAATACTTGCTGCCCAGCAATTTGAAAGCAGACTTATAGGTGATGCATCCATCTGCAAAAGACCTATGAAAAGAATTATGACTCCCCTTACTATGATGGGCGCAGACATCACCTCAGAGCTTGGCAACGGCTGCGCACCACTTCTAATAAAGGGTACCCGTCTTCACGGAATAGATTACAATTCCCCTGTGGCATCAGCCCAGGTCAAGTCCTGTGTACTTCTTGCCGGTCTTTACGCTGATGGCATAACAAGCGTCACGGAGCCTTATGTTTCAAGAAACCATACAGAGCTCATGCTTGAGTCCTTCGGCGCAGATATTAAGACAGTAGGAACAACAGCAACCATAAAGCCTGCAGACAGACTCCATGGCCAGAAGATACTCGTTCCCGGAGATATATCCTCTGCCGCCTATTTCCTTGTTGCAGGACTAATTACACCAAATTCAGAAATCACCGTTAAGAATGTGGGAATCAATGCTACAAGAGACGGCATTCTTGAAGTAATAAAGGCAATGGGCGGAAAGATGCAGTACTCAAATGTTAAGTCCGACATTGGAGAGCCTACAGCTGATATCACAGTTAAGACCTCAGAGCTTACGGGCTGCATAATTGAAGATGAAATCATTCCAAAGCTAATAGACGAGATTCCTATCATTGCTATCCTTGCCTGCTTTGCCAAGGGCGAGACAATCATAAGGGATGCCGCCGAGCTTAAGGTAAAGGAATCCAACCGAATTGATGTTATGGTTCATGCCTTAAAGTCCATGGGCGCTGACATTACAGGAACAGATGACGGCATGATTATCCGTGGAGGAAGGCCACTACACGGTGCCGTAATAGACAGCCACTTAGATCACCGCATCGCCATGAGCTTTGCAATTGCCGGACTTAACGCAGATGGCGACACGGATATTACCGGAGCTGAATGCGTGAATATATCATACCCTGGGTTTTATGATGATCTGGCGGGACTGGCATAATTATGAAAAAGAAAGCCAGGTACGACTCCCGCACCTGGATTTCTTTTATCCAATTGATCTGCTTTATTCTGCTATGGTGCAGATGATCAGCTATGCATTTTTCTTCCGCATCCACTGCAATACTCATCCCTGACTGATATTCTTGTTTCGCAGTCCGGACATTTCACATAAATTGTGGCTCCGCAGAGAGCACAATTGTCATAACTATTCAATCAAAATATTTTCTATTGCATACAATGGCAGATTAACAAGCCATTCTTCCTTTTTGTAATCGGTCATTGAAGTGCGGACAGACAATTCAGGTTCAAACTTTTCTTTATATATTTTCAAACTCTTAGCTTTAAGGTTTGTTTCAGCTTTTACTTCAACCGGAATAATTTGTTCGCCCGTGTCAACAACAAAATCAATTTCGCAGGAACCTCTGTCATTTGTGTAATAGTAAACATCCAAATCTTCGATAGTTTTTAGCTGCTGGCAAACATATTGCTCAGTCAAAGCACCTTTAAATTCAATAAAAAGATCATTGCCGTCAAGTAATGTGCGCTGACGAAGTCCTGTCATACATCCGAGGAGTCCTACATCCAAAATAAACAGCTTAAACGCTTTCAAATCCTCGTATGCCTTCAATGGTATGCCTGCGGCATTTACACGACTGACTTTATGAACAAGTCCACAATCGGAAAGCCACATAATGGCTGCTTCATATTCTCTTGCTCTACCGCCTTCACGCACAAGTCCATAGATAAATTTTTTATTTTCTCTCGCAAGCTGTGAAGGAATACTGTTCCAAAGCATACGAATTTTTGGAACTATTTCGTTCGGTGCATGTTTAGAAAAATCTTGTTCATATGCCGCAAGAATTCTTTTTTGAATCTCACGAACCTCTTTAAAATCTTTATCCTCGGCAAAGCTTTGAACAGCTTCCGGCATACCGCCTACAAAATAATAGTGTTTAAGTGCGTCAATATAAATTTGCTTAAAACTGGTAATCATTTCATAATCTTGCTTTTTCAAAAGCTCAGCAAAACGTTCATTGCCCGTTGCCATTAAAAATTCACTGAACGAAAGAGGATATAGTTTCAGGAAATCAACCTTCCCAACAGGAAAAGATGTTCCATGATGCAAAGCAATTCCTAAAAGCGAACCGGCACAAACTATATGATATTGCGGTGCATTTTCATAAAAATATTTTAGCGAAGCAAGCGCTCTCGGCACCTCTTGAACCTCGTCAAAAATCAGCAGCGTGTTATCAGGGATAATCTTATGTCCGACATACAATTCTAAACCCATAATCAAGCGGTCGATATCCAGATCGGAATCAAACAAATCCGCCATTCTTGAGTTAGAATCAAAGTTAATATATACAGTGTTTTCATATGCCTGTCTGCCAAACTCTTTCATAAGCCAGGTTTTGCCGACCTGCCTTGCCCCCTCAATAATCAAGGGCTTGCGTCGTTTACTTTCTTTCCATTTATATAATTTTTCAATTGCAATTCGATACATACAGTGCCTCCTTTCTATGAATCATTATTAGTATATCTCGCTGTGCCAAAATATACAACGAATATTTGTGTGATATGCCATTTTTTGCAACGAAATAGTGGGAGTTTTCCATCTTTGCTGCCATCCCATAGCTGGCAAACAAAAGACAGATGCAGAAAATCCACACCTGTCTTTTTCTAAATATCACAGCATCTACTGTCACTATCTTACATTTATTTTCTTTATTGTGCTAAAAGCTCCATAAACCTTCTTATTATCAATAACTTTATAGCTTCTGACTTTCACATAATAAATTTTTCCTGATATAAGTCTTGTAAATTGTTTACTATATGTTTTATTTGTTTTAATATAATAAATCTTTTTGCCTTTAACAAATTTCCTTTATTCAAACGAGCGATTATTTTTTACAAGATCCATTACCTTTTTATTTACTATGCATCTCACAAAGAACTGCTTTATCAAAACATCTATTGCTAAGATAACGCATCCAAAAGCAAATAAATACAGGAAACCTATTTTAATATTGTCCAGTCCAATTATCAAAATAAATATAAGTATAATAACCGCCACTGACACTGCACTAATACTAATCACTATTTTATCTACAATATTGCCATAGATTTTCAACAATTCTTTTTTTGAATAACCCATTTGTTTTAATATTCCTATATCCTTTGATGACCCCTTTATATAATTATTTATTGCCATAACCAAATTGAATATAGTAAAGATTATTAAAATAACGGAAGCAATAAACATCACAATAATTGATTTGCTAAGCGACTCTCCTATATCATCAAATGATTTGAAAACAAAATTGGTCAGAAAATCATTTTTATTAACAAGCTTAGCAACTTTGTCAACATCTGATATATTATCCACATAAATAAAAACTTTATATATCGGTTCTGCAGCCTTTATCCTTCTTAATGACTCCTCTGTTATCTCTTCGCCATAACACATCTTGTACATAGATTTAAACGTATCGTAGCTAACAAAACACATTTCTTCATCAAATGCACTATACAAATTTATACCTTCACTAAATACTGCATTCTGAACTCTAAGCTCCATTGGGGATTCCTCAAAAAGACTAATGCCATCTCTTTCTATCGAAACCTGAGGCAAAAGGAGCGTTATTGTATTTGATGTATACTTCATATCAGTATACATAATATTTGATTGCATATCTTCATTATCTTTTAATATGTATCTTTCTCCATTCCTATCAACGCTATATAGATTGATTTGTTCATCCAACTCGTTAGCATTTATACCATACCTAAACTGATATATTGAAAATACATCACAATTGTATTCATTCACCAACTGAGTTAATTCTTCTACAAATCTAATGTCTATCGAGTTATATGTATCATTGGAATATTTCCCCGAAACTTCAATAATATGGGTGTTTTCGTTATTTATAAAATTATCATTGATACTTTCGATTTGCTTGTATATAACAGATAAACATATTGTTAATACACTGACAGATAACACAAAAGATATAATTGATATTCTCATTTGTGGTGTGGCTTTTTTCATCAACAATTTTGAAATTTTAGTTAGAATCATTTTTCTTTTCATATATCTTCCCATTTCTCAGCTTTATCTGTACCTCATTTTTTATTCCCGGCATATCATCATGAGTTGCAATAATTACAACCTTTCCAGATGAATACTCATTTATCATATTAATAATCTCTTTTCTGTTTTCAGGATCAATATTGGATACCGGTTCATCTAATAAAAGTATACTAGAATCAATCAACATCATCCCTGCCAATGCTACTCTCTGTCGTTCTCCACCCGAAAGCTTGTGTACTTTCCTGTTTATTAAGTCTTTTATTTTGAATTTTTCCAATATCACCGACAATTCTTTTTGTAGTTCTTCTATATTCCAATTGGTTATTTCACTATTAGCATAATACTTAATAGCAATATTCTCCATAACCGTAAGATTAGAAAATAGCATACTATCCTGAAACATATATTGTATCATATTATCATTACTTCTTATTATGACACCACTATCCACATCTTCATATCCTGCTATTATATTTAGAAGTGTACTCTTTCCTATTCCGCTCTCGCCCTGTAGCAAATAACATGTATTGAAATAAAAATCATAACTCAGATCATTAAAAATAATTTTTTCCTTATAATTTTTACTTATATTCCTTAATGAAATACATTTTCTATCATCTTGTTCCACAATCCAATTCCTCCACTCCGCCAGTTATTGAATATAAATATACTTTGTTCTCATTTACAGAGAATCCAAATAAATTACGAAACTTCATTTCCCTCTGACCTGTATACATATTGTATACAATGCAAATCGGCTCGCCGTCAGCAGTAACATCTATATCAAACAAATAGTTACCACAATAATAGGTATTGGCGGCATCTCCTACCTTTAGGGTTATATTACCAACAACTGCTGTATCAGCCTTAAAATAGTAAATATCATTCCCAAAGCTGATTACTCTTTCACTCATCAATGAACTATCCACCTGTCTTACGACATCAGTTTCACAGTTTACTGCATATAAGTCAAAACAATTATCATCTACATATACTGTATAAAACAGTTCTGAACCAGCTATCGCCCCATCCATAACTATAGCTTCTGTAGGGAGCTGCAGCATTGTCATTCCTTTGTCAGGTGACCATACTGCAATCCCCCCTACCGCATCTTCGTTTTCTCCATTTTCAAAGGACATATACACCTTTTCATCTTTACCACTGTGATAATAGTCTAAAGGGAAATAGGCAATATCAGGATTTTCTTCTTCGTAACAAACTTTATATGCTTCATTATCCATACGCAGCAATGTAAAATTACCTTTAACACTATCTCCAATCGTATAGTACTCACCCAGTTTAAATGATGAATATGCTACAACACTATTAAAGGTATCTGAACTGTCCACATATCTGTTTACTGTTCCCTTGGAAGTATTTGCATAACCCATATTATCATTTAAAACATCATAAACCAACTCATGACCTTCTGGAATCGTATCTAGAAAGCTATATATCTTTTCTTCACTGGATGAATCACCGCAACCACTCAATATCAAAATAATAAAGCATACTCCTAATAATGTTATCTTTTTCATATAATGTATATCTCCCCATCCGAAATGTTTAAATCAAGTTATGCACATGCACTAATAAAATACACTCTTTTAGATCCAGAAAACTTAACCCGTGCCTGTACTACAATACACGCAGTATTGGTCTTATAATATTTTTTTGGTGTAACAACCAAATTTGAGGTAACAGATGTTTCCTGTTTACTACTTTGTTTACTTATGGATACGCTCTGAGAACATGTATCAGAAACCGTCGTCCATGAAGATGATGAGCCAGCTGAAACTCCAGATTCACTCAAACCTAATGAAACACTAGCGGACGTTTTCACTGTAGCTTGTCCAGTAACTATCAACTTTAGTGTACCCTTTTTAGGCGAATTTGTCACCCATACCGAAGCTTTATAGTTCCATTCTTTTCCATTACTCATCTTATGCCCAAATGTATCAAATGCAGCATAAGCTGTCAACGTGCATTTTCTATTAATGTCTAAAGTCTTTGTTGTCTTTGTCTGCATATATGCACAGGCATTATTTTGACTAGAGACTAATCCTATACATATAATACAAACTGTCATAATAATTTTTTGATATAATTTTTTCATAACTTTTCCTCCTAAACTATGTTTGTTTTTACCACTTTTTTTGAAAAATATTATTTGAATAATGGCATTAATATATTTATCCAACTTAAGAAAACCATATCATCCCCCCCTTTCAAGGTTCATAATATGGTTCATCTTTTCTCCCATCAACAGCCACTGCATGAACGACATTTTTTCTTCATAAACGACATAATGTGCTATAATATACACATGTTATTCTTGCAATATTGAAAAAAAGGAAGAAGAATTATAATATAATAAGACATGCATCAGGAGGCCAAATCATATGGAACAATTCATCGAAATAGCTATCGTAATACTTGAAACAATTAACTTTATCATTGTATACAGTTATGTATTTGGATTAAGCCTGACAAAGAAACCGATCAGATTTATTATTTACTTTTCGGGAATTATCTCTATTTTTTTATTATTTATTGGACAGACAAAGAACAGCTCATACTCTATATTTTTTACGCTATACAGTGTTTTAGTTCCTATACTTTTGGCAGAGTCTGTTACTCTCAGGAATCTGATAAACTATATCGGAGTATTAATTGTTACAAGCCTTTTTTCAATGATATTTGTCTACGCATGCTGTATTGCAAAGAATACGACACATACCAGTTTTACCGGGGATAGAAACAATATTATTATTGATTTGATAATTCTCTTAGCAATATTGATTTGCATAAAGCTATTTAAGCTTTCTCCTTCCACCTCAGTAATCGCAAGTTACACAACCGGTCAATGCATTCTCCTTAATCTGGCACTGCTGTGTTGTTTCTTTTTTATTTCCTGTGTACAGGTAATCGATTCCTATAATATTTTTGATACCAAGCTGATAAATATATACAGCCTGTCAATTTCGATATTCAGTTTTTCTTTTTTCATTATCATTGTCCTATTATCCAGATCTATCAAAGAAAAAAACATACACAAGCAGGCTGAAGAAATAGCGAGACTTAGAATAAACGAACAGGAAAAGAGATTTGAGCTCATCTCTCAGAACGACACTGCCCTTCGAAGGTTTCGTCATGATATAAAGAGCCATCTTTCTGTCCTCCACCTTATGCTAAAGCAGCAATCCTATGATGAGGCGCTGAGCTATCTTGATAGTATAGGAACAAAATTCTCAGATGATACATACAACTCATATACGAATATTGTTGCTGTAGATGCAGTCATCGGTCATTTTCACAATCAGATGAACCTACATAACATAGAATTTATATTTGAAAGAGATATGATAACACATACTCCTGACATTGATGTTTTCGATTTATGCACTGTTTTTGATAATATTTTGTCAAATGCAGTAGAGGCATGCAGCAACACGGAAATAGAAAAACCTTTTATCAAGCTCTCAATAAACACAAAAAACAATCACTGGATAATAAGCGAAACAAACTCTGTCAATCACGATGTGCAATGTGATTTAGATGGAATACCTATTTCAACAAAACATGATGAATTATCTCACGGTTTTGGAATAAAAAATATAATCGATACTGTGGCAAAGTACAGTGGCGAGTTCGTATTTTCCCATTCCGAAACAGAATTCAATGTACAGGTAGTTTTTTGATAGATATAAGGAAGCGGATTACTTATGATATATATTGGGATATGTGATGATGAAGAAATATATAGGCAAAATATACATATGCATTGCTGTAATTATTTTAATCAAAAAGGAATTAACTGTAGTTTTGTATTTTTTGCCTCATCAAACGAGGTACTGTCATATACTGAAAACGAGCTCTCAGTACTATTATTAGATATTGAAATGAAGGAGAATATAAACGGCATACACATTATGCAGATGGTTCAGAAGAATAGTAATATAAGAACCATTATTTTTGTATCCAGTTACACTGAGTATGTATTTGATTCCTTTAGTCCAAAAACAATAGGTTTCTGTCCAAAACCAATAGAGACGGCACGATTAAACAGATTACTGTCTCAGGCTTTGGTTCATGCAGGAAAGAAGCCTATCGTATTCTCAAGCTCACCTGATGATGTGTTTTATGAGGATGATATATTATACATTCGAGCTGAAGGTCATTATATACACGTATATACCTTAAATGATACTCATTTATATGTTCTCGATATTAAGCAGGCTGAAGAACTGTTAACTGACACCAATCTGGTGCGAATTCACAAGTCTTATATTGCAAATCTGGCATATATAAAAGACATAAACAGCACTGAGATTACACTTATTACACCAGATGGAATAAAAAAGCAGCTAAACCTCAGCCGTCTATACAGCAAAAAGGTTCGAGCTGCTTATATGGAGTATATAAAATTACGATAAATCTATATCCTATTAACTAATGCTATAAGCCAGACTGTTTTCAAGCCCCTCATATATTATATCCCGGCACCATAAGCTTGATGATGTACTGCGCAAGCTCCACAACCAGCCACACATACACGTAAGCAACGTGGAAGCTCATTGCCCATGTTCTGCCCTTTGATATAAGCTTAATCGTCTGGGTTATGAGGTAAACTGCACACATAACAACCAATAAAACAAGTGCCGCATGGTAATACAGAGCCTTTAGAATATGTCCATGCAGCAATTCAAGCATAGCTCTTGTGCTCCCGCATCCGGGACATATAATACCTGTCACTTTTCTGAACGGACAGCCTGTAAGCCAGTCAGAAAAGGAAAGTGTCTTCACAAGATACATGTATACGCCGACTCCCAAAAGCACTGTTACAAGCACGATAAGCTCGGCTATATACACACCGCCATCCTTAGGTCCTAGAATTTCAAATACTCTATGTATTTTTCTGCTATGTCCTTCAGTGTTTCCATGTTCCATAGGATATCTCCAGTTTCAATCGAATGATTTCCACCCTCATATGTGTAGAGCGGAATGTTCTTTTCCTTACATGCATCAATCAATTTGCAAGTATCCGCAAGGGGATCTGCTGTTCCGTGAAAGGCAATACATGAAGTGTTTGCATACTTTATGGTGCTAAGCAGCGGAGTAAAATATATATTTCTTGCGTCAATACTATACTGACGGGTATACTTCGCAGCGATCACCGTTCCTATACTCTTTGAAATGAATACGATATCCTCCGGCTTATCAAAATCCACATTCTTGAGCTGCTGCTCTGCCACATCATATCCTGCAATAAATGCATTATCCAGCCCCTTAGGAAGCTTGCCATAATGAACCTCAACTATATCATAGCCATGCTCTGCCATATATTTTTTCCCATAATAGAGAAGAGGCTTATCACTGTGATAACCAATTCCGGGAAAAACAACACACAATTTCTTACTCATACTAATCTCCTTGTATTCATTATGTTTCTACAGGATCATCATGGCATCGCCAAATGAAAAAAATCTGTAGCGCTCATCAACAGCAACCTTGTAAGCCTTTAGTATATGCTCCCTGTCATAAAGGGCTGACACAAGCATAAGAAGTGTTGACTCCGGAAGATGGAAGTTTGTAATAAGACCGTCAATAACCTTGAACTCATATCCCGGGTATATAAATATATCTGTCCATTTGCTTCCGGCCTTCACTGTGCCGTCTGCCTCCGACATGGACTCCAGTGTTCTTGTGCTTGTAGTTCCAACGGAGATAACGCGTCCTCCTGCTGCCTTTGTCTCATTTATCAGTCTGGCCGCCGCCTCATCTACTATGCAAAGCTCTGAATGCATATGATGATCAAGAATATTTTCCTCCTTAACCGGTCTGAAGGTTCCCAGGCCAACGTGAAGTGTAACGTGAGCTATATTTACGCCCTTCTCCTTTATCTGTTCAAGAAGCTCTGTTGTGAAGTGAAGACCTGCCGTAGGCGCAGCAGCTGAGCCCTCGTGCTTTGCATACACAGTCTGGTAGCGATTCTTATCCTCAAGCTTGTGTGTGATATAAGGAGGAAGCGGCATCTGTCCCAGCTCATCAAGAATCTCCTCGAAAATTCCTTCAAACTCAAACCTTATTAGTCTGTTGCCCTCTTCTACGATATCCACAACCTCGCCCACAAGCTTTCCCTTTATTAGACCGGTCTCCGGATCCGGTTCATTTGACTCTGCACCAAATACAATGCGGGCTCCCACCCGGCACTTCTTACCCGGCTTAACCAGAGTCTCCCATGTTGAATCATCCTTTCTCTTTAAGAGAAGGACCTCTATGGATGCACCTGTATCCTCCTTAACGCCCATAAGTCTTGCCGGAATAACCTTCGTATCATTTATTACGAGGCAGTCGCCCGGGTTTAAGTAATCTATCACATCATAAAAATGCTTATGTTCAATTGTATTTTTCTGTCTCTCCAGCACCATAAGGCGGGAGTCGCTTCTTTTTTGAAGCGGGTCCTGCGCTATTAGCTCCTGTGGAAGATCATAATAAAAATCAGATAATTTCATCATGTAATTTTATTCCTCACATTTTTTCATAAAAATAACTGCTTGACAACACCAGTATATTCGATGCTGTCAAACAGTTACATATTATACTACAATCCATGGGATTTCAAGGATTCTGTTCATTACAGTTAATTGGAGAAGCTCCTAAAGTCGCATAACTAAATTAAGCCCTTATCTCCACACCAAGCTTGCCAAGCTCCTTAAGAATCTTAGCAATGATGTTGTCAACCTCTGCTGTCTCAAGAGTTCTGTCCTTTGCTCTGAAGGTCATTGTGTAGGCAACGGACTTCTTTCCTTCTGCAATCTGCTCACCCTCGTATACATCGAAGAGTCTATAGCTCTCGAGAAGCTTGCCGCCGCACTTTCTAATTACCGCTTCAATCTGTCCCACGAAGATGCTCTTATCTGCCACAAGGCTTAAGTCTCTCGTACTACCCGGGAACTTTGCAATTCCCTCGTACTTAATGTCGAAGCTTGAAAGCATAACCAGTGTTGGCATATCAATAACTGCCACATACACTTCACCCTTGAGATTATAGTTGTCACATACCTCAGGATGTACCTGTCCGATATATCCAATTTCAAGCTTGCCCTTCATAAGCTTTGCCTGACGTCCCGGATGAAGGAAGGTAAGCTCTGACTCCGGAACATATGTTACCTGACCCTTAAGTCCGACCTTGTCTGTCAGTTCCTCAAGAACACCCTTTAAGTCAAAGAAATCGCCCTGTCCGTACATACCGATTGTAAGCTTCATTCTCTCCTCCGGAAGCTCCGTAAGCGGAAGTGCCTTTGGAAGATATACATTTCCAAATTCATACAGTCTTGCAACCTTATTCTTTCTATTGAAGTTCGTTGACAGTGATGTGAGGATACCATTTAATGAAACAGTTCTCATAATACTGAAATCCTCACCAAGTGGATTCGATATCTGTACCGTGTTTCTATACTCAGAATTCTCAGGAATAAGCAGCTTGTCAAACACCTTTGGACTCTCAAATGAATAGCACATGCCTCCGGAGAAGCCATTTCCCTCAAGAATATCTCTTGCTATCTGATTAATCATCTGGTTATAAGGTCTCTTTCCTACTGTTGCCTCACCTCTAGGAAGTGATACAGGAATGTTGTCATATCCGAAGAATCTTGCAACCTCCTCAGCAAGGTCTGCCATACAGCCAAGATCCTGTCTGAAGCTTGGGATCTCCAGCATATTTGTATCAGCATCATAGTTAATACCAAGTCTTCCAAAATAGTAAAGCATCTTTTCCGGCTCTACGTCAGTTCCAAGAAGTGCATTCATCTTGTCCGGCTCAAATGGAAGCTTCTTGTTTACAACAGGGTTTGGATATACATCTACAGCACCGCCGACAACCTCTCCTGCGCCCATCTCTTCAATAAGTTGACAAGCTCTGTCCATGGCCTCCATTGCAAGATTTGGATCCAGTCCCTTTGTGAACTTAAATGCTGCATCTGTTGCAAGACCAATTCTTCTTGATGAAAGTCTTATATTTGTTCCATCAAAGCAGGCAGCCTCGAAGAGAAGTGTATCTATACTGTCTGTAACCATAGAGTTCTCACCACCCATGATTCCTGCAATACCTATCTCCTTCTCACCATCACAGATCATGAGAACATCGTGGTCAAGCTGTCTTTCCTGTCCGTCAAGAGTAACAAATGTGTCCCCATCCTTTGCGCGGCGAACTACTATCTTGTTTCCTGCTATTGTACTAAGGTCGTAGGCGTGCATTGGCTGGCCATACTCTTCCATAACATAGTTTGTAATATCAACCAGATTATTGATTGAACGGATTCCCTGAGCTGCAAGCCTCTGCTGCATCCACTTTGGAGATGGTCCAATCTTAAGGTTCTTTACAACCCTTGCTGTGTATCTCGGACACAGATCAGTATCCTGCACCTCAACGGTAATATAATCATTGACATCCTCGTCATTTCCTGTCTTTGTAACTACAGGTGGATAGAAAGGCTTATCAAATGTTGCTGCAACCTCCCTGGCCATTCCAATCATCGAAAAGCAGTCTACCCTGTTTGAAGTGATTTCGTACTCGACAACAACATCGTCAAGACCAAGAGCCTTAACTGCATCGTCACCCGGCTTAACATCTGCTGTCTCCGGAAATACGTACACTCCATCCTCCGGAGCCTCCGGGTAAAAGTCTCTTGATGAGCCAAGCTCCTCTATACCACACATCATACCATTTGACTCTACTCCACGAAGCTTACCCTTTTTAATCTTGATGCCATCAGGATATTCATTGTTATCCCCGTGTGCTGCTGCAACCTTTCCTCCATCAAGAACTACCGGAATAACATCTCCTGCCTTTACATTTTTTGCACCGGTTACAATCTGTACCGGCTCTTCCTTTCCTATATCAACCTGGCATACAACAAGCTTGTCTGCATCAGGATGCTTATCCATTGTTAGTATCTTTCCTACAACTATATTACTAAGATTCTTATCCTTCTGTTCGTAGCTCTCCACATGTGATCCTGAGAGGGTCATGGCATCTACAAACTCCTTGACATCGCAGTCAAGGTCAGGTACGTATGCCTTTATCCATGAAATTGGTGTATTCATCTTCTATTCTCCTTTATATACCAAACAAATTTTATGTTTTCCTTTTTATTTTCCTGTTAAGCCTATGTTAGAACTGCTCAAGGAAACGAACATCGTTCTCGTAGAGAAGTCTCATATCATCGATCTCATACTTAAGAAGTGTTACTCTCTCAAGACCTATTCCAAACGCAAAGCCTGAATAAACCTCCGGATCGATTCCACAGTCACGAAGCACCTTTGGATGAACCATACCACAGCCCAAAATCTCTATCCAGCCACTACCCTTACATACACGGCAGCCCTTACCGCCACACTTGAAGCATGTGATATCACACTCAGCTGATGGCTCTGTAAATGGGAAATGATGTGGTCTGAACTTAACCTTTGTATTCTCGCCAAAGAATTCCTTTGCCCACTGAGCAAGGGTTCCCTTAAGGTCTGCCATGGTAATTCCCTTGTCAATTACAAGTCCCTCAACCTGATGGAAGGATGGTGAATGTGTTGCATCAACCTCATCCGCTCTGAACACTCTTCCCGGTGAAAGAATTCTGATAGGAAGGTTGCCCTTCTCCATAATTCTCGCCTGGACTGGTGAAGTCTGTGTTCTAAGCAAAATGTCCTTTGTAATATAGAAGGTATCCTGCTCATCCTTTGCAGGGTGGTTTGCAGGAATGTTAAGGAGCTCAAAGTTGTACTTGTCATACTCAACCTCAGGACCCTCAACGATCTCATAGCCCATACCGATAAATACTCTCTCAAGATCCTCAAGAGCTATCTGGTTTGGATGTCTGTGTCCTGTAATCTTCTTAACACCCGGAAGTGTAACATCGATCGTTTCTCTCTTCATTTTCTCAGCACGAAGAGCTTTATTGATTGCATTTGTCTTCTCCTCAAGGGCTGTCTCTATAGCCTGACGTGCATCATTTACCATCTGACCAACCTTTGGTCGGTCCTCCGGTGCAACGTCCTTCATGCTCTTAAGCACCTGGGTAAGCTCTCCCTTCTTTCCAAGTACGGTAACCTTAACATCATTAAGTGCTGCTACAACATCTGCGCTCTCAATTTTTGCAAGAGCTTCTGCCTTAATGGCTTCCAATTTGTCTCTCATTTTATTTCTCCTTTTTTATTTCTGGGTGTCAGAGTGATAAAGCCGCCCTGTCGGGCTTCTTGCTCCTCTTCTGTGTATATGTCACGGAATTGCTCCGCCGCCTGCGGCTCCCGCAATTCCTACAGAAATTCGCACTCCGCCCTGTCGGGCTTCTTGCTCATTTCTGTTGTGGTTTCTAAAGCATGGGCGGTTTTTCATGCAAGCATGAAAACCGTCCATGCTTTGAAACCGACTTATACACTAAAAATCCCTGGTATGTTAAACACACCAGGGACGAATTATATCCGCGTTACCACCCTTATTCCAGACATTCTTTATTGATTAGTCTGACTCTCTATACGCTTATCGCGCGCCCACGTCACAGCCTACACAAACCGGCTATCCAGTCCTTCAACCGTGAAGACTCCGGTGTGAAATTAAATACGTCGCTTTACCTGACAGGGCTTCCAGCCGCCGACCCCGTCTCTCTGATGGTGACATACGTATCTTTTGCACCTTCATTGTCTGTAGAGATAATATACCTATGAAGGGCATTTCGTCAATATCTTTTACAATATAAAATAATCAAGAAAAAGCTTCCAATCCTTTCGATTCGCCTGTAGCTTACTTAGAGGTTGTGTCCTCCTCTACCATCCTACCTGTCTGTCTGAATTTGTTTATCTCTGCGCCAATTAACAGTATATACATGCATATATACAGCCAGAGTGCAAGAAGAATAACACTGGCAAGACTTCCGTACATGTAGGTATTTATCCCAACTATATTGATGTAGCAGGATATACCGAAGGATACAAGCATCCAGCATATTGTTGTAAAGACAGCTCCCGGGATGGTATTTTTTAGCTTCTTCCTAGATTCTGTAAGTGCCCAATACGCCATAACCATAACTCCAAACAAAACGGTAGGAGCAAAGGCAATCTTTACAATTGACAAGATTGTTGCCACTGTTTCAACAAGACCTGTTACCACTGATTCGTCGAGTCTGACCAGCATCTTGGACACAATAACATCACCTAAAATATATATTATCATCACTGCCACAAGCATAATACAGAATATAAAGGTATAAACAAAGTTCCACGCTCTTCTTCTGAAATACCTGAATGTATTGTCCTTATCTGCAATAAATGTAAGTCCCCTGCTGATAGCAAGAGTTCCCCTTGAGGCAGACCACACTGTTAGCAGTATTGTTATCACTGTTGAAATAACAGAGCTTTGACTGCCAAATATCTCATCAAATAAAAACTTGAAATTCGAATATATCTCCCTTGGAAACATATCCTGCATAATGTTCAGCACCTGTGCTTCTGTAATTGGCAAATATTTGACAAATGTAAGCAGCGTCATAATAAGCGGAAACAGGGACAGCAGCCAAAAGAATGCAGCCTGAGCTGCAAATGCCGCCACCTGATCCTGAATTATGGCAATTCTCAGCCTGTTGATTCTGTTGTATCCTCTACATATCGCCTTCTTGATACCCATGTCTATATCTCCGGTTAATCATCCAAAGTCATATACAGTCTGCATCATCCAATTAGTTTTTATTCACTAATAAACTACAGAGCTTAATACTGCCCCGTTATAGTAGTGACTTATTATCTGGCTTGCTGTGTAACCCAGCTTTGCCAACTCATTTGCCCCGTTCTGGCTCATGCCCACACCGTGACCATATCCGCCACCCTTCACAATATATATGTCACCTGTCTTCTTTACGTAGTAAAAATTGCTTGGAACTCCTGACCATCCGGTAAGCTCTGTTCCATCCTGCATGGTGATTACATTTCCATCCGTTGCGAAAAGTACTCTGATGTTGTTCTGACCACTTACAACAACTGTGCCATCCTTTCCTTCAATTGTAACCTCCTTTACAAGACCGCTGTCATCCCTGCCGGTTACCGATATCGTCTCTATGCTTCCAACAGATGTGGCTGACACCCCATCGCACCTTGAAAGTCCGGTTTCTATGGCATGCCTCATCTCTTCCTCTGTATAGCTTATTGTCCATCTGTACATAGGAACATTTCTCTCCACAACATCTGTATCGGTCTTTCCATCCATAAAATCTCTGAATGCTGCTTCATCACTGAAATACGGTATATCAAGGGAAGTATTCTGAATTCTTGTGCATGTATACGGCATACTGCCTCCCCATACCTGATCGCTTGTTGTTGTTGTTCCACACGAGGTTGAGAAATAAACTGCATTGATGATCTCTCCGTTGTATGTAGGAACTATGCCTGTTGTCTCCTGAACAGCATATTTTGAATTCTCAGTCTCTGGAAAATTGTTGTACACCTGACATGCAGTTGTATCGTCAAGATCCGCATTGTATCCATTATAGTAGCTTCCAAGCTTCCTGTACGTAAAGCCTCTGGCACAAATAGCCTGTGCCTTGAGAGCCTCCATTCCATAGCTTCCCGAAACCTCACTGGACACTACTGCGCACAGATATTCCTCAATATTCACCTGGTTAATAATCAGATATCCGCTGGAATCCTTTGTTATATCCAAGGCGCCATGATAGCTTGGAGAACCTCCGGACTTGCTCAGGCTGTGAACTGTAATCTTTCCTGAATCTGTATCCGGAATAACAGTTATATGTCCTGCCTTTGCATCACTCTTTAAGGTTATTATCTCATCTGCACCATAGCTTTTATTCTTTCCATCTATGTTTACATTGCATCCTGTATTGCATGAAAACTCCACATAGCTCTGCTTATAGTTTCCGCCATTTGTAAGGATTACCCTTACACTGTTCTCCATGCCTGAAATAAGCACAGAGTCACCACCGTAGCCACTTACTCCGGCGGTTCTATCCGGCTTGGTGCTGCTTCCTGTGTAGTTATTCTTATCAGGTGCAGCTACGGTGCCTGCCCCCTGTATAGAGTAATCATATTCCTCAACAACAATGGTTTCTTCAATATCCGCAAACGCATATTGCTTCAAGTCTCCGATAGGATCATCCGGAGCCTGTATCATGATGGTCTCCACTGTTTTATCAGAGCTGTTATTTCCCTCTGTGTCGGTATTTTCCCCCATCTTGCTGTCGCCGGACAATATCATATAGCCAACAAGAAAGATAACTACAACACCTATCATGCTGATAAACTTAAAATTCTTATTATATTTTATCTTTTGATACCATTTCTTTCTCTGATCTATACGCATACTTCATCTCCAATTATCTTATTTAAACAAGAGAAAAAGCAGCATATGGATGCTGCTTCTTTGTCTTTTGTAGTAAACTGAAATGCGCCCTTGCTTTTGAGTCCTAGCCATGCTAGGTGGGCAACCGCAATTGTACATCAATCTTCCACTTGAACTTATATACGAGGCTTGACATCAATACAATGATATAGGAATCCCTTATATTCAAATGTAGGTTCAAAATCACAAGAGACTTAATACATCTCAGCTTGTAGTCTCATTATACATGAACAACAGCTTACATGCAATAATTGATATTATTTTTTTCACAATCTCAATTACTTTTTTATCATTTTTCTTTATTATTTTTAGATTTTATGTATTATATTTACCATAATCAAATATTAGATTTTAAAAATTTGCTTCTGTTGAAATATATGAATCAATTGTGGTAAACTAATATTAATTATGTGATTTTCAAAGGTAGGTGTGGCTGTCATGACAAAATCAGATTTACAATTAATACTTGGTATTGTTTTAGGTATTTTTTTACTTGCACTTATAGTGCTTACTGTCGTATATATAAGAAGGCGCATATCAAGCCGTAAGGAAGCATATCTTTTGGATCCCACTCTTCTGTCTGATAATAATGCTCCTGATAATGAGGATGAGAATAAAGGATACTGGATTAATAAGGACGATATTGCAGATGTTGAACCGGCAAGACGACTCAGGTACTACCACTATTTTGACAACATTGATCAATGCATACATGAGCTAATAGTTGAGATGTATGACTGTGGCTTTGTAAGAACAGAGGAAATATACAAGGCTGCATATGGCGAGGACGCCCTGACACCGGACTCTATTATATATATGACCGATGCCGACTGCGATCTTGAAAAGGCAAAGGCGGCGCTTTTACCTGTCCCGGAGGAAAATCAAAGAATTATTTATAAGCTGTGGGGGACTTATGTAAACGAGCTATTATCCACAGTTGAATTACACACTACCGAAGCAAATAAAGGGATTATTAAGGATGCCCTTTTGGTATACGGACGCAAGAAGATTGGAATACTTCTAAGAAGTCCGGAGTAGATAGATAAGAAGGAGATACTACTATGAAAGATAACTGTATTGTTGCACAGTCCGGAGGCCCTACCGTTGCCATAAATGCGTCTCTGGCCGGTGTTATTGACGGAGTAAAGAAGAGCAACAAATTTACAAGAGTATATGGAGCTGTGCATGGTATTCAGGGCGTACTTGATAATAATCTGATGGATTTATCTCTTATGGCTCTTTCCAAGTTTCCAATGGTCAACACCTTGGAGCTTTCTCCGGCTATGTATCTTGGATCATGTCGTTATAAGCTTCCGGATTATGAAACAGACTCCAGGCCTTATGAGATCATATTCCAGCGCTTTGAGGAATACAAGATTGCAGCCTTTTTCTATATCGGGGGCAACGATTCCATGGACACAGTAGATAAGCTTAGCAAATATGCACTTAAGATTGGATCCGATGTAAGAATTATCGGAATTCCAAAAACTATTGATAATGATCTGTGTCTTACGGATCATACTCCTGGCTTTGGCTCTGCTGCAAAATATGTTGCATCAACCATGCTGGAAATTGCCCACGACACATACATTTACCAGATACCTAGTGTTGTAATTGTGGAGATTATGGGACGTGACGCAGGCTGGCTCACTGCAGCGGCAAGTCTTGCCCGCACAGACTACAGCCCAGCCCCTCATCTGATTTATCTTCCTGAGGTAGATTTTGATGAGAATCAGTTTATTGAGGATATAAAGGAGGTTCTTAAAACCTCAAGAAGTGTGATTATTGCCGTATCTGAAGGTATTCATGATAAGGACGGCAACTATATAAGTGCAACATCAGCAGTAGCTGACAAGTTCGGACACGCCCAGCTCAGCGGTACAGGAAAGGCTCTTGAGAGTATTGTCAAGGAAAAGCTTGATATCAAGGTAAGATCCATCGAGCTCAACGTTCTCCAGCGTTGCGCTGCACACATTTCATCAAGAACTGACATAAACGAATCATTTGCACTTGGACAGGCTGCCGTAAAATATGCTGCTGACGGCAAGACCGCAGTAATGTCTTCAATAAAGAGAATTTCCAACGATCCATACCAGTGGGTCATTGAAGCGGAGGATGTATCCCTTATTGCAAATAAGGCAAAGTCCGTTCCAATCGAATGGATAACACCTGAAAAGAATAATGTTACAGCTGAAATGGAAGCATATTTAAGGCCACTAATCATCGGCGAAGTGTCTCTCCAGTATAAGGATGGTCTTCCAATGTATCTTCCAATTAATCACCTGTTATAACATACTTTAATCGATATACCGTGCAAACAAGTTTACATAACAAAAGGTCAAAGAGTTTTCGTCTTTGACCTTTTGTTGTTCATGTCCGTTACTTTTTTTGTATTTGGTGGTGAGCCTGGCCTCCGGCCTTTTCCTACCATATGCATTACTCTATCTCATTCATTCCGGCCGGCGGATCTGTTATTGTTCTCAAATCACCGTTTTCCTCCTTGCCATCTGATATTCCATCACCCGGCTTTTCGGTAGTTACGCTTATCTCCTGTGCCTTGACTCCGGTATCTGTAACAATTTTAGTACTTGTAGTTCTAAGCTCCTTTGACACGTCGTAATTCTGTGTGCCATACAGATACTCATGAAGAGCTGTCACATTGCCTGCAAGATCTGCCGCAACTAAACAGCTGCCCTTACCCTTCACATCCTTAGCCTCATATGCAAATGGGAATCCAACCGTACCTACTATCTTATAACCTGATATATCCTTTACAAGCTCATGGATATCATCCTTGTTAAGACTTGTTGAAATACACTTAAAGGATACATCCACAAATGCGTCAAGAGATCCCGCATCTGCCTTCAAAAGCTTTGACGCAACCTTCATAAGGACGATACGCTGTCTCTCTGTTCTTGTCACATCTCCCTTGTCAGTAGATCTTATTCTTGAATATGCAACTGCCTGCTGTCCATCAAGATTGTATGTGCCGGGTGCCGTGATACCCTCTGAGTACTTACCTGAAAGACTAATCTGCTCTGCAAGATTCTTGTTGAAGTTGTTTATCTCCGACTCTGTCACATCCACCTCAACACCGCCCACTGCATCTATAATGCTTGCCATTGCATCAAAGTTTACTGCAACATAATCTGTGATATTGAGATCCATATTCACATTAAGTGTGTTGATTGCTGTGACAGGACCGCCCAGCTGGTAAGCATAGTTTACCTTGTGTGTATCTGTAATAGAGTCGCCTGCAATCTCCATAAGTGTATCTCTGTATACTGATACAAGCTTTATCTCCTTTGTACTCTCATTTATGCTTACAATTATGATGCTGTCACTGTTTACTCCCGCATCCATACTGGAATCCCTTGAATCCACTCCATAAAGTGCGATAGTTCTATAGCCATTTAATTCGGAAACCACACCGCTGTTAAACATAAGCTGATCCTGGCTTATCTCCTTGATGTCCATCTCCTTGTACTTCATCTTTGCGTAGCTCTTTGCATACATTGCGCAAATTACAATGAACAGGAACAACAATACAAAAAATGCCACTGCCCACACCTTTGTGCTTATCTGGTTTCTCTTCTTTTCAGGCTTTTTCTTCTTATTTACAAGTCCCTCATCAAGAAGATTCTCCTTAAAGAACTTTTCACTGTCAGACTCCGTCTCCTCCGGCTCCTCCTCATCATCAATAAGCTCTACAGCATCAAAGCCCAGAGCCTTTCCTATCTCACCCAGCTCCAAGTCCTGTGTGTCTGACTCACTGTAGTGGAGATTATTCTCATCGATATCTCTCTCTATACGGGAGAGCGCATCCATGTCAAGCATATCATCTGTGTGATATGCGGAAATATCATCATCCGAGTCATCAGAAGAATCGCCATTATCTGATACAGAAGCATCTATATGTGCAGCATCTATATCGGAAGCATCTATATGTGAGTCATCTATATCTTTATCGTCTGTATCGGAAGCATCTATATCTGAATCGCTCATATCTGAATCGCTCATATCTGAATCGTCTATATCTAAATCGTCTATAGCTGTTTCTTCTGTATCTGATTCTTCTGTATGTGCCCCATCTATGTCAGCTATAGCTGAAGCGAAAGTAGCTTCATTGCCTGTGATTGAATCAGGAACAGCTTCATCGTCAACGGGTGCATTCTCTTCCGCTTCAGCAAGAATAGCTTCCAGTCTTGCTTCTTCCTCTTCTTCCTCCTGAAGCTTTTGCATCTGAGCCATAACCCGCTGTCTTCTGGCCTCTTCCTCGGCCCTCTGCTCCTTTTCAAGCTCAAGGCGCTCTACCTCAGCCCTTGCCTTTGCCACATTTCTCTGAGTTCTCTCCCACGCTGCCCTTCGAAGCTCCTCATGCTTCGTCTGTGTGTCCGCCTCTAAGTTATTAACCTGCTTTAAAAGATTATCCACGGACTCTGATGGCTGTGGTTCTGTTCTTCTTCTGGCATTCTCCGGTATTACAATGTTTCTGTCAGCCCTTCTTCTGCTTTGAGCATCAGCGGAAGCCTTTCTTGCTCTAATATCCTCATGATAATACTCGTCATGTGCCTTTACAGGCTTTTGAGTTCTGTTCTTTTGGCTATCACCCGAATCAGGCTTTGCAACCGAAGTCTTCTTAGATGAAGTGTTTCCCTGCATCGTTCTATCCGGTTTTCTTTCAACTCTGTCTGCACTACCCTTTGGCTGCTGCTTTTTCTGCACAGTTTTTTCTGCCACAGCAGGTTTTTTCTTTTTCTTCTTTCTATCACCGAACAACAATGCTCCTATAAGCCCCGAATCATCGAGATAGTCATCATCATCGTCAAGCCAGTCCATATCATCCTCATACATAGATGCTTTTCTGTTGTTTTTACCCATAGTAAGCTCCTCTGTTTATATATAATCAACCAATACCGCCTCAGAGTTACTTGCAACAAGATGTGAGCCTGTCTAACGTGCGACATCTCCATCTGCGCAATCTCTGACTTAGAAAAATTTTGTCGTTACCTCGCTTTATCATACATTAAATCACTTATTTTTACAACACAATAAAATTCTATTAATAAATATAACATATGTGTTATTCTATTTGACACTAAAGGCACAAAAAAGTATACTATATGGTAATTATGTTCAAATGCATAAATGTTGACATGATAGGAGCAAGGCAATGAATGACGAGATTACTCTGTCGGTAGTGATGCCGGCATACAACGAGGCACAAAACATAAAGGACAATCTCCTTGAAACCAGCCGAACACTCAGCACTTTTCTTCACAGGTACGAGATTATTGCTGTAAATGACGGCAGCACAGATGATACATGGCGCCTTATTTCCGAAGCTGCGTCATGCGACAGACATATTGTGGATGCCGGCTACGACACAAATCAGGGTAAAGGACATGCAATCACCACAGGTATAGGAAAGGCCCGAGGCAAATATATAGCATTTTTGGACTCAGATCTTGAGCTTAGCCCTACTCTGTTAAAGCCATTTATGAAACAGATGAAGAAAAATGATGCAGATATCGTTATCGGTTCCAAGCTTCACCCGGATTCAAAGATCAATTATCCTCTGATAAGACGGATTATGAGCTACGGCTATTATCTCATGATAAAGCTTTTGTTCCATCTTGATGTACATGATACTCAGACAGGCATCAAGCTTTTTAAAAGCCAGGTGATAAAGCCAATTGCAAAGGAGCTTACCATATCCGGCTACGCATTTGACATAGAAATTCTTGTAGCTGCAAACAACTTAGGCTATTACATCGAAGAGGCTCCAATATCCATGGATTACGGTCGCAACGATAAGGAGAACGGACGGAGAATCAGACTGAAAGACATTTGGAGAGTATTTACTGATACTGTAGCTGTAAAGAAAAAGTATAGGTAACATGAATAAACAGATTATACAAAGGTAAGGAGTATTCTATGAATTACGAAAGCGCATATAACCTGCTTGAACAAAATGGTCAGTTACATCTGCTTAAGTACTATGACACCTTAAGCGATTTGGAAAAGTCTGCTCTTCTTGCTCAGATTAAGGACATTGATTTTTCTCTTCTTGATATGATTAATAAGGATACCTCAGGAACTGAGTCTGATATTGCTCCCGTCGCTGCACTTCAGATGGATTCCATAGAAAAAGCCAGGGATAGCTACAAAGCTGCCGGAATCGCATCAATACAGGCCGGCGAGCTTGCACTCGTTCTTCTTGCAGGAGGTCAGGGAACAAGACTTGGATTTTCCGGTCCAAAGGGAACCTTTAATGTAGGTATAACCAAGGACGTGTTTATATTCCAGCTTTTAATTGAGCATACAATGGATGTTGTAGGCGAAGCCGGTACGTGGATTCACTTCTTTATCATGACAAACGAGAAGAATCACGAAGATACACAAAAGTTCTTTGAGGAGCACGACTATTTTGGCTACAATAAGGAATACATCCATTTCTTTAAACAGGAGATGGTTCCTTCTGTCGACTTTAACGGCAAGATTTATCTTGAAGAAAAGGGCAAAGTAGCTATGTCACCAAATGGTAACGGTGGCTGGTTCTCTTCTCTTTGCAAGGCCGGTCATCTGAGAACTCTTACAGAGAACAACATTAAGTATATAAATGTATTTTCTGTGGACAACGTTCTTCAGAGAATAGCGGATCCCGTTTTTTTAGGTGCGGTAATTACTGAGGGTTACCTTTCAGGAGGAAAGGTTGTGAGAAAGGCTTATCCGGATGAGAAGGTTGGAGTGTTATGCACGAATCATGGAAAGCCATATATTGTTGAATACTACGAGCTCACTGATGCCATGAGAGATGAGAGGGACGAGAATGGCGACTACGCATACAACTATGGAGTTACTCTCAATTATATTTTCCCTATCGACAGGCTTATGAGCATTATGAATGAGAATATGCCACTCCACATTGTTAAGAAGGCAATACCTTATATAGGTGATGACGGGGAGCTTGTAAAGCCATCCGAGCCAAATGGCTACAAATTTGAAACCTTAGCTCTCGATATGATTGCATATATGGGAACCTGTCTTCCTTTTGAGGTTGACAGAGAAAAGGAATTCGCTCCTATCAAGAATGCAACCGGCAACGATTCCATTGATTCAGCAAGAGAGCTTCTGGTGAAAAATGGTTATACTTTATAAAGCTTCAAAATAGAGCTCAGAAAAAAAGTCCGGCAAATGGGTCTTCCGCATTGCCGGACTTTTTATGTCACTACTGCTTTTTCTTGCTGTGACTGTTCTTTTCCTTTTCCCTGACTATGATCTCTTCAATCGCTGCCCTTACAAGCTCAGACATTGACACATCCTGCTTTGCAGCGTAGTCACTCAGCTTTTTATGGGTTTCTGCATCTATTCTAAGCCTTAATACAGTATCCTTCCTTTTTTCTGTAGGTCTGCCCGGGCCTCTTTTTGTTTCATTGTTATCTGCCATAATACTTCTCCGACTAAACAATCATCTTTTCTCTACTGTAATGTTACATAAAATACTTTACCACACCGTTTACTGCATAGCATACGAAATACACGCAGCTTTTTATAAAACCAAAGCCCATTTTTCTATATACTGCAAAGGTCTTTTTTGCAGAAGAAAGCTTTGAGCCTGATTTACTGCCTCTCACCTGACGATAAAGCAAAAGTGGTTCATTTACTCCTACTGCTGTCCTATATTCTCTAAGTATGGACAGCCAGCAAATGTAGTCCTCATGTATATCATCATTTCCCATAGGATATTTTCTTAACACCTCCTTAAGGGCAACTACAGATGAACAATTAATCACATTGCCCTTAAGAAGCATTTTGTATGAAATTAATTCCGGAACATCAATTACTCTGCCGGTGCTGCTTCCATCCTCATTGATAAGCTCTCTTGCCGTAGAGCAGACTACTGCTCCGGATTGTTCAATAAGCTTCAGCTGTTTTTCAAGCTTGTCAGGCCTCCACATATCATCCGAGTCAAGGAATGCCACATACGGACAGGTTGCATTTTCCACACCAATATTCCTTGACATGGCAACTCCCATATTTGTTTCATTTCTAATAACTCTTACAAGACCTTCTTTTTTATACTTAGCAAGCTTTTTTTCTGTGTCATCTGTAGAGCAGTCATCTACTACTATTATTTCCACAGGCACACTCTGTGCAAGCACAGACTCAATTGCACTTTCTATTGTTTTTGTGCTGTTGTATGTGGGAATTACTACAGATACTCTTTTTTCAGTCATACAGTCCACCTACGCAATAAACTTTAATCATACACGAAACTATTTTTCTTTATTATCCGGCATTACAGCCTGCCCACTGCCCAGCTCGTAAAAGGAATCCTCTGTCTCATCAAGGCCTTCCGGTTTAATATTGACGGGAGATGGAACCTGCACACTTCCACCATCTCTGAGCGCTGTTGTCATATTTGATGCCACGCCCTCTGATGTTTCCTTCTGGAACATAATCTTGACAGTCAGAAGCATAAGCTTAATATCCAACCACAATGAATACTGTTCATAATAAGTAAGATCCAGCTTCACCTTGTCTCTTGGAGTTGTATTATACTTTCCGTAAACCTGGGCATATCCTGTAAGACCGGCCTTCATCTTAAGTCTGTAATCAAACTCAGGAAAAGTCTTTTTGTATAACTCAGCAATCTCCGGCCTCTCAGGTCTTGGTCCTACAAGAGACATTTCTCCCTTTAAGATGTTAAACAGCTGAGGAAGCTCATCCAAATGAAGCTTTCTAAGCACCTTGCCCACAGGAGTAATTCTATCATCCTCCTTCTTTGCCAGCTGGGCTCCGTTGACCTCAGAATCAATCTTCATGCTTCTGAACTTGATAATCTTAAACACCTTGCCATTAAGCGTTAATCTGTCCTGCTTATAGAAAACCGGACCTTTATCATAAAGCCATATTGCAAGAGCAGAGATAAGCATAAACGGAGAAGCAATAATAAGTAGTATAAACGCACACACCAAATCCATTATTCTCTTTGCAATCATATCCCCACCGGTAAGTCCCTGGTTTCTTGAAAGAAGAAGTGGTGTGTCAAAGAGATGGATAGGCTCTGCGCCAAGAATAATTATGTCTGAAAGCTTCGGCACCACATAAGATCTGATTGAATTCTCAAAGCAGTACTTTACAAGCTCATTTCTTATATAAGCCTTCGTTTCACATATGATTACTCCATCATACTGAAGTATCTTCTCCTTTATTGCTGCCTCGCCCTCACTTACATGAATTCTGTCCTCAATGATATATTTATCCTTTCTGGCATTGATCTTTTCAATGAATTCCATAGGAGTTTTATATCCATACACAAGGAGCAGATGTCTCGGGGGGTAAACCTTTGCATATAATAATCTGCACCCAAATAACCACAGAAGTATTACTACAACCTCAATTCCGGTCACCTTAAGGAGCGGTGTTGGATTAACATAGTCCCGGCATATAATACAAAGCTGGAGATATGCCACAACATTTGCACATACAAGGGCAAGTAGCTGTGAGTATATAATATCAAGCAATCTGAAAAAGCCTACTCTGTATCCGCCGTACAGCTTAGTAAATAGGATTACTATGATACCATACATTCCGATTACGGCCCAGTTACCTCGTCTAAAGAATGGCATCTGAAGTGTAACCTCGTAGTCCCTATACCACATAATACCAAAAAGGATAAGCTCTATCGCTACAAGCACAACTGCTTCGCCAAAGGTGATAAGACGCTTGTAAGTGTCTCTTTTTCTTACTCTTCTACTACCTTCCATACTACAACATCTCCTTAAGCATCTTATTGACAGATCCCGGATCTGCTTTTCCCTTCATAGCTTTCATAACCTGACCTACAAGAGCGCCAAGAGCCTTCTCTTTTCCGCCTCTGTAGTCCTCCACTGCCTTAGGATTTGCATCGATGGCGGCCTGGCATGCCTGCTTTAATGCACCATCATCCTGAACCGTTGCAAGACCATGCTCGCCTACATAAGCTTCCGGATCAATATTGTCCGCAAATACCTTCTCGAATACTTCCTTTGCCACCGAGCCATTTATCACTCTGTCATCTACAAGCTTAATAAGCTTTGCAAGATTCTCAGCTGAAAATGTAAGATCATCAGGGTCAACGCTATGCTCCTTCATGAGACGCATTGTCTCACCCATAAGCCAGTTAGAAACCTTCTTTGCAGGAGCCCCAAGCTCAATAGCGTGCTCAAATAGATCAGCCATTTTCTTTGAGCCGGTAATAATATCGATATCATAATCCGGAATTGCGTACTCTTCCTTATATCTGATCTTCTTCTCGTCTCTAAACTCAGGCTGGGCAGCCCTCACCTCAGCGAGCCACTCATCACTGATATATATTGGAACAAGATCCGGGTCCGGGAAGTATCTGTAATCCTGAGCATCCTCCTTGGAACGCATAGGATATGAATATTCCTTTGCATCATCCCATCTTCTTGTCTCCTGAACGACCTTTTCACCAGCCTCAAGAAGATCTATCTGTCGCTCTCTTTCATTCTCAATTGCACGGGCAATGGCCTTGAATGAATTGAGATTCTTTGTCTCTGTACGTGTTCCAAACTCCGTGGAGCCAACCTCTCTTACGGACAGATTGACATCAGCACGCATTGAGCCCTCGTTGAGCTTACAATCTGATGCTCCAAGATACTGGATAATAAGTCTCAGCTTCTCAAGATAAGCAATTACATCCTCTGCTGATCTCATGTCAGGCTCTGACACGATCTCAATAAGAGGTACACCGGAACGGTTAAAGTCTACAAGTGAGCTGTCTGTATATGGATCATGAACCAGCTTTCCTGCATCCTCCTCCATATGTATCTCGTGTATTCTCACATATTTCTTTACTCCGTCAACCTCTATTTCAACCTTTCCATCTCTGCATATCGGATAGTAAAGCTGGGAAATCTGATAATTCTGTGGGTTGTCCGGATAAAAATAATTCTTTCTGTCAAACTTACAGTTCTGTGTAATCTTACAATTTGTTGCAAGACCTACGGAGATTGCCTTGTTTACAACCTCTCTGTTAAGAACAGGGAGTGAACCCGGCATACCTGTACATACCGGACATGTGTGTGTATTAGGTGCACCGCCAAATTCAGTACTGCATCCGCAGAATATCTTTGTCTTTGTTGCCAGCTCTACATGAACCTCAAGTCCAATGACTGTTTCATATGTCTTTGCCATATACTACAGCCCCCTTTCTGTGACCATGGAAGGTCTCTTATACTCAGTTGTCTTTTCATAAGCATAAGCTGCTCTGATAATAGTCTTCTCATCAAATGCGTTTCCAACAATCTGCGCACCAATAGGCATACCGCTTTTGTCTGTTCCGCATGGGAAGGATATACCCGGAAGTCCTGCAAGGTTTACAGGTACGGTATATACATCTCCAAGGTACATTTTTATTGGATCTGAAAGTGACTCTCCAAGCTTTAGGGCTGTTGTCGGAGCAACCGGTCCAAGAATAATGTCATATTTCTCAAAGGCCTTGTCATAGGCCTGCTTGATAAGTGCCTTTGCCTTAAGAGCCTTTACATAGTATGCATCATAGTATCCTGAGCTAAGTACAAAGGAACCGAGCATAATTCTTCTCTTAACCTCAGGGCCAAAGCCTTCTGAACGGCTCTTCTTGTACATGTTGTGAAGATCTGTATATTCCTCTGTTCTGTAGCCATACTTAACTCCGTCAAATCTCTCCAGGTTTGAGCTGGCCTCCGCTGAAGCTATAATGTAATATGCAGGAATTGCATACTCTACCATGCCAAGATCAAACTCTTCAACCACAGCGCCCTTGGATTCAAGTGCTTTTGCGACACCCAGTATCGCTTCCTTTATCTCAGGCTCAAGTCCCTCTGTAAAGTAATCTCTTGGAAGACCAATCTTAAGCCCATTTACATCATCAACAAGCGCCGATGTAAAATCATTGTCATCTCTGTTAACAGAGGTTGAATCCTTCTTATCATACTGTGAAATAACCTCAAGAATTGTGGCACAGTCCTCAACATTCTTTGCAAGAGGTCCGATCTGATCAAGAGATGAACCGTATGCGATAAGGCCGTATCTTGACACTCTACCGTAGGTTGGTTTAATACCTGTAACTCCGCAGAATGAAGCAGGCTGTCTGATTGAACCGCCTGTATCAGAACCAAGAGCACAAGGCACCTCCTCACCGGCTACTGCTGCCGCTGAACCACCTGATGAACCACCCGGAACTCTTGTCAGATCCCACGGATTCTTTGTCTCACCAAAATATGAAGTCTCTGTAGTACTTCCCATGGCGAACTCATCCATATTTGTATGTCCTACAATAACCATTCCTGCTTCCTGAAGTGCAAGCACTGCTCCGGCTGAAAATGTAGGATAAAAATTACCAAGAATCTTTGATGAACAGCTTGTCTGCACATTCTCCTGACACATATTGTCCTTTATAGCAATCGGAACTCCGGCAAGAGGACCTGTAAGCTCCCCGCCGTCTATCCTTCTCTGAATCTCCTCGGCCTGTTTCAGTGCACCCTCTCGATCAACAGTAACAAAGCAGTTTAAATCCTTCTCGCAAGCCTCAATAGAGTCAAGGCATGCCTGTGTAGCTTCCATAACACTTACCTTGCCTTCTTTAATAGCTTTTCCCAGCTCTACGGCTGTCATACCCATTAAATTCACTTCAGCCTACCTCCTAGTCAAATGTCTTCGGCACCTTGTAGCAGCCATCCTTCTGCTCCGGCGCATTCTTAAGCATATTCTCTCTATCATCTCCATTAACTACAACATCCTCACGGAATACATTGTTATATGGGAATGTGTGACTCATTGCATCAACTCCCTCTGTGTCAAGCTCGTTAAGCTTACTCACGTAATCAAGCATGTCCGACATATCCTTCTTTGCCTGCTCCTTCTCTTCAGATGAGAGCTCAAGCTTGGCAAGAATTCCAACATAATCAATTGTTTCGTCTGTTATTGTCATGTTCCTATCTCCTATACGCAAAAAATAAAGAATGTGCTATCAGTCTAAATATTAATACACATTCTCCCTCTTCTATTTTGTACCACAAAATTCCACTAAAATATACCACATTTAAATAGATTATGCAACCTTACCCTTTTAGCTGCCCTAAAGCCGGCAGCTAAAAGGTGGACATACCTAATCCAGCGAAAAGGTGGACATGCCTAATCTATATAGCTCACCTGAGAATCCACTTCATATGTATGAGGAGTCTTGTCATCTGTCTTATAACCAACAGCCAGTGCTATCTGAAAGGAATAACCCTCCGGAATGTCAAATGCCTTGTCAAAATATGCCTTCTTTTCGCCGTGCATTGCATCATATATGCAGCCTATTATAAGGCTTCCAAGTCCAAGGCTCTCTGCTGCCAGTGACATAGCCATAACCGCAATTCCCGAGTCAACCTTGTTCCATTTGGCGTCATCCTGTGCGCTGAGAATAATCAGTACAGGCGCCTCATAGAAGAAATTATGCTCAAGCCTGCCCTGACCGCGAAGAAGTCTCTTCTCCTCATCAAGCTCCCCAAGAATAGCATGATCTCCCTTTACAACACTAAAATGTATCTCCTTCAAATTCATACCGGTAGGAGACTGAAGTCCGGCCTCAATCACCCTCATAAGAATATCCTGTGGCACCTCATCGCCGCTGTACGCTCTCGCAGAGCTTCTTGTCTTTATTACCTCAAGTACTTCTTTGCTCATAGTTCTACCTCCAAAAATTATTCCGAAGCCCATTCATATATAATCCTTTCATCCAATGATGATTATATAAACAAAACCTCCACAGCAAACTTCAGTCCGTGGAGGTAAGTTATCAAATTATTATAATTCTTAAAGCATTGCCTCGAGAGTCTCTCTGATTGCTTTAATAAAGTCCTCACTATTTAATACTATAGGATTCTCAAGTGTGGTGATAAGCGCAAGATCCTTTGTCATCTTACCATCCTCAATAGTCTTAATCGTTGCAGCCTCAAGCTTATCAGCGAAATCACAAAGAGCATCGATTCCATCAAGCTCTCCACGCTTTCTAAGTGCACCTGACCATGCAAATATAGTCGCAACGGAGTTTGTAGATGTCTCCTCACCTGCAAGGTGCTTGTAGTAGTGTCTCATAACGGTTCCATGGGCAGCCTCATACTCGTACTTTCCATCCGGTGATACGAGAACGGATGTCATCATTGCAAGTGAACCAAACGCTGATGAAATCATATCACTCATAACGTCACCATCATAGTTCTTACATGCCCAGATATAACCGCCCTCACTCTTCATAACTCTTGCCACGGCGTCATCTATCAGTGTGTAGAAATACTCGATACCTGCTGCATCAAACTTCTCCTTGTACTCTGAATCAAATATCTCCTGGAAGATATCCTTAAATGTGTGATCGTACTTCTTTGATATAGTATCCTTTGTTGCAAACCATAGAGTCTGCTTTGTATCAAGAGCATAGTTAAAGCAGCTTCTTGCAAAGCTTGCTATTGACTTATCTATGTTGTGCTGTCCCTGAATAACACCAGGACCATCAAACTTATGGATTGTCTCCTTTATTACCTGTCCATCCTCACCTGTAAAGACAAGCTCTGCAGTACCTGCTCCCGGAACATCAATCTCCACACTCTTGTACACATCGCCATACGCATGTCTTGCTATAGTGATTGGCTTCTTCCAGTTCTTTACACATGGTTCAATTCCCTTTACAACAATAGGAGCTCTAAATACTGTACCATCAAGGATAGCTCTTATTGTTCCATTCGGACTCTTCCACATCTCCTTCAGATTGTATTCCTTTACTCTTGCTGCATTTGGTGTGATTGTTGCGCACTTAACAGCAACGCCGTACTTCTGTGTTGCATATGCAGAATCAAATGTTACCTTATCATCTGTCTCATTTCTGTGAACAAGTCCAAGATCATAGTACTCTGACTTAAGATCAATAAAAGGATAAATAAGCTCATCCTTGATAAACTGCCAAAGTATTCTTGTCATCTCATCCCCGTCCATCTCTACTATTGGTGTAGTCATCTGAATCTTTTCCATATGATATGCCCTCCATTGATTGTATGTTCTCTTAATTTGTTATCACTGCCGATTATAAACCATAAACATCTATATTTCTACCTTTTTTTGTAACTACACATAACCGTATATTCCGCGAACAGAAACCTCTCCTGATATTATGTTATGCGTAGCCCCCTGTTCATCCTTCACAAGAAGTCCACCATCAGGTGAAAGTCCTAGCGCAGTATATTCTGTTCGTTTGTCTCCTTCTATGACGTAAACCTGTCTATCCTTACTTACAAGGTAGCTGTTGTACTCATCCACAATAAACTCAAGATTCTTATTCTTTACAAACTCATTGTAAAGCACCTCAAATTCATTGGAAATCTCTGCTATAAGCCTTGACCTGTCATATCCCTCACCATTTTCAATGAATATGGACGTAGCCTTGTCCGCTATATCCTCCGGGAACTGGCTGTTGTACACATTTATTCCTATTCCAACAACTACATAATTGATATCAAGACCCTCTGAGCTCATCTCAGTAAGGATACCCACAAGCTTCTTCCCATTTGACAGTACATCATTTGGCCACTTTATCTGAGGCTTAAGCCCCTTCACCCTGTCAAAGGCCCTCGCAATGGCTACAGCCGACACAATTGTTATAGCTGACACACATGATATGTCAACCGATGGCTTAAGCAGGTATGTCATTGATATTGTGGTACCCTTGTCTGAATTCCAGCTGTGACCCTTCCTTCCTTTGCCGGCATTTTGTCTGTTTGCAACAAAGAGTGCTCCGTGCACAGCCCATTCTTCTGCTGCCAGCTTCGCCCTCGTATTTGTTGAGTCTGTTTCATCATAGTATGTTATATCTCTGGCAAATATATCAGTCCTTAAGTGCTCATATATCTTATCCTTTGTAATCACATCCGGAGAATTGACAAGACGGTATCCCTTGTTATTCACACCTTCAATAACATATCCCTGTTTTTTCAGAGAATTGATATTTTTCCAGACTGCAGTTCTCGACACACCAAGGAGCTCGCAGAGCTGTTGTCCTGAAACATACCCATCAGCGTGCTGTAATATATCAAGTATCCTGTTCTTCACCTGTATTCACCCTTTCCTTCAGCATATTATATGCAGCCTCACATTTGCCCTTTGCACCGGCAAATGGAACGATAAAGCTTTCCTTTCCCCGGTCGAACTTTAGTATGTAATACTTCATCTCCGGATCAGGCTCAATAATTGTATATCCTGTAACAGCTGAGTATGGTATAACTCTGCTGCCTTTTTTTTGAAGTATTGTAATTACATCATTACCAAACAAATAGGTTGCGTCATAGGCAGAGCTCCTAAAAGATGCCCTTATGACATAAAAGCTGTAGGTTAGTGACGTCATTGCAAATATCATCTTAACAATCCTGTAGCTGCCTCCCATAGCCCACCACATAAGCATAACACCGATGACAAAGAACACGGCTCCAACTACTCTGAGCGCAACCCTTGTTCCTTTTCTTTTAAATACCCTTTGTCTGATTACTCCATCTAAGGCATAGTTTTCCTCCTCCTGCCTGACCTTTAAAAGCTCTGCCGTCAAAGCATCTGCCTGCTTTAGCAGCAGTCTCTGTCTGTATGCCTTTGAGGTATTATTCTTTACACTGCTTATATTAGCTGTCTTTTTCCTGTCTTTTTTACTCATACATATATTCCTTTTTCAAGTTGTACTGCTTTGCGTGGCAGGTATATAACCATCCTTGCAGAGCAGTCTATTTATATGTGAATATATCTGCCACACGTGTTTACATTTTACCACTTATACTCCCCATTTTTCCATATATTAATTTTTTAAATGATGTATAACTAGCAAAAGAAGAAATTTTTGAAATAATTCGAGGTAAAACAATGAAAAAAATACTATCCTATATAAGCGGTTCAAAGGATCTCACCCAGGGAAAACCATCCAGCTTAATACTAAGCTTTGGTCTCCCTCTTTTGTTTGGGCTTATATTCCAGCAGTTCTACAACATGGTCGACTCGGTTATAGTTGGTCAAAAGCTCGGAACAGATGCCCTTGCCGCAGTCGGTTCAACAGGAAGCATAAACTTTATGATTCTTGGCTTTTGCATAGGAATATGTAATGGATTTGCCATTCCTGTTGCTCAGTCCTACGGAGCAAAGGATGTAAAGGAGCTTAAAACCTTTATTATAAACAGCATATGGTCATCTGTTGCACTGGCAGCCGTTCTTACCATCGTAATCAGCATGTACACCAGAGACATACTAAAGCTCCTTAGAACGCCGGACAACATTATTGATGACGCTTACATATACATACTGATCATATTCCTGGGAATACCTGCAACCTTCCTTTACAACTTAACAGCAGGAATATTAAGATCCCTTGGCGACAGCGTAACACCTGTTATATTCCTTGTAGGCTCGTCATTAGTTAACATAATACTTGACCTTATACTTGTAGCACCCCTTAAAGTTGCCGGTGCAGCCATAGCTACCGTATCATCACAGGCTCTTTCAGGAATCATATGTACGATATATATGACAAAGAAGCTGAAATATCTTGCTTTTACAAGGGAAGACTGGACCTTTAGTCCTAAACACATTGCAAAGCTTCTTGGCATGGGTGTTCCAATGGGCATCCAGTACAGTATAACAGCAATCGGAAGTGTAATTCTTCAGACTGCTGTCAACGATATGGGTTCGACCTACGTAGCAGCAGTTTCTGCCGGCACTAAGATAAGCATGTTTATGTGCTGTCCTTTTGATGCCATGGGATCAACTATGGCAACCTATGGGGGACAGAATGTAGGCGCAAGGAAGCTTGACAGAGTGAATGAGGGTCTGGTAGCCTGTGTTAAGCTTGGCATCATATATTCTTTCATTGCTTTCACCGTGCTATTAATATTCGGCAGACAGCTTGCCCTTTTATTTGTAAAGAAAAGCCAGACGCAGCTTATTGGATATATATACCAGTTTATTGTGGGCAATTCTGCCTTCTACACATTCCTTGCATGTGTAAACATCTTTCGATTTATGATACAGGGACTGGGCTATTCAGCATTTGCCATAATAGCAGGTATATGTGAAATGATTGCCCGTTCAGTTGCAGGCTTTTTCCTGGTGCCTCACTTTGGTTTCATATGTGTAGCTATTGCAAGTCCCCTTGCCTGGATATGTGCTGATCTGTTTCTCATTCCGGCTTACATATGGGTTATGAAAAAGCTCAGGATAAAGCTAAATCAGCCAAAGGAAGCAAATGTTTCTATTTCAATAAGGCCGCGGCGAAGCCTTCGCTGATATGTAGCGAAAGTTATTGTATAACACTTTGATAAACAAAAAATCATCGGAGACGAACCTTCATCTCCGATGATTTTTTATATATATCACATTTGTCTCACTGTTACTTTGCATTTCTGTAGATAATATCTTTTCTTCCAGGACCGTTTGAAATCATTGTGATTGGGAAGCCAAGCTTATCCTCCACAAACTCAATATACCTTCTACAGTTCTCCGGAAGCTCCTCATAGGTCTTTATACCTCTTATATCGCACTTCCAGCCCGGAAGAGTCTCATATACAGGCTTTGCAATCTTAAGCTTTGAAGTAGTTGGGAAATCTGTTGTAATCTCGCCATCTATATCATACGCAACACATACAGGAATCTCATCGAGATATCCAAGTACGTCAAGCACTGTAAATGCAACATCTGTTGTGCCCTGGATACGACAGCCGTACTTTGATGCAACACAGTCGAACCAACCCATTCTTCTTGGTCTTCCTGTTGTAGCACCGTACTCTCCGCCGTCGCCGCCTCGGCGTCTCAGCTCATCTGCCTCATCACCAAATATCTCACTTACAAACTCTCCTGCACCCACTGCACTTGAATATGCCTTACATACGGTGATTATCTGCTTAATCTCATATGGTGGTATACCTGCACCTATTGCTCCGTATGCAGCAAGTGTTGAAGATGAGGTAACCATAGGATATATTCCGTGATCAGGATCCTTAAGTGAACCAAGCTGGCCCTCAAGAAGAATATTCTTTCCCTCCTTGATTGCATCATAAAGGAATGCTGAAACATCACATACATATGGAGCAACCATCTCTTTGTACTCCATAAGTGTATCAAATATATCCTGCGCCTTCAAAAGTGGTTTGTGATAAAGATTCTCAAGAAGAATGTTCTTCTGAACAATGACTCTCTCGATCTTCTCCATAAGTGACTCCTCATCAAAGAGCTCACTAACCTGAAAACCAATCTTTGCGTATTTATCTGAATAAAACGGAGCGATTCCTGACTTTGTTGATCCAAATGACTTGCCTGCAAGTCTCTCCTCCTCATACTCATCAAAGAGAATGTGGTATGGCATAACCATCTGTGCTCTGTCTGACACAAGAATCTTAGGCATTGGTACGTTTCTGTCTGTTATATCCTTTATCTCCTTAAAGAGTACAGGTATGTTAAGTGCAACGCCATTACCAATGATACTTGTTGTATGGTCATAGAACACTCCTGAAGGAAGTGTATGTAAAGCAAACTTGCCATAGTCATTGATAATTGTATGACCTGCATTGGCACCGCCCTGGAATCTGACAATGATATCGGATTCCTGTCCTAACATGTCTGTTATCTTTCCCTTACCTTCGTCGCCCCAATTGGCTCCAACAACCGCTCTTACCATAGTAATTTATCCTCGCTTTCAAAGCATATTGATACTAAGCCTATTTAGGCTCAGTTACTAAAACATTATATCACTTATGAAATATATGTAAAGCTATTCTTACAATTAGAAATGCATTATTTGCCCTAAACACAAAAAAATACGACAAAAATGCAGTCAGCCCTCACATGTACTTATTCGAAAGCTATATCAAGACTGTCATAACCTACTCTGCAGGGAAGAAACAGAACCTGAACGCCTGCCCTACCAGCAGCCTCCATGACATCGCCAAACTCCTTTTGCATCGTTACATTTGGTCTTACCTCATACACACCTTCCATCTGTATAACAAATGCAATTATACACTCATAGCCCTGCTCTTTCGCTTTTATTAGCTCCTTTACATGCTTAACTCCCCTTTCTGTAGGTGCATCAGGAAAATATCCTATACCATCTACCTCAAGGATACACCCCTTAACCTCCATGAGATATTTCTTTCCCTGCTTTTCCATATAGAAATCAATTCTGGAATTTCCAAATGTATACTCCGGCTTAACATAATCATAATCCTGCCTGCAAAGCCACTCATAAACCACCTTGTTTGGAGCCTGACTGTCGATGTTTATCCAGCCAAAATTGTCCTTGTATACAGAAACCAGGTCATACTTTGTCTTCCTTGAGGGATTTCCCGGTGCATCCAGTCTTACAACGGATTTGCCGGGAATAAGAAGCTCCTTGCACCTTCCGGTGTTTTTCACATGAACGGTCTCTACATCATCTCCAAGCCTTACCTTTGCAATAAACCTGTTTGGTCGTTCAATAAATAATCCTTCTGCAATCTCAGAATATTTCATAATATCTCCTTCCACATAAAACGAGCTCTTCAACTGCCGTGAAAATGCTTCACATCAGATCAATTGAAGAGCTCATCTTATAACAATTGTATTAGGCTATAGGAAGATTACACGTTAATCTCTGCCTTTACGCCAAGTATATCGCTGTTTGCATCCAGTATAGGCTGAACAACTTCGTCAAGGAACTCTGCAGTCTGCTGCGGAGCACGGCCCACAAAATTCTTTGGCTCCAATATTGATACTATTTCTTCCTTTGTCATACCAAAATCCGGGTCTGCAGCAATACGGTCAACAAGATCATTCTCATTTCCATACTTCTTAACCTGCTCGCCGGCAAGCATAGAATACTCTCTTATCTTCTCATGAAGCTCCTGACGATTTCCACCACGCTTAACGGCATCCATCATAATATTCTCTGTTGCCATGAAAGGAATCTCCTTCATAAAGCACTGGTAAATAACCTTATCATATACAACAAGGCCGTCAACAACATTGAGATAGAGATCGAGAATTCCGTCAACTGCCAAAAAGGCCTCAGGAACTGATATACGCTTGTTAGCTGAATCATCAAGTGTTCTCTCAAACCACTGTGTTGCAGCAGTAATTGCAGGATTAAGGGCGTCTGCCATTACATAATTTGCAAGGGAAGCAATTCTTTCACTTCTCATTGGATTTCTCTTGTACGCCATTGCAGATGAACCAATCTGATTCTTCTCGAATGGCTCCTCAATCTGCTTTAAGTGCTGAAGAAGTCTTATATCATTTGAGAACTTGTGAGCACTCTGTGCGATGCCTGAAAGAACGTTAAGTACCCTTGAATCTACCTTTCTTGAGTATGTCTGTCCCGATACAGGATAGCACTGGCTAAATCCCATCTTCTGGGCAATCTTGTCATCGATCTTTCTGACCGTCTCGTGATCCCCGCCAAAAAGCTCCAAAAAGCTTGCCTGAGTTCCTGTTGTGCCCTTTGAGCCAAGAAGCTTCTGCTGGTCTATCATGTACTCTATATCTGAAAGGTCAAGGAGTAACTCCTGAATCCAGAGTGTAGCACGCTTTCCAACTGTGGTAGGCTGTGCAGGCTGAAAATGTGTAAATGCAAGAGTAGGAAGATCCTTGTATGTTCTTGCAAATTTTGAAAGCTCATCGATTACATTGATAAGCTTCTTTCTGACAAGCTTTAATGCCTCTGTCATAACGATTACATCTGTATTATCTCCTACATAGCAGCTTGTTGCTCCAAGATGGATAATACCGGCAGCCTCAGGGCACTGAACACCATATGCATATACATGGCTCATAACATCATGTCTTACAAGCTTCTCTCTTTCCTTAGCCACATCATAATTGATGTCATCAGCGTGCGCCTTAAGCTCAGCAATCTGCTCGTCTGTTATTCTTGGATTGCCATTCTCATCCTTAAGTCCAAGCTCCTTCTCTGTCTCAGCAAGAGCTATCCAAAGCTTTCTCCATGTCTTAAACTTCATGTCAGGAGAAAAAATATACTGCATTTCCTTACTTGCATATCTTTCACACAATGGACTTTCGTACTTATCTCTGCTCATCTCTATACCTCGCTTTATTTTTTGTACTTTAATCATTATTACAGTGACTGTCCGCTTCTGTCAACAGTCTAATTATCTTCTGAATAGATATATTCATCTGACTACTAGGAAATCTGGTACCCCTTTGCCTTAATAAGATCTACCATTTTATAGACATATTGATTGCACAGCTCATCTGTAGCTGCCTCGACCATGACTCTTACTACCGGCTCTGTACCACTGCTTCTAAGAAGAATTCTTCCATCGTCCCCCAGCTCAGATGATATTTCATCATTGAGTGCAAGAATATCTGCATCATTCATAACCTCGTCCTTGCTTGATACTCTAACATTTACAAGGAGCTGTGGATATATTGTGAGGCTGTTAAACAGCTCTGACAGCTTAACCTTTCGTCCTAAGATAGTCTCCATAATCATAAGTGAGGTGAGGACGCCATCTCCTGTTGTTGCATATTTGGAAAAGATAATATGACCTGACTGCTCACCGCCTATAGAGTGACCATTTTCCATCATATTTTCAAATACATACTTGTCACCTACAGCTGTCTTTTCATAATTTATACCCTTTTTATCAAGAGCCTTATAAAGTCCGATATTTGACATGATGGTTGTGACAATTGTGTTGTTATTCAGTTCGCCCTTATCCTTTAAGTAACGCCCACACACATACAGTATCTTGTCGCCGTCAACGATCTCACCCTTATCATCCACAGCAAGACATCTGTCTGCATCTCCATCAAAGGCAAATCCCACATCCAGTCCCTTTTCCTTGACAAAGGCCTGCAGCTTCTCAATATGAGTGGAGCCACAATCCGTGTTTATGTTTGTTCCATTCGGTTCATTGTTTATTACATAGGTTTTTGCACCAAGGGCATCATAAACGGACTTTGCAACAAGATATGATGCTCCATTTGCACAGTCAAGTCCAATTCTCATCCCCTTAAACGGTCTTGTCGGAATTGTAAGCAGATAACCTATATATCTGTTACGTCCCATCGTGTAATCCGTTGTCTTTCCTATATTGTCCCTTGTGGCAAATGGAATCTCAGGGAGCAGTCCATCGATATATGCCTCTATCTCATTTTCAACGGAAGCCTCCAGCTTGTAGCCCTGACCATTTATCACCTTTATGCCATTGTCATAGTATGGGTTGTGACTTGCAGATATCATAATACCACAGTCAAAATCACCTGTTCTGACTATATATGACACGCTGGGGGTCGGCGTTACATGCATAAGATACACATCCGCGCCACTTGCTGTAAGCCCTGATACGAGGGCATACTCAAACATATAGCTTGAAAGTCTTGTGTCCTTTCCAATAACAACATGAGCCTTTCCGTCATCATGCTTTTTACCATAATAATATCCCAGATATCTTCCTACCTTATAAGCATGCTCCACTGTAAGATCAACATTTGCCTCACCTCTGAAGCCATCTGTTCCAAAATACTTACCCATATTCTATATTTCCTCGCTTTCCTGTACTACAAGCATATCCACTGCCTTCCTGTGTATATGAATCTTTGTTTCTGTGTATTCTCCGCCATATTCTCCGTCACAAGTCCATGCAATCGGCTCCTCTGATTCAACCTTTACTCTGTGGGCTCTAAAGGATACCATATTTTTCTCATTCACATCACCGGTAAGTAGTGCCCTTACAACTCTCTCAAGGTCAGCCGGAGTCTTCATGGTTCTGATGAGCAGTCCCTCAAACAGTCCGTCATCAAATTCTACGCCCTTTCTTGTTATACTCCGAAAACCGCCGATAGAAACAGAGTTTGATACCATTCCGAACATGAACTCACCCTCCTGCTCCTCTCCATCCACGGTAACCTTAAGCTTATAGGAAGGCATGTTGGTAAGGCTCATCATACCCTGAAGGACATATGCTGCGTGTCCGAAAATGTTCTTCATATTCTGAGGCGTCGCGTATGATGTATCCGAAAAAATACCAAATGCAGCAACATACACAAAATGCTTATCATTCAAGCTGCCTATATCAATAGAAAACGGGTCGGCCTTTACAATCATTTCTGCCGCCCCCACGGCCTCCCTTGGAATATCCATGCTTTTTGCAAAATCATTTGTAGAGCCACAAGGTATATAACCAAGAGGCACCTTCAAATTACTCTTCATAAATCCCGTAACTGTATTTCCAAGAGTACCATCACCTCCGGCACATACAATCACATCATAATCAGAACCCTCCTCACAGACAATCTGTTCTGCATCATCTGCAGACTTTGTAATATAGGTTCTTACCGCATAATCATGATTACAGAACACCTCAAGCACATCCACCAGAGAATTCTTCAAGGTTGTTCTCCCGGCCTTGGGATTCATGATGAACAGCATTTTTTTCATAATTATTTATGATCCTCCTTGTACTTCATGTATCGATCATATCCGTTTTTGCGAAGCTTACATGATGGGCAATGTCCACAGCCCTGACCCTTTATGCCATTGTAGCAGGTGAGTGTCATGTCCGTAATAACATCAAGTCCACCGAGCTCATCGGCAAGCTTCCACGTCTCCATCTTATCAATCCACATAAGAGGTGTTATTATATCGAACTCATAATCCATAGCAAGATTAAGTGTAGTATTGAGCGATTTAATAAACACATCCCTGCAATCCGGATATCCGGAGAAGTCACTTTGGGATACTCCGGTTATTATATCAGATATTCCCCTCTGTTTGGCAAATATTGCTACAAATGTAAGAAAAACCAAGTTTCTTCCATCTACAAACGAATTTGGCGTTCCCACTGAAGGGGCATTCTCATCCACCTTAATATCGTTTCTTGTAAGTGAATTTGGTGCAAGCTGGTTAAGAAGTCCCATATCAAGTATATGATGCTCCACACCAAATTTTTCCGCTATCTCCTTTGCGCATTTAAGCTCTAAGGCATGTCTCTGTCCATAATCAAATGAAACAGCAATTACATTCTCATATTTCTTTAACGCCCATAAAAGGCAGGTTGTGCTGTCCTGTCCTCCACTAAATACCACAACAGCTTCTTTCTTGTTCTTCATAAGTCTATCCCTCCATCAATATCTATCTGCTGGCGCTGTACATCATAAGCAGCTTATTTACAAGTGCCTGATCTGTTTCAAAGCGTCCTCTAAATGTTGTTGTCATCGTTTTACTGCCCGGCTTCTTTATTCCTCTGGCTGTCATACAGCTGTGATTTCCCTCTATGATAACTGCCACATCCTCTGTCTGTGCTGCCTTTGATATTACATATGCAATATCTGAGCCTATTCGTTCCTGAAGCTGAAGACGCTTTGACACCATGTCTGCTATTCTGGCAATCTTGCTAAGTCCAAGAACCCTTCCATTTGGAATATACGCAACCGTAACCTTCATGTCATACATAAGTGCCATATGGTGCTCACAATAGCTAAACACCTCAATATCCTTAACCATAACCATATCGCCCGGTCTTTGGGCACTGTCAGCCTCATCAAATGTCTTGGCAAACATCTGTGCAATCTGGTCATTTGTATAGTTCATCCCCTCAAAAACTTCCTCGTACATTCTTGCAACCCTGTCAGGAGTTTCAGCTAAGCCTTCTCTATCCGGATCATCTCCAAGAGCAACAAGAATTCCTCTTATATGTTCCTTTATCGCTTCTTTATCTATTGCCATCTTACACACCTCTCATTTCAGGATCCCATATATATTTGTGAAGCTGCAGCTGCAATTTCACATCATTCATATTGTTTTCTATCATAAAATCAACTATGTCCTCAGGACTGATCTGACCATATACAGGACTTATATACACTCTTGTTCTCTCGCACAAGGCATAAGCATTTATGATCTCACGACTCTTTTCCAGGTCTTCTATGCTTCCAACTACAAATTTGACGCAATCATTTTGGTTTACATAATTATAGTTTGAAAGCCACATTCTGCTTTCCATTTCGCTGCACGGAGTCTTGTAATCAATTGTAAAGGATGTCCCCGGAGATATGGCTTTAAACTCTGCAATGTCTACGCTTCCATTGGTTTCCACCTCTACCCTTATGTCATCTTCAAGCTCAAATGCCATAAGAAGCTTTTCAATATCCTTCTGTATTAAAGGCTCTCCTCCTGTAAGCGTAACATTCTTAATCCCTGTGCGCTTAACATAATCTACAATATCATCCTCAGTCAGACCTTCAAAGGAGACATTCTCTTCATTTGCCCATTTTGTATCGCAATATGAGCAGTTCAAATTGCAGCCTGCAAATCGGATAAACACAGAGAGCTCCCCGGCCCTAGAGGCTTCACCATTTATACTTACAAATCTTTCTACTACCTTAAATACACTCATTTCCCATATTCCTCTTATCTGCAATAGGTTGCAACATTGTTCGGAGTTTCATACACACTAACCTCTATTACATCGTAGCCCCTTTTTACCATTTCATCAAAAAAGCATTTTGCAAAATTCTCAGCTGTAGGTCTGAAATCCACCTCAATCATTCTAAGGCTTTCACTCTTAAGCGCTTTTACCGTATTATCGGAAAGGCTTCCCTTCTCTATAATGAGACTGTGGTCATAATAATCCGCAAGTTCCTTTAAGTCCCTCTTTAGATTTGAAAAATCTACTATCATTCCTCTGTTTTGAATATCGTCAGAGAGCCTTTCTGCACCGACAGTGGCCTCAATTGTCCATCTGTGTCCATGTATATTACTACACTTTCCATTGTAGTCCTTTAAAAAGTGTGCACTATCAAAGCTTGCCTTGGTTTTTAACTTATACATACATCCTCCATACCGGTATCTTATTATTATAGCACCCTGACAATATAATATGTTCTTTCAAACAACAAAGACCAGAATAGGACATTCTGGTCTTTGTTATGTCCTAGTTTTGTTTAGTGACAGGATGGTACTAATGAACTGTCAATTACTGTAATATTATATTCCAAGGAACTGCTTTACTACTGTAAGCATATCCTCTTTGTCACATACTGTGTCATGAAGAACCTTGGCTGATCGGATATCCTCGATAGCCTGTGGTACCTTTACACCGGATAATCTCTCAAGCTCATCCACCAGCTCGAAATCACCCTTTACATCATATGATGGGTCAATGGCATTCATTACACTTCTTGTAAACTTGTATGGGCTCGCTGTGGAAGCAATAACCGTCGGAGTCTTATCTCCGGTTTCTGCCACATACTTATCATATACTGTAGCTGCAACAGCAGTATGAGTATCAATAATATATCCATCTGACTCATATATCTTCTTTATTGTTGCGGCTGTCTCTGCCTCTGTTGAATATCCGCCATAGAACTCAGAAAGCTTCTCCTTCATATCCTCTGTGATAGTGTACACACCATCTGTGCTAAGCTGCTTCATAAGCTCTGTGTTCTTTGCCGCATCATTTCCTGCGATCTTATATATCAGTCTCTCAAGGTTGCTTGAGATAAGTATATCCATCGATGGAGATGTTGTAAGTATGAATTCTCTGTTTCTGTCATAGGTTCCTGTCTTGAAGAAATCAAAGAGAACCTTATTATCATTGGATGCACAGATAAACTTATCTATAGGAAGTCCCATCTCCTTTGCATAGTATGCGGCGAGAATGTTTCCAAAGTTTCCTGTCGGAACATCAACATTTATCTTATCTCCTGCCTTTATTGTGCCATCTGCAACAAGTCTTGTGTAAGCATATACATAATATGCAATCTGTGGGCAAAGTCTTCCAATATTGATTGAGTTAGCTGAGGAGAACTGATATCCATTCTCGTCCATATACTTTGCAAGCTCCACGTCTGAGAACATCTTCTTTACTCCGGTCTGAGCGTCGTCAAAGTTACCTGTAATTCCAACAACAAATGTGTTATCACCCTTCTGTGTAACCATCTGCTTTTCCTGTATCGGGCTTACTCCATTCTTTGGATAGAAAACGATAATCTTTGTTCCCGGAACATCTGCAAAGCCTGCAAGAGCTGCCTTTCCTGTGTCTCCGGAGGTTGCAGTAAGAATAACGATCTCATTCTTCACACCATTCTTCTTTGCTGATGTTGTAAGAAGATACGGAAGAATTGAAAGAGCCATATCCTTAAATGCAATTGTTGAGCCATGGAAAAGCTCCAAATAGTACGCACCTGCCTTATTGACAAGAGGTGCTATAACAGGAGTATCAAACTTTGAATCATATGCTGAACTTATGCAGTACTTAAGCTCATCAGCTGTAAAGTCAGTAAACATAAGCTTCATAACCTCATATGCAACCTGCTGGTAATTCATCTTAGCCAGCTCTGTAAGTGACACATCAAGAGCAGGTATGCTGTCCGGAACGAATAGTCCTCCTTCATTTGCAAGACCCTTTAATATGGCCTGTGAGGCTGTAGCTGTCTCATTTGCATTTCTCGTACTTCTGTAAATCATGTCCATATGCCAATCTCCTTATCCTTATATCTCTATAATCATTATTCTTACTAGCCGCATTCATCTAATAATCGTGTGAATTATAACACAGCAATAATTAAAAAACAAGAAGAGACCGCCACTTAGCAGTCTCTTCTATCGTTACGCTTATATCTATATATTACTTTATATATACATCATAATATCCTGTTGCAAAATTAAGTGCTGCCTCATGCGTAGAGAAGTAAATATCAAGATGCTGTCCCTGTACAGCGCCGCCTCTGTCCTGAACAACATATGTATGTCCATCAACGATAAGCTCTGTTCCAAATTCAAAATTGCTTGGAGCTGCACATGTAACTCCCTCAACTGCAGGAGCACCTGAAGCTGTTGAAGGATTTGTCGGGTTACTCCATATTCCACAGCAGATTGAACATGGGCAGTATGCTGTAATCCAGAACTTACCAAGATATGTACCGGATGCAGCTCCGTCTACATACATAACCTTGTCATCCGGAAGTCCCTCGGTTGACTTCTCTGTAGAAGGATCAACTGAAATCTCATCCTCCGGAAGTCCCGCAACCGACTTATCTCCCTGCACATCCTCCTGCCTGATTGTCTCTGTTGTGCTTGCAAGCGGCTCATACACAGCTTCTGTAGACTCTGTTACCTGAGAAGCGCCTGCACTGATAACTACCTCTTTTCTTGTTGCCTTCTTGCTTGAAAGAGCAGCTGAACCTGTTCTGTTAACATCCGAAAGCTCTCCGTCTGCAAGTACCATTGCTGTAGCATCCTCATAATCTGCTACATTCTCTGCATAAAGTGTATTTCCTGCCTCTGCTACTGAAATAGTCTTTCCCTTTGCAGATACCATACTGCCATCATTTGAAACAACAGCATATGATGCAACGCCTACTGCAAGAAGCACTGTTCCAATACTGATTTTCTTAATGTTATCTCTGAGTGTCGTCTTCATTAGTTTCTGTGATTTCATCTTTGATGAATCTGAAAACTTTTTCATAACTTTTTCTCCTTAATTGCTTTACGATTTCATAATTGTTACAAAACCGTTAAAATTTAATTCATGATGGTATTATAATCTCTGTCAAAAGAAAGGTCAAGCAATGAGGAGATTTTTGTAAGTATGTCACAACAGTGCATTTTTCTTTAATTCTGTTAATATAAAAATGCAACATACACGCAGTAGTTTTTTGTGTATGTTGCACATTTTTGTCATTTAACATTTTCGAAACAAATTAACATTTTGTATATTATTACTTTTGAAATCATTAAGAATACTCGATTAAATGTTACATAAATAATTCATTATGTTAACTAATCGTAATTTTCGGGTATGGAATCCACCCAGCTGCTCAGCAAATCATACAGCTCAGTATAGCTGTCGACCTCATTTACCATGCTTCTTACCCTTGCAGAATCATAAAGTCCTGCCGTATACCATGCCACGTGCTTTCTCATCTCATGTATTCCCGTATATTCACCCTTAAATCGGGTCATATCCCTTGCCTGTCTTAGGATCATGTCCTTTATTTCATGCACATCAGGTCTCTTTGGCACAGTCCCATGTAAAAGAAAATGCTTTATTTCTGAGAAAATCCACGGATTTCCTTTTGCCCCTCTGCCTATCATAAAGCTGTCGCAGCCGGTCTGTTTTTTCATATCAAGCACATCCTGCGCACTGGTAATATCTCCATTACCTATAACAGGAATCGATACCTTCTGCTTCACCTGGGCAATAACATCCCAGTTTGCATGCCCCTGGTAGTACTGCATTCTTGTCCTTCCATGAACGGCAACTGCTGCCGCACCACTTTCCTGTGCAATATAAGCAATCTCCGGCGCATTTATATGCTGCTCATCAAAGCCGCTTCTTATCTTAATAGTAAGCGGCAGCTTTATAGCGCTGCTTACAGCCTCAACGATCCTTCCCACAAGCACCGGGTCCTTCATAAGTGCTGACCCTTCATTGTTATTAACCACCTTAGGAACGGGACATCCCATATTAATATCAATAAATGAGTAACCGTTGTCTTCTATTTTCTTTGCCATCTCTGCCATAATGTAAGGATCTGATCCAAAAAGCTGAAGGCCAAATGGTTTTTCCTTCTCATCCATGGCAAGAAGTGGTTTTGTATTTTTGTTGTTGTAATATATTGCTTTAGCGCTTACCATCTCGCTGTACAGGATATCACAGCCCTGTTCCTTGCATAAAAGACGAAATGGCTGGTCACATACACCAGCCATCGGCGCCAAAATTATTTTATCTTTGAACTGCATATAATTCTCCGCCATAATATAAAACAGATAATTACTGTCCTCTCTGTCTGTCCATAATAATTCTGAGTCCGTGAAGGGTTAAATCAGGATCATATACGTCAATACAGTCCGTATTCTCATATATCATCTTTCCAAGTCCGCCTGTTGCAACTACCTTGATATCACTAAGTCCGGACTCCTTTTTCATTCTCTTAACAATGTATTCCGTCTGTCCTATGTAACCAAGACATACACCAGCCTGCATACTTGAAATTGTATCCTTACACAATATCGTATCAGGAACCTTGATCTCTATCTCAGGAAGCTTTGCAGTTCCGTTCCAAAGTGCATTTGCAATAAGCCTTATTCCAGGTGATGTAACCTCAGCGGTAAATGTGCCATCGCTGCTTACAAGATCATAGGTTGTTGCGGTACCAAAATCCACAGTAATTACAGGACCGCCGTATATATGGTATGCAGCAACAGCATCTACTATTCTGTCCGCACCTAACTGCTTTGGATTTGGCAATGCAATATTAATCCCTGTTTTAACCCCAGGTTCAACAATAAGAGGTGTTATTCCAAAATACTTTTTTATTCCATTTATAAGTGAATGCATAATCTTTGGAACAACAGAAGCTATGATTACTTCAGTAATTACATCAGTGGATAAGCTTCTCATTCTGAGAAGATCACACAAAAACACACCATACTCATCTGAGGTGCGGGATATCCCAGTAGTCATCCTAAATGTTTTTTCCAGCCTGTCGCCATCAAACAGACCTATTGTAATATTGGTATTTCCAGCATCAATTGCAAATAACATGATTTATTTTCCTTCCTGTCACCTACATTATTCGTCAAGCAGACTATTTACGTCTACCCCCTGTATAAAGACCTTATAGAAAAGCTCCAGGCTCTCAAAAAGCTCCTTCTTTTCACTTTGGAGCTTCTTAACCTTTAGACCACAGCCAATTTCATCAAACAAAAGATCTCCGTCTATTGCTCTTGTCTGTATCTTAAGATTACCCGCCTCATCAAACACAAGCATAAATATTCCGCCAATTTCCTGTGTAAACGCACCGCACATGGCATGAAGCTCATCCTTTATTTCATCAGGAAGCTTATCAAAATCTTTATTCAGATAAAACTTTAAATTATAAATGGAGCTTGCGCACAGCACCAGTTCTCCATCCTCTGTCTTAGTTTGTATATCCATATACTTCGCTCCTAACCTATAACATCTGACATATCATACATTCCTGAAGGTTTACCGGCAAGGAACTTAGCTGCTTCGACAGCGCCCTTTGCAAATACTGACTTTGAATAAGCAGTATGCTTAAACTCAATAACTTCGTCTATACCGGCAAAAATAACCTCATGCTCTCCGACTATGGTTCCGCCTCGAACTGCCGATATTCCAAGCTCCTTCTTTTCTCTCTTCTTTCTTTCCTTGCTTCTGTCGTATACATACTCATACTTACCGTCTGCCGCCTCATTGATTGAATCTGCAAGGGCAAGGGCAGTTCCTGACGGAGCATCTACCTTCTGATTGTGATGCTTTTCAACAATCTCAATATCATAGCCTGCCGGAGCAAACACCTTTGTTGCGTCAGCAAGAAGCTTAAGCAGTGTGTTTATTCTAAGTGACATGTTGGCAGACTTAAGAACAGCCACCTCACTGCTTGTTCTTTTAACCTTATCAAGCTGTTCATCACTAAGACCGGTTGTACAAAGCACAACCGGGATATGGCATTTTACACTGTAATCAAGAAGCTTATCCACAGCAACAGCTGCAGCAAAATCTATTATTACGTCGGCCTCCACGTCACACTTATCGATATCTGTAAAGACAGGATACCCATTGTCTCTGTTGTCAACTATATCTATACCTGCAACTATTGTTGCTTCAGGATCCTTTTCAACAATACCTGTTATCACCTGTCCCATATGTCCGTTGCAGCCATGCATAATTATCTTTACCATATCCTATACTCCTTTGTATTCTTTTATAGCACTTACTAATTTTACACATTTGTACTAATTTGTGCAATGGTGTTATTTATTTGTTCGTTTTAAAAATGTCCGTTGCCAAGGTGCAACGGACATTTTCGGTTCACAACACGCTATAGCGCATATAATATGTTACATTTCAATTCCATAATCTGCCATAGCCTTCTGAAGTCTCTCAACATTCTGTGGCTCCATATCTGTAAGTGGCATTCTAAGCGTTCCATCGCAAAGCCCCATAAGCTCTACAGCCTTCTTTACAGGAATCGGATTAACCTCACAGAAAAGTGCTCCGCAAAGGTCTATCGCCTTAAGCTGAAGCTCTAAGCTTCCCTGCACATCTCCGTCAAGATACTTCTGAACCATATCATGGGTATCCTCCGGAATGATATTGGCTGTAACTGATATTACACCCTTTCCTCCAAGAGCAAGAAGAGGAACAACCTGGTCATCATTTCCTGAGTAAATATCAATACATCCCTTTGCAAGACTTGCAAGCTTTGCAACCTGACTTATGTTGCCTGATGCTTCCTTAATACCAACAATATTCTCAACGTTCTGAGCAAGATATACTGCTGTCTCAGGTAAAATGTTGCATCCTGTACGAGATGGCACATTGTAAAGAATAATAGGAACATTTACCGAGTTTGCCACGGCAGTAAAGTGAGCGATAAGTCCCTTCTGGGTAGCCTTGTTGTAGTAAGGAGTCACAACAAGAAGTCCATCGACTCCATAGCTCTCTGCTTCTGTTGAAAGATAAATAGCTGTTGCAGTGCAGTTTGAACCTGTTCCTGCTATTACCTTGATTCTGTGGTCAGCAAACTCAACACACTTCTTCACACACTCAAGGTGCTCCTCATGTGAAAGTGTTGATGCCTCGCCTGTAGTACCGCAAATTACAATTGCATCAGTCTTATGTGCAATATGAAATTCAACAAGCTCCTTGAGCTTATTATAATCTACATCTCCGTTCTCAAGAAAAGGTGTCACAAGTGCTACTGCTGAACCGGTGAAAATTGACATATTTTTGTCCTCCTTAAAATAATATAAACATTCTGAGCTTATCTGTAATTATCAGCCTTTGGTTCGCCCTTAACCTCCAGATGAGCAATATATACACTAAAAATGGGCTGACAAAAAGCCAGCCCATAAAAACTCATCATTCTTATAAGTAGCTCTCCATCCTTAGATGACAGTCATACAGTTCTTAACTGCACAACCAGCAATGAGCCGTGTGGTCAGTTCAAAGCTTCGGCGGTATTCCCTTTCATCGGGCATCCTCTGCATCCACATGCATCAACCCAGCTACTGATAAATCCCGCGCCTCTACTATAATAATATTCAGTTAGTTCTCAGTTGTTGTTACTATATCATCATGGCACCTCAATGTCAACAGATTATTTCTATTCCAGACATTCCATTTTGCTGACAGAAACCTCATAGGCAATTCTGCTGACAACCTGGTCTTCTCCTATCCTTTTCTGATACTCTCTGCTCTGTATTCTGCCCCATATTGCAACATGTTCTCCAACCTGAAGCTTTCCTGCAAATCTGGCATTTCTTCCCCAGCATATACATGGTATGTAATCACTCTTGCCATATGCTCTGTTTACCGCGAGAAGCACGTCTGCTATCTCTCTTCCAAGAGGCGTCATTCTATATACCGGTGCCTTGCATATGTAGCCATCCAAATAAATCTGATTTGGCTTATTGTCCTCGTACTCATCATCGTATATCTGTTCAATTTCTCTTACAAACACAGATAGTATGAGGCGATTTTTTGTTTCCTCATGCTTGTTATACGACCTGAACTGCCCCTTTGCCAGAACTCTTTCTCCTATATGGGACTCGTTCACGTCAAATAATCTGTCTGATACCATGAGAGGAATAACATCATAAGCATCACTTAATCTGCTTACAAGCAAATCAACCATATAAAATCCTTCTCCAAAGATTTCATGGCTGAAGGTAAACTCCGATGCGATTTCCCCTGCTACTACTACCTGATTGTTGTTTAATGTTTTTTCCGTCATATTTTCTCCCTCCGTTATAACAAACTTTTGCATACTCTAAAGAATATGCGAAGGCAGTCTATAATATGACGTCTTGATTTATCTAGTTTTGTCGACCAAAGCTACGCTGTCTCATGGCTTCATACGACAAAAGAGTTGCAGAAATAGCCGCATTCAAGGATTCCACCTTACCCTCCATAGGAATTCTAAGAAGCTTATCTGAGGTAGCTGCCACCTCCTTGGACAGCCCGTTTCCCTCATTTCCTATTAAAAAGGCAGATTTATTATGCAAACTTGCCTCATAAATGTTATCCCCCATAAGGTGAGCTCCATATATAACAATTCCATGGTCCTTCATCACCTCTATTGTCTCAATAAGGTTGTCACTCTGAATAAAGGGAACTCTGAATATGGCACCCATAGTAGCTCGTACAACCTTTGGATTATAGGGATCACAGCAGCCAGGTCCTATTATCACAGCAGTAATCCCTGCCGCCTCAGCACTCCTAAGGATCGTTCCCATATTTCCCGGATCCTGCAGCGTGTCAAGCACAAGGTAGGTCTCGCTGTCGTCATTATCCGACTTAAAATCAAACTCATAATGCATGCACTTTACTATCGCCATACAGCCCTGAGGTGTTTTCGTCTGTGACACTCCCATAAACACGCTGTCACTAAGCACGATAGCCGGCGCTGCCTCCATAAGCCTTACCACCTGCTCATCATCCTTGTACTCATGATATGCAGACTCGGACATATATATTTCCATGACCTTGTCCAAGGGAATCTCCTTAAACATACGGATTCCCTCAACAATGAATACATCCCGCCTGCGTCTTTCCTTAACATCCTTATTCAGCCTGTTCAGCTCCTTGACAAGCTTATTGCTATTTGATGTTATTATATCCACTATCCTTTCCTTTTTTCTGACTTATCCCTAATCAGAACCCTTTCTTTTCCATATTCCATCTGAAGAGCATAAACTATTCCTGAATTCTCATCCACCATAAAGCCACGTCCCATATTCTTAGCCTGTCTTGTAGCTCGCAGCTGGACAAACACAGGGCATCTGCCAGGATGCTCCTCCAATATTGATATAAATTCTGACTCATGCTTCTGGTATTCATTTATATTATCAAACAGCACCCACAGCTCCTTATCATTCGGTTTGATAAAATCTCCGGAGGCTCTATATGCACCTGTATAGCCGGCAAATCTCTTTCCGCCTGCCACCTCATCAAAGGTGAGCACATCTGACAGTATAAGCTTCGTCTCCTTTTCGCCTACATTTGCTCTTCCCCTGACAAATACCTTGCTGTCCACCTTGAGCTTATCCTTATGCTTTTCAAAATCCCTAGGGAATACAACAACCTCCATCTGTCCCACAAGATCCTCAATTGCAACGTAGGCCATGTTTTGATTCTTCTTTGTAAGCTTAACTGTTACCGCCGTAATCAGACCTCCGACAGTATAGACTGCTTCATCTACAAGTCGTTCATTATCGCCTTCGCCTGCCTGAATGTCCGATTCACCTTCCTGCTCCTCAACCACAAAATCCAGAGACTGGGCTGTACAGTTTTTCTGCATAAGCTCTACATCCTTTTCGAGAGGATGTCCCGAAATATACACACCAAGCACAGACTTCTCAAGGGCAAGCTTTTCCTGATCCGGGAACTCCTCCACATCAGGATAAGGAACCTTTGCGCTTACCGCAAAATCATCACCCATAATCTCGAACAGCGACATCTGTCCGGACTCTTTATTCTTTCTCTCATTTGCGGCCTCCTGTGTTATTGCAGGAAGTGCTATAAGCATCTGTCTTCTGTTGGCACCAAGGCCATCAAAGGCCCCGCTTTGAATAAGGGCCTCCACAGTTTTCTTATTTGTATCCTTGGCCGGCATACGTGTAAGGAAATCTCTGAGATCCTTAAAAGGTCCGTTTTCGTTGCGCTCCCACACTATACGGTCCACCACAGCCATACCCACACTTTTAATTCCGGATAAGCCATAGATTATGCACCTTTCGGAATCCTTATGCTCACTATCAGCAGAATTACCATTTTTACTTATCGAAAATTGGGCTACACCTTCATTTATATTTGGAGGAAGTATTTTTACTCCCATCTGTCTGCACACATTGATATACTTTGCAACCTTTCCATTGTTGTCAAGGACAGACGAAATAAGCGCAGCCATAAATTCTACAGGATAGTAATACTTCAGGTATGCAGTCTGGGCAGCAAGTACGGCGTAGGCAACTGAATGAGACTTATTAAAGGCATAGGCAGCAAACTTTAACATTTCATCAAATATCTTATTTGCAACCTCCTCTGAGATTCCGTTTGCTATACAGCCCGGAACACCCAGCTCTTTATTACCATATACGAAATTCTTTCTCTCCTTCTCCATTACCTCCGGTTTCTTTTTTGCCATTGCTCTTCTTACAAGGTCACTTCTGCCAAGAGTGTATCCCGCAAGCTTCATAACAATCTGCATTACCTGCTCCTGATAAATAATACAGCCGTAGGTCGGCTCCAATATCTCCTCAAGCTCAGGTGTATCGTAGCTTACAAGCTCCCTGTTTTCCTTTCCCCTGATGTAATCATCTATAAACTGCATAGGACCCGGTCTAAACAGTGCCACACCGGCAATTACATCATCTAAGGTCTGAGGCTTTAGCTTCATCATGAAGTTCTTCATCCCCGGACTTTCAAGCTGGAACATTCCCTCTGTCTTTCCCTGTCCCATAAGTCCAAGAATGTTTGGGTCATCGTAATCAATATTATCAATATCAATATCTACACCGGTATTTTCTTTAACAAGCTTTATGGCATCCTGAATTACTGTAATGGTTCTAAGTCCAAGAAAGTCCATTTTCAACATTCCAAGGTGTTCTACAGTATTTTTCTCAAACTGTGTTACTACTGCTCCCTCTGCACCAACAGAAAGCGGAGCATATTCCTCTATTGCCTCACGACCGATAACAACTCCTGCAGCATGCATGCCTGCGTTTCTCGGAAGTCCCTCCAGCTTTCTTGCTATATCAACAAGCTTTTTAATCTCCTCAGAGCTATTATACATGTTCTTGAAATCCTGACTTACCTCCAGAGCAATATCTATTGTCATATCCTTTTCAGAAGGAATGGCCTTTGCAAGGGAATCACATAGTGCATACGGAAGGTCCATGGCTCTTCCAACATCTCTTACAACATTTCTTGCCCCCATTGTCTGATATGCAATAATCTGTGTAACACACTGCTCTCCATACTTTTTGACGCAATAATCAATTACCTCCTGCCTTCTTATATAACAGAAGTCAATATCGATATCCGGCATGGAAACACGCTCCGGATTTAAAAATCGTTCAAAGAGCAGATTGTATTTCACCGGTTCAATCGTTGTAATGTCAAGGCAGTATGAGACAACGCTTCCAACAGCAGAGCCACGTCCGGGACCAACTGCAATACCGTTAACCTTTGCAAAATGTATAAAATCCCACACAATAAGGAAATAATCCACAAATCCCATATTTTTAATTACAGAAAGCTCATATCCGATTCGCTCTCTTATCATGGCTGCATACTCTGCAGTATTGTTCTCGCCATCCGCCTCCTTTGATATGCCGTACTTTTTCTCCATGCCTTCATACACCAGCTTTTCCAGATATTCATCTGCCGTAAAGCCCTCCGGCACGTCAAATTTCGGAACCTTCTGCTCTCCAAATACAATCTCTACATTACATCTTTCAGCTATCCTGTGAGTATTCTCCAATGCCTCCTTTGCATACGGGAACAACCGCTCCATCTCATCCTTTGACTTCAGATAGAACTGTCCTCCCTCATATCTCATTCTGTTCTCGTCCTGAACCTTTTTATTTGTCTGTATACACAGAAGAACATCATGAGCTTCCCAATCCTGGGCATTTATATAATGGCTGTCATTTGTAACAACCATAGGAATATCAAGTTCCTTTGAGAGCCTCATTATTCCTGCATTTACAGTTTTCTGCTCCGGTATATTATGGTCCTGCATTTCAAGGAAATAATTGTTTTCTCCAAAAATTTCTCTATATTTTATCGCTGCATCCCTTGCTCCTTCGTAGTCATCCTTCCTAAGGTGTGTAGCCACCTCACCGGCCAGACAGGCACTTAGCGCAATAATACCCTCATGAAACTCAGAAAGAACCTCCATGTCAATTCTTGGCTTGTAGTAAAATCCCTCTGTAAAACCACGTGTTACAATCTTGGATAAATTATGATATCCTATATTGTTCTCTGCAAGCAAAACAAGGTGATAGTATCTGTCATCACCCTTGCTGTTTTCCCTGTCAAACCTCGAGCCGGGGCTTACATATACCTCACACCCCAAAATAGGCTTTATGCCTTCCTCTTTGCATGCTTCATAAAACTCTATAACTCCATACATAACCCCATGGTCTGTTATGGCAAGGGAATCATACCCCAGCTCCTTTGCTCTATGCACAAGATCCTTTATTTTTGCCGCGCCGTCAAGCAGGCTGTAGCCTGTATGGACATGCAAATGTGTAAATTCCATATATTCCTCCTAAAGCCTTCCCAAATCATTCTAAGCAATCCGTTACCTTTTATTGTGAAGAACCTCTCTTCTAATATAGTCAAATGTATAATCCTCACCATGCTCAGCAAGCGTCGTAAGCAGCTTTTCCAGCAGCTCAGCCGAGTCAGGGTGAAGCATAAGTCTTGATCTTCCCTTTTGGTAATACTCTAGCGGAAACCTATCTGTGTACTTATCTGCATTGTAGTTTTTACTTGCAGCAACTCTGTCACAAAACATTTCCACTACATACTTTACAGGCATTTTCATTCCAACCATCTGTTTAACAGATTTATCAACACTGTAGTCTATCCAATACTCAAGATGATGCTTATTTCTTCCTTTATGATGAAGCCATGCGCTCGAATACCCCTTACTCTCTCTTTCCGCATCATTCGGACTTCGATTTCCCTGATAATACTTTGCCCCAACAGAAAACTCTGTCCAGGAATACTTTGAAAGGTCATGCAATAACCCCTGTTTATAAAGGCCACATCGAAAACAGTTGCTCATTACCATCCTTTTATGCTTGTTTATAGTTTTCAGATGTCTATACCATCCGGGTGCATTCATAGCAAAAGCCTCCTTCCAAAAAAAGCTGCCAGCAACTTTTATATTGCCAGCAGCTTTACCATCAAGCCGAAAAAGGGACTCGAACCCTCGACCCACGCATTACGAATGCGTTGCTCTACCAACTGAGCTATTTCGGCATTTATAAAGATACTTCTATATGAAATTGATTAAAAACACCATATTCCATACAGTGGTATATTAACCAAACCTTTATCAACATACATATCATCTGTGGATATTCTGACAGAGGTAGTATTGTCATATCTCTGTTTAAATACCCTTGAGCTCTGAGCCTTTGTATGAGGACTTGTCTGAACATCTACAGGAATAACCTCCCCGTCTCCCTCATATACAAAATCCACCTTTGCTGTAGCCGAAGATATCCAGAAAAACAGCTCTCCTATGCTTCTATTCATATACAGCTCAGCCAAAGCATACTGCTCAGCAATTATGCCATTTAGTGTATCTAGTACATTCTCTCTGTTAATATCCTGAACAAGTATACCTGCCATTATTCTAAGTAGTCCATGGTCCAAATGATATAGCTCAAAGGACTTGTCATCCTTCTGCTTTGATAACGGAAGAATACCATTTCTCACTCTGTATACCTGTCTCACTACGCCCATTTTCACGAGTTCATTGACCGAAGCCTCATACTCTCTTGCCCTGGCCTTCGGATCAACATAGCCATACATAAATTTTTTATTGTCCTTAATCAGCTGAACCGGAATACTGTTCCATATCGCAAGTATCTTACTCTGATATCTCCTTGGAGAGGAGTCTATCAGATAATCTGTCATTCTGTCAAGTATAGACTTAAGTACCACGTCAACCCTTTTCAGGTCACCTGTTTTATAATACTCATCCACAGCCTCCGGCATACCTCCGGTAATAAAAAAAGCTTCAAGCATTGTGTTGATGCTGTCTCTTACCTCATCGCTAATCGGCACAAGCTTCTGATTCTCAATAAATGAACACAGCTTTCGACCCTTTCCCGCCTTGAGGAACTCTTCAAAACCCATAGGCATCAACTCGTAAACTGATATGTCATCAAGGCACTCAGCTTCTCCCGGCATAGCACCACAGATTGTTGCAATTACGCATATTCTGCAGCTGGAGTTATATCTTCCATAACTCACAAGATTTTTAAGAAGGCCTTCGCAGTTCTGAGCATTATCAAATATAAGCAGTTTATCCTTGAAATCGTATTTGTCAAGAGAAGTTGTAAGCTTAGCATGAAGCTTCTCCGGTCTTCTTTCTTTCGTAGCATATGCAGCAAAATCAGTATACTTGTTCATATCTATTATTATATGATCCGGGAAAAAGCCCATAGCAAAGTCCGTGACAGCCCATGTTTTACCTACAAGCTTGCCACCACGAACCACTGCTATTTTATCAGCTCCGGTTTCATACCATGATGCAAGATCATTCATAATATTTCTAAACAAGTATCTCACCTCTATTCAATCAAATTACAAAAAGCACATGCGCCTTATTCATAAAGGAATTTCTCTCTGAAATATGTTTTAAGAGCAGGCTCATTGATATCTACATACTTAATAATTGTATCATATAAAAATTCCTTGTATCTATCCCACTGGCTGCCTGACATATCCACAACCTGATGATTCTCGTAAAACTTAATGCCCTGGTTGTTCGTAAGAGTAACGCAGAATGAATAACTGTTTATATCTCCTTCTACTCCCTCTGATTTTGACACATCTACACGTAACCCACCGTACTTAAGGTTGATTTCTCCTTTCTTAAGGCCAACCTCTTTCTCGATAAGTGATATGCACATTTCATCAATCATATCATGGAGAAAGTATTCACGATTTTCGAACAAATATCTTCTAAGTGCCATAAGAATGATGTCATTCTGGGAATATCCTGTCAAAGCTGAAAGCTTTTCAATATCTCTCGCCATTCTTGAATCCAGTCTTAACGGCTTACTGGTCATTTCTCTTTTATTAAGTCCTGGCATTTTATTCTCCTTCTAGTAATATAAATTATGTCGGATAAAAATCCCGGAGGATATATGTCCTCCGGGATATAATATAATGGACACTTTATTACTATTATTCTCCCTTTCCAATTGAAAGGAAACCACTTTCATTTGTCTTAAGAAGGAAAGCAAGACCAATATTCTTCTTACCATCACCTGTAGCCTTGTATATCTCTCCTGTCTCTACAAGAGATTTTGCAATGGCAATAAGCACATCCTTAAACTGCATCATCTGACGTCTATCCTTTGAGCTAAGCTTAAAGATATACTGATTCTTAGAACTAATAAGCAGAATGCTGAAGGTATGTACATTGTCCTTAGATGATCTTATTGCTGAACCAATCATTCTTGAATTGGCAATAATTACATCTGCGTTCTCATCAGGAAGATATTCAGATACAATAAGCTTGTATATCTTAAGATAATCCTGTTCAGCAGTTGCATTAACAGGCATCTCAGCAACAGCAAACTCCACAACGGAATCTGCCATCTTTATTGTACCGCCCTCATCATTGATTACTGCATTACACTCCTTTGGAACACACAGTCTGAAGAACTTATTCTCTACAACCTTTTGTCCCTTTGCAGGCTCTCTTAGAATTAAATCAACATAATTCATCTCAAGCTTATTCATCGCGACGATTGCAGACTCATCTCCGGTTTCAGCCAGATCAATAAGTGCATCATACAGGCTCCATATCTGTTGGGTGGTAGTAGGAACAAGACTTATAAGCTTCTCTATGGCAGGAACATATCCCATGCTCGCATTCTCAATGTAAAGCTTAATGGCCTCTTCTTCTGAAAGTCCTTTCTCAACTTTATAATTAATAACCTTAAAAAGATTCTCCTTATCCCAATCATCATAGTTGGCGTTGAAGGCCTTCTCAAAATACTTAATACTCTTTATCTCGCCCTTGAAGTTCTCCTGTTTTTCCTGAACCTGATATATTCTTCCAAGCTCATAACCAGCTTTTGCACTTCCAAGTCCCAAGGCTTCAAGATATGCCTTTTCTATTTCATATGGTGTTGCAATGTAGAATATCTGTCTCTGCTTCATCATTGCAATCTTGATAGCTGCCGACTCACTTCCGGCCTGAACAGCTCTCTCCCATTTATCAACAGCGGTCTGAAGATCCTCGCCACCGAGCTCCTCAAGGTCTTTGATATATCCCTCAGCCTCCTGGATTCCATTCTCACGGGCCTTCTTAAAATATGACAGAGCCTTTGCTCCATCTCTCTTTGTCCTAAGAAGTCCATAATAATAAATTCTTCCAAGATAGAATGCCACTCTCTTGTGACCAAGTCTTTCTGCATTCTCATACCAGTTAACAGCCTTCATATAATCCTTAAGCTGCTGGTCGTATACAATTCCAAGGAGGAATGCCAGCTCAGGATCCTTTGTAGCATCAAAGAGTTGTTTCGCGTAACTGATAGTCTTTTCAACATCCCTGTATGGACTGTCCTCATCATAATACAGCTCAATGAGCAGATAGCTTGCCTTTATACTTCCAAGCTTAAGCGCCTGCTTTGCTGCTCTCATGGCGCCCTCATAATCCTCGAGGTAGTAGCAGTATATTGCCTCATTGTAATACTGCATATCCTTTCGGTTTGCACTATGCTCACTTGCAAGAGTAGGATCAACAAACGCAAATGAATTGGCAGTTTCAAAGATGATCTCCTCGTACTGCTCTATAATCTCCATGGTAGCGCACACAAATCTCATACATGCAAGTCTTCTTCCATGGTAGAAAGCAAATGATACTATACCCTTCTCCATATCCTTGTGATAGTAGGTTGTACATATACCATCCGCATACTCTGTAACATACGCCTTAAGCTGAAGATCCTCATCAAATGCGTCGTTACAGTATCTAAGGTAATTCTCAAGCGTCATCTTGGAATCCTTTGGAACGCTGTCATAATATACATACATGGCAAAATCCTTGTATGTAAGACTTGGTGCGTAATATTCCTCTCCTGTGGATTCATTGATTGTCTTCACCCAGCCCTTTGGAAGCTTATGAATAAAGCCCTCTACCTGATCGTGTACATATGTATACTGATACTGAAGTCTTGATGCCTCAATAACCTTATATCTTGGCTCCTTGCCCTTAGCCTTTCTCGACTCCGCAATATCTGTATACAGCTTGTCCTTCTCCTCAAATTCAAGACTGTCTCCATGAGTACTCATGTACTCAACGCGCTCATAGGAAGCTTTCGCCTTTGCATCTCCTGAATCAGCAAGCTTCTTATACCACATCATTGCCTTCTCAAGGTCTACAGGCACGACATAATCACTCTTATTACCATACTCATCAACACGGTTAAGTCCACTCTCATATATTGAACCAAGGCTCATATATGCAGCCTTTATGCCATATTCTGTTGCAGCAAGCTCATAATACTTTATAGCCTTAGAAAAATTCTGAACCTCAAGCAACATCTTAGCAAGCTTAAAGATTACATCTCCATCATGATTCTGATTGACATATTTCTCGTAATACTTAGTTGCTCTGTTAAGATCCACATCTACAACCGCATTCCTGTACTTACCGGTCTCATAAAACTCTGCAAGTGCAAGAAGGGCATCATCGCCATATGATTTATACTGTGCATCCATGATTCCAATATCAACTACCTGCTCTAATATAGTTACCGATTCCTCTGCATCGCCGTTGTCCATAAGATTCATAGCCTTATTAAACTGAAGCTCAACGTTGTTAACCGGTTCTCTTCTCTTTGAGAATCTGGATACAAATGGTATCTTCTTTAATAATCCATCAAAAAATCCCATATAATGTCCCTCCGACCAATGTCCATTGATAATTTATTTTACCACATACAAACCACGGGTGCAACAAAATTACCAATATATCATATGTGATTTATACTATTATTACAATAATCTTCCAGTATATTACTAGTTACTCTTTTCAAGGTATTTTGCAAGAGCATCAACAGCAACTTCTTCATCAGCTCCGTCAGCAACAACCTTAAGCTGTGTTCCATTTGAAAAATCCATACTCATCATACCCATGATACTCTTAGCATTGATTTTCTTGTCTCCCGTTACAAAATGAATCTTGCTCTCATACTGACTTGCAATCTGAACCAATACTGCAACCGGTCTCTCCTCTGCTTCTCCCATCATTGATACAACAACTGTTTTCTCGATCATTACATCCTCCTTGGGCTTTTACAGCCCCCTAATTTCATCTGCTATTTCGCTTATTTTTCTTAATCTATGATTAACCCCCGACTTTCCTATTGGAGGAGTCATCATCTCGCCAAGCTCTTTTAAAGAGGCATCCTCATTCTCAAGTCTGGCAACTGCCAAAGCCTGAAGATTATCCGGCAGGTAAAAAGGTCCCTTTGTCTCCATAATAAAGATAATATCCTCAATCTGCTTTACTGCAGCACTGACGGTCTTATTGAGGTTCGCCGCTTCGCAATTAACCCTTCGGTTGATCTTGTTCCTGATTTCCTTTTTGATACGAATATTCTCCATATTCATCAGAGAAATGTGAGCTCCCATTATTCCAAGCATACTGACTATCATCTCTCCATCCTTAAGATACACAACATAATATCTTTTACGCTGGATAATTCTGGATGAAATATCAAAGCCATTTATTATGTTTGATATGAACTCTGCTCTTTCTCTGTTTTCACACACAATTTCCATATGATATCCCTTATTGGGATCACTTATCGAGCCGGAGGTCATAAATACCCCCTTTATATAAGCCCGCCTGCAGCACTGGCTTCTAAGATCCAGCCTTTCAATCTTCATATCCTGGCAAAACACCTTTTCCGATGTTGTACCATCAAAGTCTATTTTCAATGTAATAAGAATATTTCTTACAATATCCGGAGAATTAATCTCCATTTTATATATACGACTGTTCTCCCCTGTTCTCTTAACGCTTGCATCAGGAACGCATCCAAACAGCCTTCTAAGAAGCATCGCTATTTCCCTTGCGATTACACTTCTCTCAGTAACAATCACAATAGACGAAGGAGAGCTTCTCCAGTATCTCACATATGCCACCATGGACAACATTCCTGAGAGCTCTGCAATCTGACAATGTCTGGCTCCCGAATTACCTCCGGCAAGCTCAGCCTTTACTTCTGAAGAAAATGACACATCTTCACCTTCCTTAACACAGACCTACATTTTCTTTACTATTGAATCCTTTGCAATATCCCTGTGAACGATTCTGACTGTATATTTTGACTTCTGCAATCTGTCATATACTGCATTTGCAATTGTCACGGATCTATGCTTTCCACCTGTACATCCAATGGATATAACAAGCTGGTTCTTTCCCTCTTTTATATAATTTGGAATAAGGAATGATATCATATCAAGGAATTTATCTACAAATTCCGGGCCCTCACTGCAGTTCATAACATAATCCTGAACCGCCTTGTCGTTGCCTGTAAGGCTTCTAAGCTCCAAATCATAATAAGGATTCGGCAAAAACCTCACATCCTGAACAATATCCGAATCTCTCGGTATTCCATACTTAAAGCCAAATGACATAACTGTTATTATAAAATTGGAATATTCCTCATTCTTAACAAATATCTTGTCAAGCTCTGCCTTAAATTCTCTCACTAGAAGATTGGTGGTATCAATAATATAGTCAGCCTCTTCCTTTAAAAAGCCAATCAGTTCTCTCTCCTTTTTTATACCATCAATTATTCTCCCGCCCTTTACGGAAAGTGGGTGGTTTCTCCTAGTCTCCTTGTATCTTTTTACAAGGGTCGCATCAGAGCTTTCAATAAACAGTATCTCATACTGCATTCCCTCATGCTTTATCTCAGACAGACATGAATTAAGCTGGGATAGGGCTCTTCCACTCCTTATGTCCACGCTGATTGCCACATCATCCACCTGAATCTGTTCGTCGTATGCAATCTCTGCAAATCTTTTGATTAGCTGTATTGGCAGATTGTCAACGCAAAAGAAGCCTGCATCTTCTAGAGTCTTAAGTGCCGTAGCCTTTCCTGCGCCACTCATTCCGGTCACTATTACGAATCTCATAATACACCTCCCAAAAAGCTAAGTAAAGCACCTACAGCTCCGTAAAATCACCTAAAAATCTTACTTCAGGCTCAATGGATACTCCAAACATACATTTTACTTCATTTTGAACATATCGGATCAGCTGCGCTATGTCTTTTGCAGTAGCTCCGCCTTTATTTATAATAAATCCGCAATGCTTTTCAGCCACCTGGGCGCCGCCTATGCTTTTGCCCCGAAGTCCCGCATCCATAATAAGCTTTCCGGCAAAATACCCCTCCGGTCTTTTAAAGGTTGAACCGGCAGAAGGATATTCTAAAGGCTGTTTTGATATTCTTGACTCGCCAAGCTCCTTCATTCTTCCGGTTATAACGCTCCTGTCACCTTTGGATAATCGTAATACGGTGCTAAGAACTATAAGCTTCTTTTCTTCAACCACACTGTGTCTGTAGCCGAAATCCATATCACTATTTTTCAGCACAAAAATATTGCCGGAATAATCCATAACAGTAACAGTATCTACTATATCCTTCATCTCACCGCCGTAGGCTCCTGCATTCATAAATACCGCGCCACCTATGCTTCCCGGTATACCGGATGCAAATTCCATTCCTGTAAGACTGTTATCTCTTGCAAATGCACTTACTCTTGAAAGCATTGCCCCTGCCTGGGTAAATATAAAGTTACCGGAAACACTTATGTCATCAAAGCCCTCTGACAAGTCAATAATAACCCCTCTGTACCCACTGTCAGACACAAGCAGATTGCTTCCGTTTCCCAAAATAAAAAACGGAATCTTATACTCATCCAGATATCTGATAACTCCGGCAAGCTGACGTTCATTCTGTGGCTTAACAAAAAAATCAGCAGGTCCTCCCACTCTGAAGGTAGTATGACATTTCATCTGCTCATCCATCAAAACATTGCCGGCTCCAACTATTTCTGTAATACTGCTTAATATATCTATACTAGACATGTGTACCTCAATTTCCCTGTCTCAATTATTCTATTCTGCATAAATTAAAAAGTCCTTAATGCAGATACTTTTTTGTCGACTTTTTAAACAATGACTAGAAATATCATACATTAAAGACTTTTATAATTCAATATCAAAAATAAATAGAAAAATGACATCTAAGCTCGATACTTTGGCAAATTCAACAATTTTTTCTGTAAATTACTTCCAATAGCAGCTATAAAGTCACATCAGATCAATTGATATGACTTGCATTTTACTACAAATTATTTGCCAAGTATACTGCATGCAGCGCCATATATACCTGCATCATTTCCAAGCTCAGCAAGAGCAAACTGTGTTTTTTTACAAGCATGGAAGGCATATTTCTCAAAGTAGCTCTGAACCGCATCTGTGAGAATTGAACCGGCCTTTGAAACTCCGCCACCAATAACAAATATTTCAGGATCCACAACACAAGCAATCATCGCAAGGCTTCTTCCAAGTATCTCAGCCTGCTTATCTACAACCTCTCCTGCCAGCTCATCTCCCGCCTTTGCAAGATCAAATACATCCTTTGCTGTAACTGCATCCAGCTTTCTAAGTCCCGACTCCTTGTCTGAGGCTTCCATAGCTCTTTTAGCAAGGCGAACAACTCCCGTAGCTGACGTGTACTGTTCAAGGCAGCCCGTATTGCCACATCCGCATATCTCTGTCTCATCTGTATCCACACATATGTGTCCAATCTCACCACCTGCTCCGTTCACACCGAAAAGCATCTTGCTGTTAAGAATTATACCGCCGCCAACTCCTGTTCCAAGAGTAACCATTACAACATTGCTGTGACCTTTTCCGCCACCTTGCCACATCTCGCCGAGAGCGGCAACATTTGCATCGTTTCCGGCCTTTACAGGCAAGTTAACAAGGGCGCCAAGCTCCTTTTCAACATTCAGTATTCCCCAGCCAAGGTTTACACACTTAAGTACTGTTCCGTCCTCTCTTACCGGTCCCGGAACGCCTATGCCAACGCCCTCAACATCACTGATAAGAAGGCCCTTATCTTCAATTGTTTTCTTTATTGAAGCTGCGATATCAGGAAGAACGTTTTTTCCCCCATCCTCAGTTCTTGTCTTAATCTCCCACTTGTCAAGAAGCTCTCCGTCTACTGTAAAAAGCCCCATCTTAACAGTAGTTCCTCCAACATCAACTCCAAATACGTACTTCGCCATTGTTCTTTTCTCCTTTATAATATGTTTTATTTGTCTGATTTGCCCTGCCCCTTCATTATGTTCTGGGTTACTCTGTTGTAGAGCTCCTGCGCGGCATTATATCCCATTTTCTTCTGTCTGTGGTTTACTGCGGCCGATTCAACTATAATGGCAATATTTCTACCCGGTCTGATCGGTATGTTGTGTGACACCACCTTATTACCAAGGAACTCCATATAGTTATCCTCAAGTCCCAATCTGTCATACTCTGTATCCTTGCTCCACTCCTCAAGATTGATGACAAGATCAATATTCTGATCAATCTTTACACACTCAACACCAAAAAGCGACTTAACATCAATTATACCGATTCCTCGGAGCTCAATAAAGTGTCTTGTGATATCCGGTGCTCTTCCAACTAAGGTTGCATCACTTACCTTCTTTATCTCAACCACATCATCTGCAACTAAACGATGTCCTCTTTTTAAAAGCTCAAGAGCAGCCTCAGACTTACCTATTCCGCTCTCACCCATTATAAGAACGCCCTCACCATATACATCCACAAGAACAGCATGTACCGATATTCTAGGTGCAAGTTCTACGTGAAGCCATCTGTCAACCTCATGAACAAATGCCGAGGTCACTGCATCTGATGTAAGCACAGGAACGCCATGCTTCTTTGCCATCTCAATAATAAACGGATATGGCTCAAGTCCACGGCAGAATATAAGACATGGAGGCTTATATGAGAAAAACTCATCCATGATTACTTTGTTTTCTTCCTCTGTATGCATAGCCGCAACATAGGCATGCTCTACATTTCCACATATCTGAATTCTTCCTGCATCAAAGTGCTCAAAGAATCCACCAAACTGCACTGCAGGCCTGTTCATACCCGGATCTTGGATGAGAATCTTGTCTGTATCGATTTCAGGAGTATGATTCTTAAGGTCCATCTTCTCAATAAGCTGTGTAACAGTAACACTATATACCATATCAACCCAGCAGATGCTTTATATATGCATCCTTTTCCTTTCTTTTTCATATGAAGTCCAAATGTAATATGAAGGACATCACTGCCATTAATTATACTTTTGTGCAATCCGTATTGTCAAGCAAACTACTTAATTTAAAGATGACATTACCGGTTTTGGAGTGTTATACTATGCTAAGAAATTAAGGAGTGTACTATGTTTGATTTTGAAGAAGAATTAAAAAAACTGCCCCATGTACCCGGGGTGTACCTTATGCACAATAAATCCGACCAAATAATATATGTCGGCAAGGCAATCGACCTCTACAACCGGGTCCACCAGTATTTTCAAAGCGGTTACAAGAAGTCACCTAAAATAGAGAAAATGGTCGCCCATATTGCATGGTTTGAATATATCGTATGTGATTCAGAAATAGAAGCTCTTGTTCTTGAGTGTAATCTCATCAAGGAGCATCGTCCCCGCTACAACACAATGCTTACTGATGATAAGGGCTATCCTTATATTAAAATCACAGTGGAGGAGGATTATCCAAGAATACTGTACAGCCACCAGATGAAACGAGACCGTTCAAAGTACTTTGGGCCTTACACGAACACAAAGGCTGTGAAGGATATTATTGACCTTCTAAGAAAGCTGTTTCGCATAAGAAACTGTAACAAAAATCTACCAAAGGAAATAGGTATGGATCGCCCTTGCCTGTATCACCAGATAGGGCAATGCGACGCCCCATGTCAGGGATATATATCAAAGGAAGAATACAGAGAAAAGATGAACCAGGCAATAAGCTTTCTAAACGGCAACCACAGTCATATCGTAAGGGAACTTGAGCAAAGAATGAAAAGCCTTGCTGCCGACATGGAATTTGAACAGGCAGCAGAAATCAGGGATCTTATTCAAAGCATACATCATATAAGCACGACCCAGCGAGTATCTGATGTTGATTCCGACGACAGAGACATAATCGCCATGGCAACAGACAGCAGCAACGAGTGTGTTATCTCAATATTCTTTGTAAGGCAGGGAAAGCTCATTGGCAGGGAACATTATCACATGAGCGGGGTAAATGCTGAGAATTACGGCACCATCATGGAAGCATTTTTGAAGCAGTATTACGCCTCCACCCCATATCTTCCAAAGGAGGTCATAATTGAGCAGCATATCGATGACTATCCTATCATAGAGGAGTATTTGAGCAGCCGCAGGGGCAGTCAGGTTAAAATAACTGTTCCGCAAAAGGGAGATAAGAAAAAGCTACTAAAGCTGGCAGGGGACAATGCAAGACTTGTTATGAATCAAGATGCCGAAAAGCTCAAAAGAGAGCAGGCAAGAACAGAGGGTGCAGCAAGAGAGCTGGCAGACCTACTCGGTGTTTCATCCGCAAAGAGGCTTGAAGCATTTGATATATCCCACATCAGCGGTTATCACTCCGTGGCCTCTATGGTGGTTTTTGAAAACGGACGTCCAAAGAAGAATGATTACAGAAAGTTCAGACTTAAAACTATCGACGGTCCTGACGACTACGCAAGCATGAGAGAGGTTCTTACAAGAAGATTTACCGACCAGAGGTTTCGCATTTTCCCTGATATCCTTATGATGGACGGCGGAAAAGGGCAGGTGAATATTGCCCTTGAGGTTTTGTCAGAGCTTAAGCTTAATATTCCGGTGTGCGGTATGGTAAAGGATGATTTTCACAGAACAAGAGGTCTTTACTTTAACAACAAGGAAATATCCTTTTTCCAGGGAAGCGAGGTGTTCAACATGATAACAAGACTTCAGGATGAAGCCCATCGTTTTGCCATTGAGTATCACAGGAGCCTGAGAAGCAGCTCCCAGATACATTCCATACTTGACGACATAGACGGAATCGGTCCATCAAGGCGAAAAGCACTTTTGGCGTACTATAAGAATATTGACAACATTAAAGCCGCTGACATAACAGACCTGGAGAAGGTTCCTTCAATGAACAAAGCCTCTGCCAAGGCAGTGTACAGTTTTTTCCACAAGGAAGATAATAGTATATAGATATATATCAGCACAGAAAGGATAACAGCTACTATGGAATACAATTTCTTTGCCCTAATATCAAGAATGAAATATATTGACAGATGGGCACTTATGAAGAACAGCAGGGAGGAAAATCTGTGTGAACACAGTCTTGAGGTAAGCATGATTTCCCATGCCCTTGCAACTATAGGCAATGTTCGCTACGGAAAGAACCTGAACGCAGAAAAGGCTGCATTAATCGGTTTATACCACGATGCATCAGAGATCATTACGGGAGACATGCCAACGCCGGTCAAGTACTACAATGACCAGATTAAGAATGCCTTCAAGGACGTTGAGGATATTGCCTGCCATACTCTCCTTGAAAAGCTGCCTGAGGATTTAAGACCAGCCTATGAGGACATTTTTTTTAAGAACACTGACAACGATGGTGACATATATCTCTGGAAATTAATAAAAGCCGCAGATAAACTGTCGGCTCTTATCAAATGTATGGAGGAGACAAATTCCGGAAACACTGAGTTCTCAAGCGCTATGAGCACTATCATGACATCCGTATCCCAGCTGTCTTCCACCTACCCGGAGGTCAATGATTTTGTCTGCCAGTTTTTGCCGGCATACGGTAAAACTTTAGATGAATTGCAGGCAAAATAGCAATTATACCTCTGCTTCTAAGCTGGTGACATTATTGTCATCAGCTTTTTTTTCTATTCTATTAAAAATATCCATAAATTCCTTTCCGGTGATAGACTCCTTCTCAATAAGGAACTTTGCTATCTCATCAAGGGTATCCATGTGATCTGAAAGAAGGCTCTTTGCCTTATCATAAGCCTCCTTCAGCTTATTCTTTATCTCCTCATCCACTCTTGCAGCAGTTTCATCTGAGCACTGAAGAACTGTATTTCTATCAAGATACTTGCCCTGAAGCTGTTCAAGCTGCATAAGACCAAAGGCATCAGACATTCCGTACATGGTGATCATTGCTCTCACGGTCTTTGTAGCCTGCTCAATATCATTTGCCGCACCTGTTGTAACGGAATCAAATTTAAGCTCTTCCGCAGCACGTCCTCCAAGAGTTGTTATGATATTTGCTTCAAGCTCCGCCTTTGTCTCCATATATTTTTCTTCCTCGGGAACCTGCCATACATATCCAAGAGAGCCCATGGTTCTAGGGACGATAGTGATACGCTGTACAGGCTCTGTGTTTTTCTGAAGAGCGACAAGCAGTGCATGCCCCACCTCATGATATGCAACGATCTTCTTCTCCTCTTCACCAAGCAGCTTACCCTTTTTCTCTTTTCCCGCAAATACAAGCTCAACTGCCCCTATAAGATCAGCCTGGGAAACCTTATCCCGCCCGGCTCTTACCGCTGTGAGCGCTGCCTCATTTATAATATTTGCAAGATCTGCTCCAACCGCGCCTGCTGTGGCAAGGGCAAGCTCCTTCAGATTGACCGTCTCATCCATCTTAACATTTTTTGAATGAACCTTGAGTGTATCGACACGTCCCTGAAGATCAGGCTTTTCTACTATAACTCTTCTGTCAAATCTTCCAGGTCTTAACAGTGCCTTGTCCAGAGTTTCCGGTCTGTTGGTGGCAGCAAGGATTACGATTCCCTTTGAAGTGTCAAAGCCATCCATCTCTGCAAGAAGCTGGTTTAAGGTCTGTTCCCTTTCAGAATCTCCTCCTCTCACATTGTCCCTGCTCTGACCAATAGCATCTATCTCATCAATAAATATTATGCACGGAGCCATATCAGCAGCCTGCTTAAACAGATCTCTCACTCTTGATGCTCCTACTCCTACATACATCTCAACAAAGCTTGAGCCCGACATGGAAAAAAAAGGAACATTAGCCTCTCCTGCAACGGCCTTCGCAAGAAGGGTTTTTCCTGTGCCCGGAGGACCTACCAGAAGAGCACCCTTAGGAAGCTTTGCTCCAATTTCCAGATATTTCTCCGGTTTATGGAGGAAATCAACAAGCTCAGTAAGTGATTCCTTTGCCTCATCCTCTCCAGCAACATCCTCAAAGGTTACTCCTGTCTTCTTTTCCATATATACCTTTGCATTTGATTTGCCAAAGCCCATCATTCCTCCTCGCTTTGAAAGCATTGACAGGAACAGGTAAAATGCGATGAACAAAAGAGCGTATGACAGAATTGTTCCAATCAGCATGGTGGCACTTTCATTTATTCCCTGGTAGGTTGTAGCAAATTTCTCATGAGCTGTGCTAAGTCTGTCTGCCAGCTTTTCATCTTCTATTCTGACAGTTACATAGTTTGCCTTTTCCACATTGCCATCTTCATCTCTACACGTAAACTTGATCTTTTTTTCATATAAGTCCACGTTTTCTATATCGCCGGCTGACAGCATCTCTACAAATCCGCTGTAAGGTATTTCCTGTTTTGAGCCATTCTTTATTCTGTCGTATGTCCTCCAGCATAAAATCGTAAGTAAAATTGAAAGACCTACAATAATAAAGTAATTTTTACCCTTTCCCTTGTTTCCGTCCTTATTGCTATCACCTATATCATTATCTCTCTGCCCGTTTTCCAAATTTCTATCTCCTTTTTCGACTTTATCTTATTTAAATATTCATAATCACATCACTATTAGACTTTAATGCCATTCATATTATAAGTCAAGTAGCGTCACATAATGTACACATTTGCATGTCTTGACAAGATGCTTTAGACAAGCGTACACTCTTACCAAAGCGAAACGGCTATCCCTGTCAATTGGGCTTCCATACAGAAGCGTCCATTTGTACATGTGGTGTAGCAACAGAAAGGACTGTTATCATGCCTGGATACATAATGCATCTTTGTGAAGCTGCATACATTCTCGACAAGATAAAAATAAAAAATAGGGATGAGTTTATACTTGGCTGCGTGCTTCCAGATGCAGTAGCTTCCAAAGACTTAACTCATTTCAGACCTAGGTATCAGGATACACGAATAACAAAATACCCTGATATGGAATATGTTATGAAAAAATATAATATAAATACACTTACTCCTGCAGATCTGGGTGTCATCTCCCACCTTCAGATGGACGCTCTGTATGTGAGCACCTTCTGGCCAAAATTCTTCACCTTTGAGGATAATCAAAACCAGCCTACCGAAATACATGATAATATTACTCACGTAAGAATGAAGGACGGAGGAATCCAAAAGGAAGGAACCTGTATACCTCTGTCAAGCTTCTTTTCACAGGAATACTTCTACGGGGATTATAATGCCACAAACAGCCTGTTTATAAAAGATTTTAATCCCCGTTTACCTGCATACTACAGTGCAGACTTAACTATCACAGAATGTCTGTCCTACTCAGAAAAAAAGCTGGAAGAAGATCTGGCTGTATTCACAGCTGGGGATAATATGCCAGCTGCTCCTACAAAGGTATTTCACTACTCTGACCTCAAGGATTTTATAATAAGCTGCGGAGAGGCTTTTATCAATCTCCTGCAGGTATAAAAAAAGGCCTCATATTTACCATAACTCCGGTAAATATGAGGCCCTTTTTCGTTAATAATAGGTCTTTTAGAGTAGTAAGAATTACTGTACTTTAGCGTATCTCACTGTAGAGTATGAGCTGTAGAACAGCTTACCGCTTGCAGTCTTCTTATATGCTCTAAGTTTTACGTAATAGGTTTTTCCCTTTACAAGTCCGGTCTTTGTGTACTGTGACTTTGCAGTACTCTTCACTGCTGCAATCTTCTTGAAGCCTGTGGTTCTTGATGTAGACATGTATATTACATATCCATCTGCCCCCTTTACAGGATTCCATGCGGTAATAAGCTTTGATGCTCCCGCCTTAACTGCTACAACCGGGGTGGCAGGAAGTGTAACTGTTGAAAGCTTAGCTCCTGCATTTTGAACAACCACAGTGCCGAACTTCTTGTAAGCTGTAACCTTATAGCTGTAAGCAGTTCCTGAAGTAAGTCTGGAGCTCACAAATGATGTCGTTGCATTTGATTTTATTGTTCCAATCTTCTTGTAGGTTGTTCCACTCTTTCTGTAAACCATATATCCATCAGCGCTGCTAACCTTTCTCCAGGAAAGCTTAATGGATGTCGTGCTGTTCTTTGATGCGGTAAGCCCGGTAACTGCCGTCGGTGTTGTCATAATCTTTGCCGCATTCTCAGCTGACCACAGAACGGTCTTTCCTACGTATCTGTATGCAACAACCTTAATCTTGTAAGCTGTACTTGCCTTAAGTCCACTGATCTTAATTGAGTTGGAAGCTGTTTTTCCAACCTCAACATACTTCTTGCCGGCATTGTCAGTTCTATATACCTTGTATCCGGAAGCTCCGCTGACCTTATTCCACTTAGCATGTATTACTGTAGCATTTCTACTGCTGTAGGTAATTCCTGTAACCTTTGCAGGATGTGTTCCGGTAAGCAAAGTAGCCTTCGATGCAGAATAGAGCAGCTTCGTATTCGAAGCCTTTACATAAGCCTTAACTGCAATATAGTAATTGCGTCCACTTGCCAGCTTTGAAAGAGTGTATGTAAGCTGTGTTGTTCCTCCGGCCTTGGTATATGTCTTTCCATCCTTACTGTAATAAACCTCATAACCCTGTGCGTACTTCACTGCGCTCCATGAAACCTTTACAGCGGATGTTGTAGACTTCACAAACTTGAGTCCTGAAACCTTACTTGGAAGAATGTTGAAGGTTACCGTCTTTGTTCCATAGAAGTTGTTGAGACCTGTAATCTTCACAGTCGCAATTCCAGGGTACTTATTGGATGAATAAACAACCTCATACTCCTCAGGGTCAATAACCGTATTGTCAATCGTAACCTTTACTGCAGGCTTAATTGCGCTTCCCGTATATGTCTTATCGGAAATCGGTGTCACTGTAGCTTCAGATATATCAAATGCCTTTATTCTGAACTGCTGTGTTATTCTTCCCTTGAAATCCTTAAGGAAGGTCACAGTGAAGGATGCCTTGCTTGTTCTTGTAAGTGTTATTCCACTGTTGTTCTTGTAGGAAACGGTATAATCAACCCCCTCCTTAAGCACTGTACCTGCCCAGGTTATCTTCATGTTTGTAAACTTGAAGGCTCTTCCTGTGTAAGTAACCTCCGCTCTGATGCCCGTAATATCCGCTTCCTTACTTATATCTCTTCTTGATATTACGAAGTTCTTGCGGATTGAATCAGTGTAGTTTCCAATTCCTGTAATAATAACCGTAGCTGTTCCCACGTGGAGATTGTTGATGTATCTTATGCTGTAATCCTCACCTAAGGTAAGCTGCTTTTCACCTAAGAGGACTGTAACATTCTGCGTTACATTAGTACCTGTATATACCTTATCCTCCACTCCAAGAAGCACCGCATCAGTAAGACTAAGCTTTGCAATTGATACATAATTTGTAACGGAATCCTTGTAGTTTCCACGTCCGGTTATTACAACCTTTGCCTTGCTTGTTGCATCTCCTGTCTGCTCACAGCTTACTGTATAATCCTTACCCTCAACAAGAAGGACGTCACCATTCTTAACCGATACACTAGGAACAATCACTCCACTGTTGTTCTCAGCCACCGCGCCAACTGTTACTGTACAATTTTTAATACTTCTTGCAGTAATGTCAAAAGTACCGGCAACAGTTCCGGTGTAGTTGCCCTTTCCTGTAATCTGTATCCTGCCCTTACCAACATAAATGTTGTTGCTGCAAGTCACTTCATAGTCATTTCCCGAAAGAACAAGTCCGTTCATCATCACGACAGCCTTTGGTGTAACAGCACTTCCTGTGTACTCCATAGTATCTGCTGTAACGGTTGCTCCTTCTATATTAAGCGGTGAAATATCAAACTCGGAAGTAATGCTTCCGGTGTAGTTTGAAGTACCTGCTGCCGTCAGCGTAACCTTCGCCTTACCCACGTTAATATTGTCTGTATACTTCACAATAAGCTCGTTTATTTCATCTTCGTCAAGAGCATATGAGATGCCTGTATTCTCCACAGAGGAAACAGCCGGGGTGATTGCTTTTCCTGTATACGAATATACAGTTCCTGAAAGCTCTGCCTTAAAATCTGATATGTCTCTCTTTGTGATGTTGAATGTAATCTTCTTTGAACCAACATAATTTCCATATCCTGTGATATAGACGGTTGCTGTACCAACATTGAAGTTATTGGAGTAGGAAATCTTATAATCAGTTCCAAGAACAAGCTCCTCTGAATTATATGTAATGGTTACCTCAGGAGTTATGTACTGTCTTGCAAACTCCTGATCTGCTATTGCCTGTACCTTTGCTCCACTGATATTAACAGGAGCCTTTGTGATTGAGAATTCCCTAACCACTGTTCCTGTGTAGCTTCCCTTACCTGTAATAACCGCCTTGGCAGGAGCTGTTGTAGTTGGAGCAATATTGTTGCTGTAGCTTATTTCATAATCTACATCCTCAGTAAGAGTCACATTGTTGTAGGTAACTATAACCTCCGGTGTAATCTCACTTCCGGTGTAAACCTGACCGCCTATCTCGCCAACGTGACAGTCACTGTCTGCAATATTCTTTCTTGTGATTGCAAAATATCTGACAAGTGTTCCACTGTAGTTGCCCTGACCTGTTATGGTTATGACAGCCTTGTCTGTCACATTTATATTGTTGCTGTAGGAAACCGTGTAATCCTTTCCTGCTGTAAGCAGCTCTGTCTTGTATGTTACCTTAAGTCCCGCAAATACAATGTTGGTTCCGGTATATGAAACGCTGTCCTTAATTCCGCTGACAACAGCATCTGATATATCAGCACCGCCAATAGCAAACATACGGCTTATTGTTCCGGTGTAGTTGCCCTTACCTGTAACAACTACCTCTGCCTCCTCGCCGGACTCAATATTGTTTCTATAGCTTACTGTATAGTCAACACCGCTTACGAGTGTGATGTCGCCATCAGCTACTGTAATTGCCGGTGTAACAGGATTTCCGGTGTACTGCTGACGCTCTATCTCCTTTATCTCTGCAAGAGAAATGTCTCTTGGAAGAATATCGAAGCTCTCTGTAGCCGTACCTGTATAATTACCCTTTCCTGTTATTGTCACATAAGCCTTGGAGGACTGAGAGGTCACATTCACATTGTCAGAATATTCTGCTGTAAAATCTGTATCCTCAACAAGTATTCTTGAGCCAACTGTAACTGTAAATGCCGGTGTAACAGCCTTTCCTGTATATCTTGCAGCTGCTGTTTCAACAATTGCATCTGTGAGTTTTCTTGGATTGATTGTAAATCTCACACTGTTCATTCCGCTGTAGTTACCCTTACCGGTAATTGTAAGCACTGCGCTGTCTGATGCATTTACATTGTTGCTGAAGGCTGCCTCATAATCTACACCACAAACCAGTGTTCTTCCACCAAGCTCTACTGTGTATGAAGGTGTAACGGCACTTCCGGTGTATGTTCCATTCTCCACATTTACTGTGGCATTTTCCACTGAGAGTCCCACAATCTCGAAGGTTCTGCTTACACTGCCTACAAAGCCTTCCTTCTCAATGGCCGAAATTGTAACCTTACCTGTACCTACATCTGTGTTTGATGTATATGTAATCTCAAGATTATCAAATGCCGTCACCTTAACATTCTTTCCGAGTCTCTTAACAACAAATGAGGTTATCTCCGGCTTAACAGCCATTCCTGTGTATACATAGGATGCTGCGTCAAGAGTAATAATACCGTCGCTGATATCAACAGGGACAATATTGAACTTTCCGCTTACCGAACCGGTATTGTTGTTGATTCCCTTTACAATAACCGTTGCCTCACCCTCATCAACGTTGTTTACATATACAACTGAGTAATCCTGATCCTTTACAAGCTCCTGTCCGTCAAGAGTTACTGTAACGTCAGGGGTGAGTGGCTGATCCATGTTAAAGTACTGGTCAGGTATCTTGGAGATAACAGCCTTTGTTATATCATTAACAGTCTTTGATATAGCAAATGTAACGGAGGTCTGTCCCTTGTAATTGCCGGTTCCTTCTATCGTTACTACTGCCTTTGAATCACCGGATGTTACATTTATGTTGTTGCTGTAGGAAACAGTATAATCTGTTCCGGACACAAGCAGCTTTCCTCCATCTCTCACTGTTACCGCCGGCTTAATCTCACTGCCTGTATAAATCTGTCCTTCTATGGCGTCCACACTGCATGCACTGATTTCCTTAGCAGTAATGCTGAAGGTTCTCTCAAGCTTGCCGCTGTAGTTGCCCTTTGCGGTAATAATAACCATCGCACGATCTGTCACATCGATGTTGTCTTTGTAGCGAACCTCGTAGTCCACATCCTCTGAAAGAGTCTTTCCATCGAAGGTAACGATAATGTCATCAAAGGTAATCTCCTTTCCGGTGTACACTGCACTTACCGGTATGCCTGTTACTGTTGCTGCTTCTATAGAAATATTATTGATTTCAAAGGTCTTTGTGCAGCTTCCTGTGTAGTTACCCTTTCCAATTATTACAGCCTTTGCAGATGATGAAACGGCAATGTTATCCTCGTATGAAACTGTATAATCTGTTCCGTATACAAGCTCCTTACCATCAAGGCTTACAGAAACAGAAGGAGTTATTTCCTTTCCTGTATACTTCTGTGCAGGAATATCGCCAACTATTGCAGCTGAAATATCTCGTGCCTTTATTTCAAAGAGCACTGTCACAGTTCCTTCAAAGTTTCCGACACCCGTAATCTGAGCTACTGCTCTTTCATCCTGAGATGTGGCATTCACATTGTTGCTGTAGGTTACTGTGTAATCAATCTGAGGATTTAATATCTCATCGTCAAGGGTGACCGTAATTTCAGGTGTAAGCGCTTCACCGCTGTAGGTTACCTCCTCAACCTTCGCAGTAATAGTCTTAATATTCTTTGGTGCAATAGTGAAGTTAGCAGCGCACATTCCCTTGTAGTTACCTGTACCTGTTACAGTAACCATGGCACTGCTTCCTGCAGCCACATTGTTGCTGCAGCTTTCAGTATAATCCTTATCCTTAACAAGCACCTTGCCACCAAGAGAAACAGTATATTTCGGAACAATTGCTGAGCCTGTATATGTATAGCTTCCATCAACAGAAATTATTGCTCCTGATAGATCTACCTTCTCAATTGTAAAGGTCTTTGATGTGCTTCCTGTAAATCCACTGCCGGTCTTTGCAGTAACCGTTACTGTTGCAGTACCTACATTTGTATTATCAGAGTAGGTAATGTCAAACGCTCCAAGGGATGTTACTGTCTCCTGCTTTCCTTCCCTGCTTACTGTCAGCATAATAACCTCAGGCTTTAAAGCGCTTCCGGTATATTCAACAGAATCATAGGAAAGTGTCACATCTCCGCCTTTAATGTCTATTGGAAGAATCTTAAATGTAGTTGAAACAGAGCCTGTGTTTGTGTTGATACCATTTGCCTGGATGGTTGCAGTACCCTCACTAATATTACTTATGTAAACTAGTTCATAATCTACATCAGCAACTAATGTCTTTCCGCCGTAAGTAAGCGTTACCTCAGGCCTAATTTCATTTCCAAAGTCATAATACTGATCGTCAGGCTTGCTTATGCTTGCCTTGGATATGTCAATAATCTGCTTAGCAATTGTAAACACAGCAGCCGCTGTTCCCTTATAATTGCCGATACCCTTAATTGATATCTCTGCATTCTCCGTTATATCAACGTTGTTGCCATATGAAACAGTGTAATCAACATTCTCCTTAAGTACCTTATCACCATCTCTTATTACTACCTCAGGTGTAATAGGAGAACCTGTGTAGATCTGACCACCTACAGGGTCGATACTACATCTTGCAATATTCTTCGCAGTAATTGTAAAGCTTCTGCTAACTTCTCCAACATAGTTTCCTTTACCTGTTATCGTACAAACAGCCGGATTGCTATCAGTAGTAACGTTTCTGTTGTTTATGTAGCTTACAGAATAGTCTGTATTATTCTCCAAAAGTCTTCCATTTATGGTTACCTTTATTCCTTCAAATACAATATCATCGCCGCTGTAAACTACCGTATCAGCAATTCCGCTTACCTCAGCTGACTCTATGCTGCATGCCTTTATCTCAAAGGTCTTACTTACGCTGCCTGTGTAATTTCCCTTTCCGGTAATTACCGCCCTGGCATTCTTTGTCACAGCCATATTGTCCTGATAATCAACTGAATAATCTGTGCCGGCCACAAGACGAACACTGCCATGTGTCATCACAATTTCAGGTCTTGCAGGACTTCCTGTGTAGCCTAAAGGCTCAATATCAGCAATATCAAGCTGTTCAATGTCCATAGGAAGAATGTCAAAGACTGTCTCTGCAGTTCCGCTGTAATTTCCTATACCCGTAATAACAACAACAGCCTTCGCTGTGCCGGATGTAACATTTATGTTGTCGCTGTATGCTGCCGTGTAATCAACGTCCTTAGTCAGTGTCTTTCCGTCAAGAGTAACGGCAAGCTCCGGTGTTACTGCACTTCCTGTAAATACGCCTGAATCTACCACAATATCAGCCCTGTTAAGCTTCTTTGATGCAATAGTAAAGTATCCTGAAAGTGTTCCCGTATAGTTGCCAACACCTGTAATTGTGTACGCCGCCTTATCTGACGCATCTATGTTGTTCGTACATGAAATAACATAGTCCACACCATTTGTAAGGATCTTACCAGCTAAGGTTACATGGCTTACCGGTATAACTGCCTCACCTGTGTAAACCTCACTGTCAATAACAACCTCCGCATCCTTTATTGTTCCCGCTACAATTGAGTATGATGCCGACGCACTTCCTGTGTAGCCCTGTCCATCCTTTGCAGCAACAGTCACAAGTGCCTCTCCGACATTCGTATTATTGCTGAAGGAAGTATCAAATGCTGAGAAATCTGTAACAAGCTTATCCACACCATTTCTTGTGACAGTAATGCCGGAAAGCTCTGCCTCCACAGCCGCTGAAGTATATACATACTCCTGTTTCTTAAGAGTTATGACTGCATTCTTAATATCTATCGGAAGAATATTGAATGTAGTACTTACACTGCCCTTATTCTGGTCAATGCCTGTAACAGTAATTGTGGCTGTTCCCGGCTTAATATTGTCTGTGTATAGGACGCCGTAGTCAACGCCCTTCTCCAGTGTCTTTCCACCAAGTGTAACTGTAATGTCCGGTGTTACTGCCTCTCCGAAATTGAAGTACTCGTCCGCCACAGCACCTATAACTGCATCCGATATATCAAGTACCTCCTTTGAGATAGAGAAGGTAACCACTATCTGTCCGGTGTAATTGCCCATACCTGTAATAATCGCCTGGGCATTTTTAGTAATATTCACATTGTTGTTGTATGAAACTACATAGTCTTCATTCTCTGAGAGCACTATGCTTCCGTCTCTGACAGCTACCTCAGGGGTAACACTGCTTCCTGTATATATCTGGCCGCTTATGTCATCAGCCTTGCATAGCGCTATATCCTTTGGCACTATATCAAATGACTTCTTAATCTGACCTCCGTAGTTGCCGGCTCCCTTGATAAGTACATACGCCTTCTTCTCGTCTGTAGTTACATCTATGTTGTTTTCATAGCTTATGGTGTAATCAGAACCATAGCTTAAGATCTTGTCATTAAGCACAACACTTATATTGTCAAATACAATGCTGTCTCCTGTATATACGGCATTTTCAGGAACATTTGAAACCTCTGCCCCCGAAATGCTGGCCATACATATCTCGAACAGCTTAGTAACAGTTCCCTGATAGTTGCCCTTTCCTGTTACGATAACCTTTGCTGATGTGCCCTTGTCCACATTATCACTGTAGGTAACATCGTAATCTCTGCCCTCAGTTAACACTGCACCGCCATTTGTAACAACTACCTCCGGCATGATAGGATCACCTGTGTACTCGTATGCCGGCACATCAGATACATCTGAGGAAGCAAGGCTCTTCGGTGTAATGCTAAAGTACACGCTGAGTCTTCCTGTATAGTTTCCTGTACCCTTTAATACCGCACATGCAAGGGCTGTATCTGTTGAAACATTTCTGTTGTTCTCATATGTAACAGTGTAATCTACATCAGCAGCAAGCTTCTTTCCGGCCACTGTTAATGAGATTTCCGGTGTTATATCTGAGCCAGTGTATACCTGTGAAGGTATGCCGCAAACTCCGTCGGAAATGCTTCTTTGTGCTATCTCAAAGGTACTGTTAACAGTGCCACTATAATTACCTGCTCCGGTTACAATGACCTTTGCCGAGCTTCCTGCAGCTACGTTATCCGAATAAGTAACTGTATAATCCGTATCTCTGACAAGCGTTTTTTCTCCCAAGGTTACTGTTACATCCGGAGTAATCTCAGAACCGCTGTAAACTCCATTTTGAGCCTCTACATTTGCCGTTTCTATAGATGCCTTTGTTATCTCAAATGTAGCAGCTGCTGTACCTGTATAATTTGTATCGCTCTTTGCAGCCACACTCACAGAGGCTGTGCCTGCATTTACGTTGTCACTGTATGTTATATCAAAGGATGATAAATCTGTTATTATCTCCTCACCATTTGCAGTGCTTACTGTAATTCTTGTAACAGAAGGAGCTATGCTGCTTCCTGTATAAGGGAATGAATTACCCTTAAGTGTAATGCTGCCGCCTGTAATATCAGCAGGAAGTATACGGAAGGTTCTGACAACAGACTTATTGTATCCACCTATACCGGAAATTGTGACTGTTGCCTCTCCCACATTTACATTGTTTGCATAATCCAGCTTATAGTCCACATCCTGTGTGAGAGTCTCACCCTTATATGAAACAATAACGCCCGGTGTAAGAGCTCTTCCGAAGTCAAAAGTCTGATCATCTATCTGTGAAATATCTGCATTTGAAATATCCACAAGAATTCTTGAAATTGTGAACTCCTTTGTAACGCTTCCAGAATAATTGCTCTTACCTGTTATGATAGCCTTTGCCTGCTTAAGCTCTGTTGTCTCGTCGATGTTGTTTTCGTATGTCACGTCAAAGTCTGTTCCCTGGGTAAGAGTAATATCTCCATTGTTTATCACAACCTCAGGTGTTATTTCCCGACCTGTCCATATCTGACTAGGAATAGCCTTTATATCACAGTCTGCGATACTCTTGCTATCTATCACAAAGCTATACTTGCGGTTTCCTGTATAATTGCCAAGACCGATTATCTCAAAATATGTATCATCATTCTTTGTAACATTTATATTGTTATAGTAGGTCACAGTGAAATCTGTTCCAAATACAAGCTCCTCGTCCCCATCAAGAACCGAAAGGCTGTCAAATGTTATCTCTTTACCGGTATAAGAAACCTTATCACTGTATCCGTTAACCGTTATGCCGCTTACAGACCTTGGATTTATAACAAAGGTGGTCTTTAACTGGCCGGTGTAGTTGCCCTTCGCTGTGATCGTGATTGTTGCTTCTTTACCTAATGATGTTACATTTATATTGTTTGAATAAGCTACATCATAGTCTGTTTCCGCTGTGAGCAGTTTTCCATTTGCAAGTGTTACTGTTACAGCAGGTGTTATCGGCTGGCCTGTGTATGTCTGATCAAAAACCTTAGACACTGAGCCACCTGAGATGTCTGCCTTTGCTATCTTAAAGGTCTCAGCAGCCTCCCCCTTATAGTTACCCTTACCTGTAACGGTTACAGTTCCAGTTCCGGCAAAAATATTATCTGAATAGGAAACTGTGTAATCTGTCCCCTCGCTTAGCACTTCTGAGCCAAGAGTAACAACAACGTCAGGAGTTATGCTGCTGCCGGTGTAAACCTGATCAGCTACCTCTATAGCTGCACTCTCTATCGACCTTGGAAGAATATTAAAGCTCTTTGAAGCAGTTCCGGTATAGTTTCCTGTACCCTTTATCGTAACAGTGGCCTCACCTACAGCTATATTATTGCTGTATGAGGTAGTGTAATCCTTGTTGTATACAAGCGTTTTTCCACCAAGTGTAACAGTGACACCCGGTGTAAGCTCCTTATTCTGGAACACAACATCATCTACAATCATCTCCGCATCTGCAAGACTTTGTGAAATAATTTCAAAGGTTGCTGATACACTTCCCTGATAATTGGTTCCTGTCTTTGCAGTTGCTGTAATGGTTGCAGTTCCAACATTTACGTTATCTGCTCCTGTAATATCAAAGTAGATTCGATCTGCTTCAGGAACTTTATTATCTCCGACTACAATGCTGCTGACATTTGGAAGCTGGGCAGTTCCGTTATATACCAGCTTGGCACTGTCAATTGAGAGTGTTCCCTTGCTGACATCTGCAGGATCAATTACAAAGCTTACTGTCTTTGTATCATTGTAAAAGCCTGTTCCGGTGATAATCACACTGGCTGTTCCGGCATTAACATTGTTCTTATATGTAACGTTGTAGTCAACGCCCTCCGTCAGAGTATCCTCGCCATATGTAACTGTAATTTCCGGCTTAAGCTCACCGCCAAATGCATATGTGGCATTTGGTATTGTACCTACAACAGCGTTCTTTATGCTCACTATTGTTCTTGATATAGAGAAATTAAGAACCTTTGTGCCTGTGTAATTGCCTATACCGGTTATTGTAGCCTTAGCATTTTCAGTAACATCTACATTGTCCTGATACTCTACTGTATAATCCACATCATTTACAAGGGTGATATTGCCATGTTTTACAGATACTGCAGGAGTGATCTCCTTTCCGGTCCATATCTGTCCCTCAATGTCTGAAATACCACACTCTGCTATATCCTTCCTTGCGATACGGAAGGATGTAGCCGCCTGTCCCTTATAGTTGCCGGTTCCTGTAATGGTAAGCTGTGCAGTTCCTGCAGCTATGTTGTTCTCATATGTCACAAGATAATCTGACACAGGAGTCAGAGTCCTTCCCCCTACGCTTACCACCGGCTCAGGCTTTACAGCCACACCTGAGTATACCTGATTTGCAACTGTAATTTCTGCCTTTGAAATATCCGCAGCCGAAATTGTATATGTATCCGAAATCTTTCCTGTGAAGTTTGAAGCTTCATTTGCAGTTACAGTGACCGTTGCAGTTCCCTTGTTTACATTGTCACTGTAGGAAACAGTAAAGGATGAATCAACGTCTATAGTGTTGTCATTACAAACGATGCCGCTTACTTCAGGCTCAATAGCACTTCCCGTATAAACAAAGCTGTTTTCGCCAAGAACAAGGCTTCCTGATGCAATGCTATACTTTGCTATTGTAAATGTTGTCTGAACCTGCCCCTTATAATTATCATTTCCCTTTGCTGTGATTGTTGCCACTCCGGCATCTACATTATCCGAATAGGTTACGGTGTAGCATTCCTTTGGAAGCACAGAGCCATCAAGAGACACAGAAATCTCCGGCTCTATATTCTTCCCAAACTGATATACAAAAGGTCCCTCATCTACTATTGACAATGTCGCCTTGCTGAAATCTATGATTCCCTTCGCGATGGCAAATGTCTTTACAACACTACCTGTGTAGTTGCCCTTACCTGTTATTGTTGCTTTGGCAAGGCTCTCTGAAGTTGTGACCTCGATATTGTTCTCATAGCTTACAGTGTAGTCCGTTGCCTCAGTAAGAAGCGTATCCACATTGTACACGAAAACCTTCGGAGTAACTGCATAGCCCGTATATACCTGATCATCAATCTCCATAATTCTGAGGGTATCCACACTTGCAGGATTGATTGTAAATCCAGCTGACTTTGTTCCCCCGTACAGGCCTTTACCGGTTATTGTAACTGAGGCGTCTGCGCCGGCATTCACATTGCTGTCATAGCCGGACACAACATAATCCACATCCTCCTCAAGCTGTTTATCCTTGTAAGTCACTGAAATAGCAGGACATATCTCACGTCCTGTATAGGTCTGATCCTCTATAGCTGCTATTACAGCCTTTGAAATATCAATCGCCGTAATCTTGAAGGAGCCAGATGCTGTTCCTTTGTAGTTGCCGTCCTCTTTTGCCTCTACAGTTATGCTTGCTGTTCCTATCTCGACATTGTCACTGTAGAAAACAGTATAATTCTCCTCGCCTAACAGTTCTCCGTTCTTTAATGTAACTGTAACAGCAGGTGTCTGCTCTTCTCCTGTGTACTCCGCATCATCAGCAGTTACTGTTGCACCTGAGATATCCAAGGCTGTAATCAGGAAGGTCTGTGTAAGACTTCCCTTGTAATTGCCTGTGGTCTTTGCGGTTATGGTGACGCTTCCTGTTCCCACATTGACATTTGAATCGTAAGAAACAGTGAAGTCCTCAAAGCTGGATTCTCTTATAATATCGTCTGTCAATATGTGAAGTGGCTGTGGTGTTATCTCCCCACCGGTATACTCTGTGCTTACAGTGTCAAGCTCCAACACTCCCCCTGAGATATCAAAAGCCTGAATATCAAAATAGAAAGCTACGCTTCCGGAATACTTTCCACAGCCTGATATTGTAAGTGTTGCAGTTCCCACATTCTTGTTGTTGCTAAAGCTGTATGTGTATTCACTGCCATGTCTCATGGCAATTCCGTCATACTTTACCGTAAACTCTGGAGTTATCAGATTGCCAAAGTTATAAACCTGGTCCTCAAGTCCTTCCACAGTAAGCTTATCATCACCCACAAGACTTATGGACTCTTTTACAATGGAGAATGACCTTGTTACAGTTCCCGTATAATTGCTTCCTGCTCCGGTAATGTATACGGTTGCTGTACCAACCTCTATATTATTGCTGTACTTTAAGGTGTAATCCGTTCCTTCCTCAAGAGTCTCCTCTCCATTTTTTATTGTAATGGAAGGTGTAATTGCAGAGCCTGTATAGGACTGATTAGGAATGGAGCTTATTACGCAGCTGCTAAGCTCTCTCTTTACAATATTAAAGGTCTTTGTAATAGTACCGGCAAAGTTTCCAATACCCTCTATTGTAACATTAACTTCATTTCCAACCTCAACATTGTTGTCGCCAAATGTAACAGTGTAGTCAACATCCTGCATAAGAATGTATGTCTTTCCGCTATACGACTTCTTTATAGTAACTGCCGGTGAAATCTCGCTTCCGGTATATTGCTGATCATCTATGTCAGTAATACTAAATCCCTGTGTCTGCTTTATCTGAAGAGGACTGACTGTAAACGTCTTTGTTACAGGACCACCTTCGTAATTATCATTTAATGAAGTGATGGTAAATGTAGCCTCTTCGGAAGCATTTACATTGTTGTCATATGTTATTTCATAGTCTATGCCCTCTTCAAGCACATTACTTCCATTCATTATTGTTACATCCGGATACACTGCCTGACCCATGGCATAATCAACTGACTGACTATAGTTTATTTCAAGCTCCTCAAATGGCTTTGGAAGAATCTTAAAGGTTAGTATCTTCTCGCCATCCTCGTATGTTCCAAGACCGGTTATTGTAAGCACCGCAGTACCCACATTCACGTTGCTTGAGCCTGTAACGGTATAATCCACTCCCTCCTTAAGAACATAATCTCCATTCTTCAAGGTGAACTGTGGAACGATCTCCGAACCTGTGTAGTACTGGTCTTCAATTACCGGGTCTGGAAGATCTCCGATGTTGCCTGACGGAGCAACTACATTTATCTTTATAGATCTGGATCCGGTATACTTCTGGGTAAGAGATGATATGGCATCGATCCAGACAATCTGATTTTCACCCGCTTCAACAGCACTTGTCGTAACCTTATAGTCAACCCCCTGAATCAGCTCCATGTTGTTGTAGGTAAGCTTGACAACAGGAACAATAGTCTGTCCTGTGTATTCATAATCCTGGGTATAATCACAGACGACATCATCATCGCCAATATTTTTAGCACTGATTGTAAACTTTCTATCTACAGAACCGGCATATTCGCCCTTTCCTGTAAAGGTAACTGTTCCGGTTCCGGGAAGAAGGTTCTCGCCGTAGCTGGATTCATAATCAGTCCCCTCGGTGAGGGTAGTTCCCTGATATGTAAGCGTAGCTTTCGGTGTAAGCTGTGAGCCTGTATATACCACGCCGGTAATACTTCCAATAGAAACATCCGCCATGCTGATTTTGTCAGTCTTAATTGTAAACTTACCATCTGCAGTACCGGTAAAGTTATTTAATCCTCTTATTGTAACTACAGCATTTGCTCCAATGTTTGTATTGTTGCTGTATGTATAAACCTCATAATCGGTTCCCGCTGTAAGTGTTGCCCCATTATAGGTAACCTTTGAAGGGACCGGAGTAAGGGGAAGACCGGTGAAATCCTGAGGGTCTACCGTGATAACCGCAGTTCCTATATCAGCAGGAACAATGTTAAATGTAGCCGCCTTCGTTCCTGTATAGTTTCCTGTACCCTTAATATCAAAGCTATAGGTTCCTACATCATATTTCTTGCCATTATTAAATTCAGTGAAATCAAGATAGAAATCCTGACTAAGTGTTAATGGCGTTGTTCCGTCCATTACCGAAACTGTTGTTCCGGACTGCATTACATTTTTGTTATTTGGATTGTATGCAGCATCTGTGGCTGTATATGTTATGTTGCCTATATCCTTTGGCTGGATTGTAAATGGAACATCTACTGTTCCAACGTAGCTGCCAAGTCCGGTTATCTTCACAGACGCTTTCTTTGACGAAGTACTTGCATTTACATTGTCGCTATAGGACACGACCTTGAAGTCTGTTCCATTTGTAAGTGTGCTTCCGTTGTAGGTTACAACAGGAACCGGCTCATGAGCCTGTCCATTATATACAAAGCTTCCGGATATGCTGATTTCTGCATCCGTTAAGCTCTTAACACTGTCTGCCGATACAATAGAGAAGGTCTTCGTAATACTTCCGTAGTATCTTTCACTCATACCGGTGATAACAGCTGTTGCAGTACCGATATCTGTATTATTGCTGTATGTAATCTCGTAGTCGTAGTTCTTGATAAGCGGACTTCCGCTTTTTAAATCTATAAGTGTAGGCTCCGGGGTGACCGCCTGCCCTGTGTATGGGTATTTTTCTCCCAGTGACACTGACACATTCTCTTCGTTTGCAATGTCGGCCTCAACGATAGTGAAGTAAAGATTCATTTCACCCTCATCGCCAACCAAATAATTACTTCCCGAAAGAGAGGTAACCGTAATAAACGGTCCGTATACATCTCCGGGATCCACTTCCCCGGCACGGTCCACATTGCAGTAGGTTACCTTGTAATCAAGATTCTGTGTAAGGTATATTTTGGATGTGGAGCCTGTCCTCACTGTAATTTCAGGCATTACATCACCTGCTGTATATCGAAGCTCCGGATACGGACTTACTGTATACACTTCTCCATCAAGAAGGAAACAGTTTGCCGCACTGATACTCCTTTGTTTAATGGTGAAGTTCTTTCGAACCTCTCCTGTGTAACCGGCACTCTCTTTACCTGTTGCAATGATTGTGGCTGTTCCTACCTTATCATTGTTCTCGTATGATATGGTGTAACATGAGGCAGCAAGCTTAGTCCCGTTTGTAACCGATATATACCTGGTAGGTATGGTAGTCCGACCTGTCGGGTTATATACCTGGGTCAGATATATATCAGAAATATTGAGGTAATAACCTGCTTCTGCCAGGTTCGTAAGCTCCGTCTCTGCAAGAGCTGCTCCCTCCTCCTTTTCGGCATCAGTCGGGGTAGACACGCCCACTGCGTCCCCGGCAAATGCCCTCACATATGCATAATCACTTTGGAACATCACGGACGCAGCCATGATGAATGCCATGATAAATGCAATAATCCTTTTAAAGCTACATTTTGTCATAATTTACTCCGCCTTTCTTTTATGTATATAAGCCCTATTTATGTGTAATTTTACCAAAAATCAATATAGTATTCAATGATTTATATTAATGTTTTACCTTATTTTTCACAAAAAAACAGACTACTTCGTACAATGGGCACAAATCCACACATACAAAATAGTCTGTTTTTATATGTTAATATCCAGAAGCTGTTATTTTACTTTCTCTTAAGCATATAAACTGACACACCGGCACCTAAAAGTGCAACCACACCCATAAGAACAAACACAGGAAGGCTGTCTCCCGTCTTAGGAGCTACACCCGGGTCATTGATTACGTCATCTTCACCGCCGAATTCAATCTCTTCCTTAACGAATATGGCAAGCTGTCCCTCTGAAGGAAACTCCACATAAAGCGCTCCGTCAGCCAGCTCAAAACCAATACTCTCCCATAATCCATCTGTCGGTAGAAATCTAAGCTGAACATTCATATCTGAGGTTATGGATGCTCCTCGTATTTCAGTTGTCTCTATATCAGAAAAATCATAACCATCAAGAGCTGTTACTGAAAATACAGCAAGGGTTGAGAAACCTTCAAGGCTCTTATCACCAAGCACAACCGCAGGATCATCACCGAACATCAACGCATCCACATCCGGTATGGATGTATCTGCCTGAGAAATAAGAATATTGTCTGAGTCTGTCTCAAAGACTGTATCAGGACTCTTATTTGCAAGTGCCGTAACACTAAAAGCCATCGTCATAATCATCGCCAACAGCACTGTACGAAATCTCTTTGTCCTTTTTTTCGTTCTTACCATATATCCCTTCATGTAATCCACTCCTTTTATATCATTTGCCCATAACATGAAATATTGATTATCACATTACATGCCCATTTTTCTTATATTAGCATCACAAAAAAACAGCGTCAATTGTGCAAACTTCCGTTTTATAGTGAAAAATCTACATGTCAGTTACTGTTTTCTTCCCACAAAACAGCCTGAACAATCCATCTTTTTCCATTTATTCCACAACATGTTGAAAGTGTCAGTATTTTATCCTCTACATCTACCCTTTGGTCATTTTTCACAATACCTGTCTCAAAATTCTCATTAAAAATGCTACTTAAGTATTTCTCCCTATCCTCCTTCCTGTCAAAATCAAAGGTTGCCAAAACACGTCTGTCATTCGTCCTATATGCCGCAAACACCTTATAGCACAAGGTTCTGCCCGGCAGATACACATACACGCCTCTGTAATTGTCCAGAAAATCACTATCCTCGTAATTATGAAGCGTTTTAAACATCGTTCCGGTAGACATATTGTGTCCGTATATCACAGTATCAAAATCCGTCATAGCTGTGCTGTTTTCCACATCTACAAAAATTGCTCCGTCAGGGCTATACCTGCCACTTGCATCATGACTTAAGTAATATGAGTTATCTTCCCCTGCCAAAATGGGATAATTCACATCTGTTCCGGGAATAAATATCCACCCTATTATATCCTCATTTATGGACTTTAGCTTTTCAAAATCCACCTTTATCTGCGGCATCTCCTCATGGCTTATATCAGCCGCCTGCCTCCCTGTACCTCCTGATGAGGCGGTATCATATTCCACATATGTTCTAAGCTGTTTTTCTGTTTTTTCTGTTCTGTTATGGGTAAATGCATATAGAACAACCCTCACAGCACAGAAGGAAAAGACAAGAACACATACGCCAAGTATGACTCGCCACAGCACACTCTCTTTTTTTGGGGAAGAGCTTTTATTATTTGTCCTTCTCCCGGAAGTAACCGGTGAATTTTCAGTGTGTCCGGCAACCTCCTGTTCATTTTCTGTCTGCCCGGCTTCTGACAATATTCTTGTGGCAAGGGCTACCGCGTCCAATATTTTCTTGTCGTCAATAATATTCCTTGGGGTTTCAGACATATCTTTTTACTCTGCTTTCCTGTAGAATGTATCAATAATCAGCTCTGTCAGCTCTGCTTCGTCAGCCACATATCTGTCATAATAGTTTTCTCTGTCATAGGTTCCGTCCAGCTGGCATATCTCTATACTGTCAGGAGCTATTCTGCCGATTGTCCACGCCAGATACAGCAGCTGGCTCTTTGTAATATCAGTGTCAATATAATCCTTAACCTGATTATACATGTCAAATATGCCAAAAGGATTTTTCTTCAGCTTGTCAGCAACAGTCTCACACCATCCGCTTATATACTGCTTCTGCCTTTCAACCCTGAGGCTGTTTGTTCCGACTTTTCTCGAACGGCTTTTTCTCTCTGTAACATAGTAAAAGGCCTGTTCGTCTGACAGAACGGCTGTATCACCTTTTTTCAGTCCCGCTTTTTTTACATCCTCAAGTGCTGTTAAGCAAACACCACCTGCAAGACTGTTTATCACACCTATTCCGTCAATATCAAGGGAGCAGCTGGCACTAATAGGAAGTCCATGCAAAAGCCCGGACACAGAATCGAAGCAAAGCCTTCTGCCATCTGCGCAGGTCTTTCCATAGGAATAGGAAAGAGCGAGCTGCATATCCTTCGTTGCAATTGGCTTTCCTGCAACATCGCATACTGTAACAGGGCCAATTGTATCTCTGTTTATGCAAATACATGTGATAGACTTTTTCTCTGTATCGATACATACGAGGGCAAGCATATCCGCCTGTCCCACAACCGACTCGCCTCTGGCATCTATACCCATACAAAGTATACTGATCATATTCTCATTGTAGGTGTACGTGTCTCCCTTATATGTAATTGCATCCCCCTCCTGTATAACCTCCGGACATTTTGTCATATCAGGATATGAAGCCTTTGACAATCTTTCAAGCGAACTTTTTCCTGCTGCAGCAAATATAACAATAGACACACAAATCACAATAACAATTGCAAAGACAGCTATAAGTATAACCTTTATTACCTTTTTTGCCTTCATAAATTTTCCTTCAAATAAGCGGCACGAAATAATCCGTGCCGCTCACAAATAAACGATATAGTTAAGCTATTATGCATACAGAGGATACTTAGAAACAATGCTCTTTACAAGAGCCTCAGCCTTCTCCTTGTCATGATCTAATACTGCTGCCTTGATTGCGTCAGCAATAATCTCCATGTCAGCCTCTGTTGCTCCTCTTGTTGTTACAGCAGGTGTTCCAAGTCTGATTCCACTTGTTACAAATGGTGACTTAGGATCATTTGGTACTGTATTCTTATTTGCAGTAATATGAACCTCATCAAGAAGCTTCTCAACCTCTTTACCGGTAAGACCAAGTCTCTTGAGATCCATCAGCATAAGATGATTGTCTGTTCCACCTGACACGATATCAAAGCCTCTCTCAATAAGAGCCTTTGAAAGTGCAGCAGCGTTCTTTACTACCTGCTCCTGATATGCCTTAAACTCAGGTGAGAGAGCCTCCTTGAAGCACACTGCCTTACCTGCAATTACATGCATAAGAGGGCCTCCCTGTATACCAGGGAATACTGCCTTGTTGAAGTTGAACTTCTCGTTCACCTCGTTGCTGCACATAATCATTCCACCTCTTGGTCCGCGAAGTGTCTTATGTGTTGTTGTTGTTGTTACATGAGCATATGGGATTGGGCTCATATGAAGACCTGCAGCAACAAGTCCTGCAATGTGTGCCATATCTACCATAAGATATGCGCCAACCTCATCTGCAATCTCTCTGAATTTCTTGAAATCAAGTGCTCTTGCATAAGCTGAAGCTCCTGCAACAATAAGCTTCGGCTTGCACTCCTTGGCAATGGCAAGAACATTATCATAATCAACAAAGCCGTCATCGTTTACTCCGTAAGGAACACAGTTGAAATATTTACCTGACATGTTAACAGGTGAACCATGTGTAAGATGTCCGCCGTGGTCAAGATTCATTCCCATAAACGTGTCTCCAGGATTCATAATTGCAAAGAACACCGCCATGTTCGCCTGGGCACCTGAATGAGGCTGTACATTAACATACTCGCATCCAAACAGCTCCTTAGCCCTCTGTCTTGCGAGCTCCTCAACTACATCTACATACTGGCATCCGCCATAATATCTCTTTCCCGGATAACCCTCTGCATACTTATTGGTGAGATGACTTCCCATAGCTGCCATAACCGCCTTTGACACAATATTCTCTGAAGCGATAAGCTCAAGATTGTTATTCTGTCTGTTAAACTCGTCTGTCATAGCTGCAGCTACCTCAGCATCTACCTTTGTAATTTCGTCAAAACTGAACATTCCTTGCACCTCCGATAAAAAATTTACTCTATTATACCCTTATACACATTGCTTTTTCAACACGAAAAGATTGTTTTTTCAATTCTTATTGCTAAATGTCTGATTTCTCAAGCTTTAGCATATCTTTGTATTGAGAGTACTCATATTCATCATAAAAATACTCCTTTGGTTTTTCCGTCACTCCCAGCTCATCAAACCACTCTGTGACAAGAGCATGTCTAAGCTTTGTCTTTGTAGGTTCTGCCAAGGTATTATAATTCCACAATGAAAAATGCAACGCATAATTCACATAATCCTTACAGAGCTCCTGCCACCTGCCATGCTCCCTTAGGAATTCTCTAAGTGACAAAAGCATTTTATAGAAATTATCCCAGGACTTTTCCCTTGTCTTTGACAAAGAAGCTGTTGTGTCAACCCTTCTGTGAATCAAAACCTTCTTCACAGTTGATATTCTGTCAGCCAGAACAAGAGCACTGAACACAAAAAGTGCGTCATTGGTTGTTCTCTGTTCCTGAAACTTAAGATTATTCTTTACCACAAACTCTCGCAAATACAGCTTATCCCATGCCCAGCCCACAAATGCTCGGAATATATTGGTTGATATCTGTCTGTATGTAAATGGTTCATATGGGGGAAGTGCCCACTCTATCATCGCCCATTGTTCGTATGTGTACTGTCCGCTATTCATATTGTATTGGTCAGACTTATATATAACTATGTCCGACGACTCTTTTTCTGCTTTGTCAAATGCACAGCGGAGCATGTCAGGCTCAAAAAAATCATCACAGTCAAGGAACACTATGTACTTTCCTATAGCTTCTTTCATTCCTCTGTTCCTGGCGGCTCCTGCACCTGCATTATCCTGTGAAATCACCTTAATTCGCTGTTCTTTATCACTATAGGATAAAAGCCTTTCAAGTGAGCTGTCAGTTGAGCCATCATTCACGCATATTATTTCTATATTTGTAAGTGTCTGAGCCGTAAGCATATCAAGACATTTGTCAATGTAATCTTCAGCATTATATATCGCAACAACAATAGATACATCTACCATCTTTTACGCCCCCTCTTACTATTTTTTTCTCTGTATAAGCTTTATAATAAACTTCTTTATAGACACAGGAATAAACATAATGATCTTACCGACTCTGAATGTAGTGGAAGTTTCATACTTGTTTTTCTCATTCTCAAGTTCCATCCGACTTCTCTCTTCAAGGGCCCTATACTGTTCCAGACTATCAGCGCGTTCCTGCCTCATTTGCTCATTCAAACCCGCTATCTGTTCATTTAGCTCTGCTTTCTGACCCTCGTATGCTGCTGCCTGTTCCAGCTTCTCCCTTTCCTTCGCTTCTATTACATGATTCAGTTCAGCTGTTCTTCTGTCAAATTCATTGTTGGCATCAAACATCTTTTTGTTCATTATGATCTTTCCAAGGTAGAATCTCTTGACAAAACCCGGATCCTTAGCCAGCACATATAACGCCGTTCTCTCCTCAAGGGTAAATAGCGTTTCATCTATCTCGTCAAGCTCATAGCTTCTATGAAAGTCAACTACCATTCTCTCTGCAAATGTCCAGCCAACCTCCTCTGTCATCCAGTGTAAAATCTCAAAATAGCATCTCCATCTCTGAATTGAATAATACCCTTTCCACTTCTGCCACAGCTCCCAGTCGGACATAAGCATGTCCTTCACATGGTCGTAATCTCTATTCACACTAAAAGCCGCGCAGGAATCATCAATCCATACCGTATCCCTATGTACCCTCTCACATACAGAAGCACTTACAAACATTGCCCTCCGGGCATATACAAATGCATTCCACAAAAGCACTATATCAGGAAACAGTACATCCCGGTCTTCATCTACACAAATGCTGCATTTTTCCAAAAAATCCTTCTTGTATATTCCTGCTCCGATATTTCTTAAAAGCATAACCATTGACGGATCATCTCTGGGACACTTTATCTCCTCAAAGGCTGCTCCTTCCGGCAGGTTGATATTCTCATATACTATTCCAATGAAGTCCAAATCATCCGTTTCTGCTCTATTTGCAAGAGCCCTAGCTGTCTCATTAGAAATCTCCACACAAGGTCTTGCAAGGAACAGATAATTACCACATTCAATTTTTAATAATTCTACTTTCTGTGTACTCATTGATCTCCCCATTTTGCCGAAACAGGACAAATGCCGTTTCTCTTTCTATTTCATAATACCGCATATACAAGCATAAGCCGCATAGAATTACTTCTTTGCGGCTCATACTCATTTAATGCCAACCAACAATCAATTATAGATACTACTTTAAACTATAAACTTAGCCAAGTATAACATAATAATTATTAATTGTTAACATTCGGTTTATTCATTTCTCGCTATGAGATTCTCACCATCATAGTCGATTACTATAGCAGACTGGGTACTTACATCACCCTTCAGTATCATCCTTGCAACAAGCGTCTCCACATTTTTCTGCAGGAATCTCTTAAGAGGTCTTGCTCCGTATACCTGATCATAGCCAAGGTCAACAATGTTTTTCTTTGCACTGTCTGAAAGCTTTATAACAATCTCCTTGTCGGCTAGTCTGCTGTTCAGGTCTGCCATAAGAAGATCCACAATACCTCCTATATGATCCTTTGACAGAGCTCTGAACGTAATAATCTCATCTATACGGTTAAGGAACTCCGGTCTGAATCTGGCTTTAAGCTGATTCATTACATCCCCGCGAATCTCCTCCGTAACCTCGCCTCCGGCAGCTGCAATATCTACTCCGCCTATGTTGGAGGTCATAATAATTATGGTGTTCTTAAAGTCCACGGTTCTTCCCTGTGAATCAGTGATTCTTCCGTCATCAAGAACCTGAAGGAGCACATTGAACACATCCGGGTGTGCCTTCTCTATCTCATCAAAAAGTATAACGGAATACGGCTTTCTCCTTACCGCCTCAGTAAGCTGTCCGCCCTCATCATAGCCTATATATCCCGGAGGCGCTCCGATAAGTCGTGACACGCTGTGCTTCTCCATATACTCACTCATATCAATACGAACCATATTCTGTTCGTTGTCAAACAGCGCAGCCGCAAGGCTTTTAGCCAGCTCAGTCTTACCTACTCCGGTTGGACCAAGGAAAATGAAGGAGCCTATCGGCTTACTTGGATCCTTGATTCCTGCCTTTGACCTTATGATAGCATCACTGACAAGTTCAACTGCCTCATCCTGACCCACTACTCTCTTTTTAAGCTCATTTGCAAGATTTAAGGTCTTACTCTTCTCGCTTTCAGTAAGCTTGGCAACCGGTATTCCCGTCCACTTTGACACAATCTTTGATATTTCCTCCTCGGATACCACCTCATGAACAAGCTCTCTTTCCTTATCTGAGGCAAGCCTTTCTGCCTCTGCCAGCTTCTTTTCTATCTCAGGGAGCTTACCATATTGAAGCTCAGCAGCCTTATTGAGATCATACTTTCTCTGGGCTGTCTGAATATCCGCCTTGACCTGTTCCATCTCTTCCTTGAGAATTCGGATATTTTCTACAGCGCTCTTTTCGGCTTCCCATTTTGCCTTTAACGCATTGGCCTGATCCTTAAGCTCAGCAAGCTCTGACTGAAGGTCGGCAAGTCTTTGCTGACTTAATCTGTCCTCCTCCTTCTTAAGTGCTGTCTCCTCAATCTCCAGCTGCATAATCTTTCTTGTAATCTCATCAACCTCCACCGGCATGGAATCCAGCTCGGTCTTTATCATGGCGCAGGCCTCATCCACAAGGTCAATGGCCTTATCAGGAAGGAATCTGTCTGTTATATATCTGTTAGAAAGGATTGCTGCATTCACAAGTGCACCATCAGAAATCTTAACGCCGTGGAACACCTCGTACCTCTCCTTGATTCCCCTTAGTATTGATATAGTGTCCTCAACGGTAGGCTCATCCACTGTAACCGGCTGGAATCTTCTTTCAAGAGCCGCATCCTTTTCTATATATTGTCTGTACTCATTCAGGGTCGTCGCACCTATACAGTGAAGCTCGCCCCTTGCAAGCATAGGCTTAAGCATATTGCCTGCATCCATAGCTCCATCGCTCTTTCCTGCACCTACTATGGTGTGAAGCTCATCAATAAACAGAATTACCTCTCCGTCAGACTTCTTCACCTCATCAAGCACATTCTTAAGTCTTTCCTCAAACTCACCGCGGTACTTGGCGCCGGCAACAAGAGCCCCCATATCAAGGGCAAATATCTTTTTATCCTTAAGTCCTTCCGGAACATCTCCTCTTACGATACGCTGGGCAAGTCCTTCAACAACTGCAGTTTTACCTACGCCAGGCTCACCTATAAGAACAGGATTGTTCTTTGTCTTTCTCGAAAGAATTCTAATTACGTTTCTTATCTCTCCATCACGGCCAATAACCGGGTCTAGCTTCTGCTGTCTTGCTCTCTCCACAAGATCATAGCCATACTTCTCCATAGCCTCATAGGAGCTTTCAGGATTGTCGCTGTCCACCTTTCTGTTTCCACGGATTGCTGCCAGCTCCTTAAGGAATGTATTCCTGTCAACTCCCCAGGCTCTCACCATATCCTTTACATCTATATCTGCCTTTGTCAAAAGGCCAAGGAACAAATGCTCCACAGACACGAAATGATCTCCCATCTGCTTTGCTTCCTTCTCAGCCTGTATAAGAGCCTTTGAGAAGCTATTGCTGGCATACATGCTGTCCCCGCCGCTTACTCTTGGAAGCCTTGCAAGCTTATCCTCCACCTGACTTACTGCCGAGTTCACATTTATCCCTATCTTCTCAAATATTCTGGCAATAAGACTGTCATCTGTCTCAAGAAGTCCTGCCAGCAAATGCATCTGAGTAAGCTCCTGGTTATCATTCTCCAGTGCCTTCTCCTTTGTCTTCTCTATTACCTCCAGAGATTTCTTCGTATATTTATCCATATCCATAGCTGTTACCTCCTTTTTATACTAGAAACAACTAAACAACAAATAGCATATGCTTTCCTGTGGATAATATACCACGATTATTAGCACTCGTCAACATAGAGTGCTAATAATATTTTGTAATATTAGTATAAAATTGATGCATTTTTCCTGCGCCGGCATCGGAAACTACATATACAGCTAATTTCGAGGCTAAATCCGAGCGGATAAATAAAGATAGGCATCCTGTTCCGTCAGCTTCTTGATAGGTGTTTTTTCAACATATCATCATTATATTATTAGCTCCCACGTTTAATTCTGTTGGAATTCTCCGACACTTTTATAAAGAATGAATTTTTTGTCATATGAATTACTAATATCCACATGGTTACCAGAAAACGCTTTTTAGCCACCACAAATCAATCCTTCACATATTCAACAGCAAATCGAATAACACTTTTTTCATAAAACTTACCATTATTTCATTTCACTACAACTAGATATATTCTTTATTTTCAAATCTAGATTTTGATAAAAAAATAACCTATCAAGGTCTTCAAATTCATAATATCCTTCTTTCCTGCATCTTCTTAATTCTTTTTTTAATCCCCAAGGCATTTTCGACCTAAATAATACCGTTATCAATCCGACAAATCCAAGTAATATATACCCCCATCCTATTAATTGAAATATAATATTTCCAAAATATACAAAAAGTGGTCCAATTATCAAAATAACTATGTACCAAAAAAGCTCTAAATATAGAGTAATAATATCAAACTTTCTAAGAATTCTTCTCACATTCTTATTTCCCCCATACAGTGTTGTGTTATATCTAACAGAATACCTATCTTCAAATTTTATTCTTCCATACAATCCAATTTTACTATCTTTTGTCGGACAAGATATATTTAGTACATACCCTGTTTTAGCACACATATATTTGGGCCGTATTTTGAATTTATAATATGTATCTGTTTTACCTACAACCTTTATTATTTTTGGTTTTGAAATCGTTATTGGTATTTTATCATTACTACACGATAAGGTTATTTTTGATTCTATTGGGGCAATCGCACTTATCTTCAATAACTCTTTCTTTATTACTTGTGCAGAAGAATTCCAAAAGAATAATTTATAATTATCTTCTTTTTGTAAAATCTGATAATTTATGCTCTTTTTTTGTTTTCTTCTTTCGAAAATAATTGGTACGACAATAGCAGATATTGTCAAAATAATATTTAACACTGAATAATTATCCAATTTCCCTCGTATCCTTTCTTGCTAAAATATAATATCACTTCCTCGGCAATATCGGTTTATTACATAATATCTTTCCTATGCATATATAACAAACCCATCACAAACGCAAATATTGCAATACAGATTGAGATAAACACACCATCAAACGGTACTACTCCCAAAGGATCCATGTATGTGCTCCGAATCCACATGGTAAAGCTTCCAGGCAAGACACATGTTGTATAATAAGCCGACAACACGTACATTCCGCATACCGCAGCAAAGCTTATAGCTGGTGTCACAATGAAACTTAAAAACATTTGAAGCAGGCTTACCGCAATGGTTATTGCAACAGGCAAAACAAATACAATAAGACAAACCTTCTCAAATGTAAGACTGATAATTGCCGGATCATACTTTGATAGTGCCACTTCCTGGGTAATATTAAAAGTCATGTTTGCCCCATTCATCCAAGCTGCAACCGCAATTCCCATATAAACTATCACATGATAAATTGCAACAATCAAAGAACACCAAGCACATTTACTCATCCACCAGCTTCCTCTTGTTTTTGAGGCTACAATTATCTCCTTCCCGTATCCTTCAAAATCATCGATAGCATAGTATGCAACAAAATATGCCATACCCATCTGAAATACAAACCAGTATATTGGAATCTCAAAAAAATCTTTTGGATCAAATACGTATACTGGCATTCCCTGCATGCTGAGCATTATGTAATCAAGCAATGTTCCTTTTGTATACATAATTCCCTGCTCAACAAGACATTTTATTGATGTATGACTCATATATCCTTGAATAATTCCAAATACGAAAGTAAAGACTGCAAAATACCATCGTCTGCAAATTCCAAGTTTTATATCTCGTGCTAGAAGTCGTATAAATTTCATGAAACGACCTCCTCCACACCAACAATTACCCCATTCTTTATCTCATATATAATATCACACAGATATTCAAGTTCCTCTCTGTCATGGCATGCTATAATTATCAGTTTCCCTTTTTCTTTGAGCCCTATTAAAGTCTTTTTTATCTTTGCGACTGTCTCCTCGTCCAAAGCATTAATAGGTTCATCCAGTATAATGACATCAGGTTCCCCCATTATAGCATTGGCTATTCCCAGCTTCTGCTTCATACCAAGGGAGTATTTTTCATAGGTACGATTATCATCCGGATCAAGCCCTACATTATTCATTGCTTCTCTTATATCTCTGTTATTTATCCCACCTGAAAGTCTTGCAAGCATCAGTAAGTTTCTATATCCTGAATAATTGGGAAGAAATTCAGGATTCTCAATAAGGGCTCCCACGCTCCTAGGGAAATATATATCATCATTAAGACCTTCTCCATCTATGCTTATCTTCCCAGTGTCCGGTATTATAAGACCGCACAACGCCCTCATAAGCATAGACTTACCACTTCCATTTTTTCCCTTTAGTCCATATATTTTCCCAGAATTCATGTCAAGATTAATATTATCCAGAATCACCGTGCCTTTTATCTTCTTGTATAACCCTCGAACTCTTATCTCACTCACAATACATCTCTCCTTCTCGAATTAAACCATGTAACAAACAGACATACCAACATCAAAACTATATACAGTGAAAGCATATTGTACCAACATATTGCACCGGCTCTTTGAACAGGATTTATCATCAGCATAATGGACAACATTCTTTTTTTATTTGATACTAGTACTTCTCCACTTACTACATATAGCGCAAACGGTACCATAACAGCTGTAAAATTACTATTCATCCATCTGCCCACGCATACCGACATAACGCCAAACAACCCTCCGAACAGCCCATCTATTCCTGTAAATAGCAGACTGTATAATACAGGATGTGTTCCATACAGTTCCGCCCAAAGCTGGCTATCAACAATTCCTGCGACCATAAATGACAGCCTTTCTGGCTTATTGTCCGGATACAGTCCTGCAGCCAAAAACAAATCCAAAAGTAGAGGTGTCACTACTGCCACAAAAGCGGAGGTAAACACTGCAACCAGTTTTGCTCTAATATAAGAACCTCTAGATGTCTTGATAAGAATATTCTTATCATACCCTGAATTCATATCGGCAAAGTAGGAACCAGCATAGGGAATACAGGCGATTGCAGGAAGCATAATATAGTATAACGTATTATATGCAAACTGATAGTTTGTTCCAATCCACGCCTGCGTAAGGCTTGTCCTTCCGTCAGTTTCGTACATACTATAAAACAAAACCAGATCTAGAATACCAATCGCACTGCCAATTCCAATACTAATATATAACCCTTTATTTCTAAATGCACGATTCATCTCAAACCTAAGTGTATCCACATCACTTCTCCTTTTGTATATCCAACTTTATCATTCGCTTCTCCGGAGTTATGGATAGAACATAATAAAAGTCCTCATCCCATATATTGTCCCATGTGCTCTGTTTAAATGAGACAGGGAGCATAGTTGTAGCAAACCACAACATACATGAATCACTTTTCTTCAGCCCGTCAGAAGGCACAATGTTTAGTTTCTGTCCAATAAATGGACTGACCACGCTTGCCCACGTATCAGTCTGAAATCCACACTCAAGCACCCCAAAAATATAATCCCACGTCAAATCTTGTGAGGATATATTTTTGACTTCCAAGCAGACACATAAAACTCTTCCGCTTTCTACATGATTGACATCAATACAAAACCTCTGTTCAAATAAAACATGTTCATATATATGTGCTTCTTTTTCAATGATTCTAAGTCCATCATATGTCACAACATCATTTTTTTCGTATACTGAATCTCTGGACCTTTGCGATACATTTACACTATGTATTTTGCCACACCAGAAGACAACAAAACATGTTAAAATCGTATATACATAAAACTTAAGTTTCTGTCTTAATACAACATTATTGGTTGTTTTTTTTCTATTATTCGACCTCTTCATCAGTATTTAAACCTTGTTTTGACTTCAATCCAATACGACTCTCATCCTGAACGATATCTACTTCCTCTCCTGTTCTGGCATCTATCATTATAAGCTGTACCGGTTCTGTTTGCTTAGTCACACTCTGAGCATCGTCCAACTCCACATAATCTAAGGACTGGGCAAATACATACACGGGAATCACTTCATACGTACCATCTCCAGTTTTCGTTCTAAAATATGTAAGTCTTACATCATCAAACCTTACCTCTGAATATCCTTCATAACCTTCAAAATGTACCGGAATAATAGCTTTAAGATTTTCCATAGCCTCATCCCATGAGATGAGGTTATCAACCTCATGAAGCTCATCTTTTGTTTTCATCGGCCACATACAGCTAAAAGATACTATTCCATTATCATTAATATTTATTCCATATGTAGAGAGCTCCGAGTTATAGTATTGATCTATACTGCTCTCATCCATTTTCTTAGCCCTTAAAGTATCTATATTATTCGCTTTCGGCTGATATACTGCCTCACCATTTATTGCTGCAACAAAGTCTATTCTATATCCGTACATTTCAGTCTGAATCATATTGTAACCCGCATCCCGGTATTCCCTATATGTCTCTCTGGCAGAAATCTCCTTAACATCCCAAAGGTTCCATCTATCAAAATATTCCAATGATTTAAGCTCTGCATCCTTTACAGTCATACCGCACTTATTTTCAACCTTATCAAGCCCTTCCATAGCTTTCTTTTCTTCTTCACTCATCAAAGCCTCCCCGCCATCTCCGAATACTCCATAGGTAATGTGCTCAGCCTGAAGGCTTTGTAATTCCTCGGGAATCTCCTCATCAAACACTCTGCTTATTTGTATACCGGAATTAACAGACCATTCAGGGCTGATAAAATGAACTAAAAAGATTTCTCCATCAATCTTACCAATAAAATCGTCTGCACTCATATCAAGTATGTCGTCCTTATTCTTCAGTATTATGTCAACATACTGTTCTGTTAATGCCGATTCTCCGGGAGAATTATGAACCCCAGTATCTTCATCAAAAATAGCCCTTAAAACATTTTCCTTATCCTCATCCGAGAAAGCCATAAGAGTGTATTCCTTAGTATACATCTTATCCTTATCTGGCACACTCACATGCTCAGTCTCCACTGTAATCTTTTTTAGTAGAGTCCCCTCTGTGGAAAGCTCCACATTAACGCTTTCCGGTATACCCAGCTTCTGTACAAGCACATTCTGATCAAAGTTTTTCTCTGTCGTAGCTTCAATCTCAGTCGCTTTACTTTCATTTATCTCCCCACCATTTTCACCATATTCTGTTATAACATCTCCCCCGAAATTATTTATATTATAATCTACTTTCTTATCTTCACATCCTGTAAGCATTAACATACCAACTATTGTGAATGCCAATATATTCATATATCTTATCATATAATCACTCCCATAATTGTTCGGTTATACTTCTAATAATCGTGGACTATTTCCTCTAGTAAAATAGCCCACGACTCCGCACTTATCTCAAATGTCTTTTTTTACTGTGGAAATACAGTGTAGTTTCTTGTAGAATCAGGACTCCACCAACCGGTAGTCGGGGTTGAAGAGCTAACCGTTCTGGCCATTTTAAGCTGAGCCCACCTCTCATCGTTTTCGTTCACAAAATTTGTGATAGATCCTTCTACTCCTAATGGAATCTTAACTACTTTGGATCTTTCATTTCCAGAATCATCCCTGTATTTTTTCCCTAACACCTTGAAATACAAATCATAGCCTGTAGTAGGAAATACATATACCTTTGTATCATTATTTTTTACTCTCCATTCACTATATCCTCTTGCACTAGTACTATTGTCATGATAAAACTCTGTGTTGCTAGTGTTTGGTATTGGGTCAGTACTTGATGCTTTTGTAGATGAAGTTGTGCCCACAAGACCCGAAATTGCCAATGCCCCCGATATTACTAGAATCCCTATTTTGCTCTTTACTCTAATCATTTTTATTTCCTCCTTTTCATATCCTATTGATAACTAACACTGTGCAATCATATTTAACTTATTTAAATAATTATGTGCCTTTTCTTATTACACTTTTATTCAACGACTTGATATCCTAAAGCAGTTATTACTTCAGGATATTTGTACTTATATGTATAACATATATCACCTTCTCTTTTTATCCACATATTCACTAGTACGTTTCTCCCTATCTATAGTTACATAATTCAACGATGAGTCACATTATAATATCTTTTTCCCAAAGATAAATATGCTTTTCCTAAAACGACAATTTTCGCCCTTTTATGGTAATATATACAAATACATATACCACAACCATTATTCTCTTCCCTTTACTAACATCATCAAACAGCTATCATACAACTAAAAAACAACATCATTATCCAATTATAACGATGTTGTTTTTTATGCATATTTAGTTTTCAAGAACAAAGAACCAACCAATCAACTAAAGTAAGAACTATCCAAAATAATCTTCAATAGTAACTCAACAAATTTTATCTGTTCTTCATTACATTGCTCCAACATATCCTTAATGTTTTCGGGAACATTATTAGAGTGCAACATACCTGCAATGAAATAATCTGAGCTTACATCAAAATAAATACACAATTTGCTCATCAAATCAAAAGTTAGTTTCTTCTTTCCGGTCTCTAAATTCGAAAGATGTGCAACAGATATATCTAAAGCTTCAGCTAACTCCTTTTGAGTACACTTTTTATCTTTTCGAATTTTCTTTATTCTTTTTCCAACAATAACCTGATTATAATCTGCACTCATATCACCACCTCTACGAATCATCTTACCATCAGGAGGAAAAAATCCAATAGACCATAGAATATTTTTTCTTCTGGTATATATTTTAGCATTTTTTTAGAATATTTTTCTATTAGTTTATATAATTGACAAATAATAGAGGAATTTATCCATTTATTATATCACCATGTTAGTTAACGTAATCGGTATAGTATTTAATAGACCTTTTTGATATAGTACAAGAGTAATTCAACGATAGTATTAATGAAGGGAGGAAATGCTATGGACAAAGAATTAAAAAAGAGCAGTGCAGCAACCATGGTAAGATTACTTGACAAAGTATTACAAAAAAATGCTAATGCAACATCAAGCATATGGTATTTTGAAAAGAAGCAACCATCAGAAATAAAGCGTTTCAAAAAGTATTCTTGAATAATATATCACGATTTATAGTACACTGGTTGTATAAGAACAATGCAATTCTATATGACGATATAGAACTCTATGAATATGCTATATATAGCATATTATACAGCACATTCCCATTAGTTGTTTTCTTGTTCATTTGTATTATCTTCAAGAAACTACTAGTGGGAATTCTTATTGTTGCTCCATTCATTTCAATACGTAGATATAGCGGTGGATATCACGCCCCCACAAGCATATTATGCTTTATTTATTCAATAACAACATTGTTAGCTATTCTATTATTATCCCAGTGTGATATACCATCAGTCATAATTATTGCTTTGATAATACCATCATATGCACTATTATCACTATACAGCCCTATCGAAAATAAAAATCATCCTATATCTAATATTGAAAAAAAAATATATAATAAACGTACAATATCAATTTGCTTCTTATGGATTATTGTCTGCTTTATACTCAACCATTTTTTTTCTAAACAGTTGTTTATGGCCTGTGCGTTAAGTATTATTCTATCTTCACTGTCAATAATACCTTGTATCAAAAAAGGAAGATAGCACAGCTATCTTCCTAATTTTTTTCTAAAAATATAACCGTATGAAATCTTTTATCCTCTTCTGAATAGTAGAGTTCCACACTACCGTTGTATTTTTCGGCAACACGTTGCATGCTTTTTATTCCATACCCATGAAAGCGCTTATCCTTCTTATTAGACACAAGTGTTGCTGCTGCAGGTGTACAATCATTTATCATAGTAATAAGTGCGCCCATTCCATTTCCCTGCATGCATATCCTTAACTCCACGTATGCATTTTCAATTCTGTTCATTCCTTCATATGCATTATCCAACATATTACACAGTAAAACCGTAATGTCATCTATCTGAACAAAGTCCATACTTTCTCTTCTTATATCGAAATCATAACGAATTCCAGCTTCAATAAATCTAGTTGAATAACGGTTTAGAATAACATTTACCATAGAATTGTCCGAAAATTTTATGGTTTCTTTCAATTCCCGGGATGAATATAATCGTTCCATGTACTTCTGTGCAGTTTCGTAATCCTGATCAACAATAAGATCACGAATTGAATTTATATGCTTTTTTATATCATGAATTAGTATTTTCTGTGACTCTTCCTGCTTAATCAACACCTTATAGTATTCGCAGTCGCATTCTTCGCGTTGAATTTGTAAAGTTTTATCTAAGTTATCTTGGTGCACTCTCTCTAGATATCCATATATTACAAAAGAGATAACAATTATTATTAAACAAATAATTGAGCAACTCATAACAACTTGCTCCTGCATTTTGTTGGTATGAGAAAAAAAGCACATGTAGTTTAGTAAAAAAACAACTAACATCACGCAAAAAGGAATAGCAAGAACACTCCAGCCAGTAATTCCCATTTGAACATTTTTTCTCTGTTTTGCACGATATCGACTAATAATAAACATTATTAAAAAATATATAAATTTACTTATTATTGCCATAAATAAAACCATCAACACTCCCTTTGACGGTTCCCATGACTTTTTACTTATTCCAGAAAATGCTGCTGTAACTATCATTTCTGTAAGCGTCATAATTACAGTCATAGCAACACTTTGAAAAAAAGAAGGTAATGCATGCTGTTTATACACTTTTTTTATTACAACAAAGTTAACAACTGGAAACGCTATCATGTTAAATATCAGAACATGAAACTGAAAAAACACAAATAAAATGGTATATCCAATCAAAACAGCTACAAGTCTTTTCCGAACTGAATATCTTGGATTCCCAAACATCCATTCAAAATACTGAAAAGCTATCAATGCTTCTATCAGAAATATAATTCCATATATAATAGTCATTATCATGCCTTCGCGCCCTCCAAATACATCATAAATGCATGTTTAAAGTTTTGGTAGTTGCGCTTTGTGAGGTAAGCAGTATCACCATTATCCAGATACACAAGTGTGTGGTCAAATCTAACTACATGCTCCATATTAACAATATAGCTCCTATGTGTTCTAAAAAAATAATTCATGTTCAAAGTATTTTCCCAGTAATCCATTTTCTTTACAGAAATATACTTTTCTTTATAGGTATTTACGAAAAGCGTATGTCCCTGAGCCTCAAAATATATAATTTCAGGAGCTCTAACCACTATATTTTCCTTTTTTGTCTCAATCATAATCTTTGTATTGGATGTAGTATATATCTTTATTGCATCTCGCATATTGCGGTATAACCTTATCTGATCAATCGGCTTTGTAATATAACGAAAAGCATGAAACTTCAAGGCTTCATCAATATACTCTTCGTATGAAGTAATGATAAATATAAGGCATTCTGGGCTTTGCTCCAAAATATACTTTCCTGTATATATTCCGCTTAATCCCGGCATCTCCACGTCTAAAAAAGCAAAATCATACTTTACATTATTACTCAGAAGCTCCTCTCCATTACCACATATGTATAGGTTAGGTTCCGTTAAGTGATTCATATGAAAAAATTTTTTTATCCACTGTTCCATCTGATCAGTCACCTGTTTATCATCATCACATATTGCAATATTTAGTTTTTCAAGCTCGTTCATATATTTCTTATATGATAATAAATAAGCCTATTATCACACATTCCTTTCTTTTTAATATCGTGGTTCAATTAAGATACTATGTATTTTTGTTTTCTCCTGTAGCTTGACTACTCGACTGGAATGTATTGCCGCTACCTTTGTCTAAATGGTTTATCAGCTAAATTTTGCTGAAGTGTTTTTCCTCAGAGTCAATCTTTTTGATGAAGAGCACCTAGGAATTGTCAGTATTTTTAATCTGGATATTATGAGACTTAAGACCTTGGTGCACTTTCGGCATAAAAATATAAAGCACCCCACTTGGATATCTAAATGACAACCTATGTTGATAAATTATTCCCATGAATCTAATATTTCTTTAAATCCAGTATGCATCTGCACACTGTCTATTCTTTGTTGAAAAGAGAAACTTCCCCTAAGAAGATCGCTTCCAAGCATATGACTCATCTGTCAAATCCGCTCAAAATGAACTCGCACGGGCTCTTTTCCAAAGAGCAGGCCGAAGAATTAAGAATTCTGCCCAAAAGTCTGCTGGTGTAAATGACAGCTAGGCAAATTGAGTTACTAAATAGTTTATTAGAAAATATTGAAACTAACCTCAAGTAAAAGATCTGCATACCAATATCGATAGATTTAAAAAAGGAATCCATCCGGGAGCTATAGTTACCTTTCACTAGTGAATATATTATTGATTCACTTTTGTTAATCCTTTAATTAATGGCAAATCAATCCAAATCTTTAGAAGTTTTTATTACAAATGACAAAAACCAGAGTAATCCACCAATCAAAAACAAAATACTCACAATCCATGGTGACACATGACCAAGGCACACTATCGCTGCAATAATCATACATAATCCAACTAAACCTAAACATATCTTCAAAATTTTAAACTTGTTCATAAGCTTACTTGTTATTGGTTTTTTGAATCAAATAACCAACATTTCCCTTTCTTTTGTACCAATAAATATACTACATTTTCATCATCTCCATCCCCAGCCTATACTCTATTGTCGCACAAAAGCAATAAAGCATGCACCAGCGACATAATTTCTTCATAAACAACATATTCTCATGCATTATGCAGGCAATAGAATTATCAACTATAAAAAACTATAAATGAATGCGACAAGACAAAAATACTGGTGTCCAGTTTTGACATATTCATCAAAATGACCACCAATCAAATATACATATCACAAAGCATCATTACACCCAAAGACACAAGCACCCTTTTTTTCAAATCCTATTCTCCGCTACACCGCTTATTTGTCCGCATATTACATATAACAAGGGCCACAATAACAAGCACCATTCCTATCACACCCTGAACTGTCATCTTCTCGTCAAATACCACAACGCCAATAACCGAAGCTGTCACAGGCTCTATGGATGCAATTATTGATGCCTGCCCATTTTCCACATGGGAAAGTCCCAGAGTATACAGGATATACGGAGCCACTGTACACACTATTCCAAGGGCAACAGACAACGCAACCAACCTTGCATCCATACATGCTACCCCTATCACCCTGTGAACATCTGTAAAAAATATCGTTGCAAGAGCTGATACGATAAAGGTATAGCAGGTGATGGTGAAGGTATTGTAGCCCCTCTCCAGAGCATACCTGCTGAATATGGAGTAAAGTGCATATCCAAGACCCGCCCCAAGTCCGTACAAAACTCCTTTTGCATTTATAACTCCATCTCCGCCAAGCACACCGGTTACAAGGACGCATCCCGCAAATGTCATTACAAGGCTTATAGCCTTTTTTACCGAAAACCTTTCTCTAAAAAGGAAGTAAGACAGAACCATGACTATTGCCGGTGCAGTATAGAGAAGCACTGCTGCCACAGACAGGGAGGCCACTGTCATGCACTTGAAATAACAGTAATTAAAAAATGTTATACTTGCGATTCCTGTTCCAAGAAAGCACCATATGTCCTTAAGCTTTATAATAAGCTTCTTCCTGTCATATATAAGGAGGAACAAAATCATTACCGCAGCAGTGACAACCGCCCGCAAGAATACAATATCCATGGATGTAAGTCCAACGCCTCCCAGGGTTCTTACAAACAGTCCCATACATCCCCAGAGTATTCCTGACATAAGTATTGACAATATAGCGTATTTTTTCATATTGTTTCCTCTTTTCATTCGTTTACATAAATACTAGCATTTCTACATTTGACATATTTCTCGAAAAAAGGGAGTACAAAAAAACTTGTACTCCCTTGTACCTATCACAGCTTACTATGCTTCTATTTGTTAAGCTCCCTGACAAGCATTGGCAGAGCCTGTTCAAACTTAACACCATACCAATGGTCATCATCATCTATCGTTTTCTTTATGCTGCTTACTACAAAATCAGCTGCAAGACTTGCTGCCTCAAGGTCATTCTTTCCCTGCATTACTGCTCCGGTAAATGCTGAAGCATAACAGTCACCTGTACCGTGTGAGCTCTTTGGCACCTTCTCTGTGAAATAATACTGAAGCTCATCATTTACACAATCATATACAGCTACGCCTATCTTACCCGGCTCATAGCTTATGCCCTTGAGCACAGCCTTCTTAGCTCCAAGCTTTTTAAGTCCCTGTAAGAGTGACATAATATATGCCTCATCATGACCTTCAGCCTTATACTCTATACCGGTCATAAAGGCGGCCTCTGTTATATTCGGAAGAACAACATCGGCCTTGCCGCACAGCTTCGCCATATTCTTAACGAACTCATCGTTAAAGCCATAATAAAGATTTCCATTGTCAGCCATAGCAGGGTCAATTATCTTTAATGCCCCTTCAACAAGAACATTATCAATAAGCTCTGACACATAATCGATCTGTGTAATGCTTCCAAGATATCCTGTATATATACAATCAAACTTCTGCTCTGATTTTACCCAATGCTCCATAATCTTTGGAATATCATCTGTCAGATCGGTAAATGTATAGCCTGTAAATCCGCCTGTATGTGTTGAAAGCACCGCCGAAGGAAGTATTACCGTCTCCACACCACATGCTGAGATAATTGGAAGTGCAACTGTAAGCGAGCACTGTCCCAAACATGATATATCCTGAATTGTTAACACTCTTTTATTCTTTACCATTTTTGCTTTATCCTCCATTTTAGCTTGAAATTGTTATGTAGACATATGGATGCTAAAGCTCCTCGCCATTTGTCTCGATAACCCTCTTGTACCAGTAATAGGAGTCCTTCTTGTAACGGTTTAAGGTTCCGCTGTTCTCATCCTCTTCCCTGTCAACATACACAAAGCCATATCTCTTCTGGTAGCCGTTCAGCCAGCTAAGAAGATCTGTGTATGACCATGTGCAATAAGCAAGGACTCTGCAGCCATCATCGCAGGCCTTCTTAAGCTCTATTATATGGTGTCTCAGATAATCGATTCTGTATGGGTCGTGAATCTGACCATCCTCAAGCTTGTCAAATGCACCAAGACCATTTTCAGATATTACAACCGGAAGGTCATATCTTGATGTAATCTGTCTGCAGCACATACGAATTCCCATAGGATCGATAGTCCAATCCCAATCCGTTGTCGGAAGGAACTCATTTGCCGGATTCTTGTATAGTCCCGGAACTCCCTGCACCTTCGCCGTTCCCTTTTTACCTGTTGTATTCATCTCATGGGTAGTTCCTACACCGTCAATAGGATTGTACTCCGCTACACATGACTGGTAGTAATTAACTCCCATGAAATCTATCATAGAAGCGGCCTTCTTAAGGATATCCTGATCCTCTGCTTCCATAGTAGGAACCAATCCCTGGCTCTCAAGATAAGCTATAGCAGCTCTCGGATATCTTCCAAAGGCATACATATCCATCCAGTAGAAGTTATTAAGATCATCATAATCCATCTTTGCCATAGCATTTTCAGGCTTTCTGTCATAGGCATATGATGGTGTGTAGGCAAAGGATGAACCAACCTTTGCATCAGGGCAGATCTTCTTTAGTGCGATAACGCTCTTTGCATGAGCCATGAAGGCATGATGATTCACCTGATAGAACATCTTTCTGTCATCAACCTTTCCAGGTGGATGCATTCCGGCATTCCAGCCAAGGCCGGTAAATACATTCTGCTCATTCATAATAATCCAGTACTTTACTCTGTCACAATATCTCTCAAAGAGAACCTTTGCATATCTGACAAAATCATCAACGATACGTCTGTCCTCCCAGCCGTGATACTGCTCAAAAAGCGCCTGAGGCATATCCCAGTGATATACTGTAACCATAGGAACTATATCATTCTTAATGAGCTCGTCAATCAGCTCATCATAAAAGGCAAGTCCCTTCTCATTTATCTCACCATTGCCATCAGGAATGATTCTTGGCCATGATATCGAAAATCTGTATGTTTTAAGCCCCATCTCAGCCATAAGGGCAACATCCTCTTTGAATCTGTGATAATGGTCAACCGCCTTATCTCCGGTTGTTGCCTTAAAGGTCTTACCCGGAATTCTTACAAACTCATCCCAGTTTGACGGGCCCTTTCCATCCTCGTTCCACGCGCCCTCTACTTGATACGCTGCAGAAGCGCTGCCCCAGAGAAAATCCTCCGGAAAACCTTTTGAGTGTTCAAAATACATGTATTGTCCTCCTTACCAGTGAATTATTTTTTGTAACGTATTTTTTCTAAAGTGCTCCAAACACATCTCCTATTTTGTCACAAATAAGCAAATCCGCGTTTTTATCCGTCGTTGTCTGAGACATATTGACAACGACAAGCTTCCTGCCTCTGAAATACCTTATAAGTCCTGCTGCCGGATATACAACAAGGGAGGTTCCTCCAATAATCAGTGTATCCGCAGAGGATATATAATCCAGGGCCTTTGTCATATTGTTGTCATCAAGGGCTTCCTCATATAAAACTACATCCGGCTTTATGATGCTTCCACATTTTTCACATCTGGGAACTCCCTGGGAATTTACCACATAATCTAAATCATAGAACTGTCCACATCCTTCGCAGTAATTTCTATGTATGGAACCATGCAGCTCTATAACATTTTTGCTTCCCGCCATCTGATGAAGTCCGTCAATATTCTGGGTAATAACTGCCTTCAGCTTTCCCTGCTGCTCCAGCTGGGCCAGCTTCATGTGAGCTTTATTCGGCTTTGCTGAGGAGAATATCATCTTATCCTTATAAAATCTGAAAAACTCCTCAGGATTTCTCCTATAAAAGCTATGACTGATAATGGTCTCCGGCGGATACTTGTATTTCTGATGATATAGTCCATCCACACTTCTGAAATCAGGGATTCCGCTTTCAGTAGATACTCCTGCGCCGCCAAAGAAAACAATATTGTCTGATTCACTTATGATTCTTCTAAGCTCACTTACCTTTTCCTGATCCATAATAACCTCTTTTCAGTATACACATACTATTCCTTCTCTGTAACATTTACAATAACAGTGCATTCATTTGTGACTGTATAATCCTTGCCGTCTGCCACAGAAAGAACCACCGTGTTCTCCCCTAAGTACAACTTTGATGCATCGATTACAAGGGCAAGCTTCTTAGCTGTAATCTTGGAAACTGCACTTGAAATTCCGCTTATTGCAATATTACTTTCATCGCCGATAATAATTTCATAATCATACTCGTCCTGCTTGTTGTTGATTGTAATATCCCCCGGCGTTAATGCTATACTTCTGGTAACATTCTTCTCTATTGTTATCTTTACATTGATATACATGCTGTCCTTTGTAACAACAACGCCCTCCGGCAAGTACTTTGATACATCGATAGTCGTCTCCACATCCGACGTACATCCGCTTACATCAATATCATTTATGGATACTCTTGATATATCCCTGATAATTGCAAGATCACCGCCTATATCAATTGTTTCAGGAACGTATGTTATTCCTGATACCGAATAGCCCTCTGCAGGACTACCTACAGTTGATATACTTATTGGGATGTTCTTTGTCTTATAGATCGGAACTGTAACTGCTATTGTCTCAGCATCATAGGTAAGCGTTTTGTCCGACACATGCTCTCCCTCAACTGTCACAAATTCAGGAACGCAGTTTGTCATAATATCATCCTTTGCACCGCTTACGTCAACAACTACCTCCGCTCTGTCAATGCTTGACACAACGCTTGCCGCACCCTTAATCGTGATAAGGTTTGGCGCTGCCACACTGTTTCCTATTGTGTAGCCTTTTTCTACCTCACCCTTTGTAACTACTGAGACTGATACTGACGCTGTCTTTTCCGTCTCCAGCTCCACCAGCATTACATTGTTCATGACTGTGATGCTGACCTTTTTTGCTATATTGCTGCTGTTTGCTGTTACTGTAATTGGCACAGCATTTGTAATTGATATCTTTGCCATGTCGGCAACCGCTTTGAAATCAGAAGCATCCAGATCACTGATCAATGACTTTCTTCCCTTTACAACGATATCCACCGTATCTCCTGAAGTTATTGTATAGAGCTGACTCTTACTTGTTAATGCATCCGTGTTTATCAGACTAACCGGAATACTGCTGATTGTCTTCGTCACAGCTGAGTCATCAATATTAAGCACTATGAGCCATACTAAAAAGCCAAGTGCAACCGAAATCAGCTTTAAGCCTATGTTGCTAAATATTTTATTTTTCTTTTTTATCGGAGCTTCGTCCTTATTGTTATTCTTCATCTGCCTCAGCCTCCTTTCTGGAAGCCTTATCCTTGTTCTCTACAACAAGTCTTTTTCTTCTCTTTTTTGATGGGTGGACATTTGATTTCCTGTATACTCTTCTACCATTATAATCCTTGCACAGTGTCTGTAATTGCTTTCTGACACCTTCGCTGTCAAGATTTCTAAAGAGCTCACCACCCATGGCGATGGATATTGCTCCTGTTTCCTCCGAAACAATAAGTGTCATACTGTCTGACACCTCGCTGATACCAATTCCCGCTCTATGTCTTGTTCCAAGCTCTTTGTTAATTGAATCATTTGCTGACAAAGGAAGATAGCAGGTCGCTGATACAACTCTGTTCTTTCTTATGATTACTGCACCATCGTGGAGAGGAGTATTGTGCTCAAATATATTAAGAAGGAGCTGATTTGTCACAACAGCGTCAATTGGAATACCTGTTGCAATATATTCTCCCAGTGCCACCTGATTCTCAATTACAACTAGTGCACCTGTCCTATTTGCAGACAAGGTCTGCATCGTCTTCACAAGCTCATATATAGTCTTTTCAGAGATCACTCCATCATCCTCATTGTCTCTCATTATATAGTTTATAATTTTATTTCTTCCAAGCTGCTCAAGACCTCTTCTGAACTCAGGCTGAAACAGGATTACCACTGCAATAATACCAACACTAAAGGCGTTCTTTAGCAAAAACAATATGGTATTAAACTGGAATACTGCAGCTATTGCTGTAAAGACAGCTATTGCTGCGATTCCCTTAAGCAGAGTCCATGCCCTGCTGTTCTTAAACCAAAGCATTATGTTATAGATAAAGAACGACAAAATGAGTATTTCAATAATGTCAACAACACCAGGCACTGTAATATAGAACCAATCAAAATACATGGATAGAAATGTTGATATCTTCTCCATCTTATCCTCCCTTCTTATGCAAATAAACGAACAATACACATATATTTTACCCGAATTTATTCACTCTATATAGATTAATATGACCTGACATAATGTCAGGTCATAGCTTCTCCACAATATCAATAATTATCTTGTCACTCCGGAAATTGTATCGTCTGATTTAGGCTGTGAATTTCCTGAGGATGATGTTCCCGGCTTTTTGGCAGGCTTTGATGATGAAGACTTCTTTACCTTCTTTCCACTATCATCTGACAATACCTTTGGCACTGCCTTTACATAGTAATAGTACTCATCATCCTCAAACTGTGTGCTGACAACACTGGCGTAATCAACAACCGTTTTGAAGAACTGAACAACTATGGCTGCAAAGATTGCAAGTATGCATCCAAGAAGCGCTCCTGCAAGAGAGATTTCAACGTCGATTGACATTGTCCCAATAAGAAACAGTATAATCTCTACAATTCCTCCTGCTATAATTCCCACATACCATGAATATGCAAATGACATTCTATAAATAATGTATGTAATAACAATGACAACCGCAAACACAACAATTGTGAGAAGCAGCGTCTTGTCCTGAATAAGATTCTGGAACATAAACTTATATCCCTCAATAAGCTGCTCTGCAGGTGTTGTACCTGCAAGTTCAAGGTAATCTGCTGTATATTTCATAAAATAATAAAATATACATCCAAAGGCTGCAGGTATCATACCTACAAAGCCCAGAAGCATTCCTGCAAGAAGAGGAACGAAAAACTGGAACTTAATTATGTAGAAAAATGGCATGAACATTATTACCCATGATGCCTTCGGGAAAAATCTTATGTAAACACAGTACATAATAACAAAGATTATAACGAATGATATCCCCAACTCTAAGTTTGCACTTGCTATCTGTGCACATGCGAACAATCCTCCGATTGCAAGTGTAAATGCATCTGGCAAAAAGGCACATACAAATGCTGCTGCCACAATAATCATAGTGCTGCTTATTGTGCTGTTGTATCCTGTGAGGCTCTTTATTGATCCAAACATCACCAGTGCAAGTATAAACTTACAAAGGGGTGACACAAATTTATCATACTTACTGCAGAAATTTTTTACTATGTCTCTAAAGCTTAAAAGTGTAGACATGACTATCTAGCCCTCCTCTTTTTCTTACCGGAGCCCTTAGGGCCCTCCTCATTCTCATAAAACTCAATCAGCTTCTTAAGGTTCTGATTGTATTTAATGAGCTTTGGCTTAGCCTTTAAGTATCTGTATGTGTAAAGCACCCACGCAAACATTGCAAAGCCTAAACAGATTACAGCATACGCTCCAATAAGCTGAAGAGCAATCTTCATATAGTCCATCTCCGTAAGCTGTTCAACCAATTCTGCCAAATTGTAATATATGTACGAAGCAGCAACAACAATAAACAACACTGTTGAAGAGACAATTGTTTTCAAACAGTTTAATTTTACATAGTCACTTTGAAAATATTTGCCTTTATCAAGATCCTCACGACCTATAGACTCCTTGTACATGGCGATTTTAGTCATAAGTATGACTTTCTCTTCATTAACCATTGTATTCTCCTTAATTGCGATCAAATGATTGACCTAAACTAGCAGTATTATAGCCTATCGACTAGTAATTCGCAAGTTTTATATTGATGATTTAATTACTATTAATGTACATATCAGACACAATACCCGGCACACATTTAAAGCCCTCCATGTCAATTATCATCCATTTTGCAGATACAAAAAATGTGTGGAAAGCTCCTTACCAGGTCTGTCCATCATAATATTCAAAGCCTGATTTATAGGCCTCGTATGTGTCAAGATTGGAATTTCTCTCCTGCATACCTTCATCCTGAATATCCTGCAGCTGCTGCTTTGTATCCTTATCCTTGCCGCTTGACTGTTCCTTCTGATCCTGTCCGCTCTGAGGCTGATTCTGATCAGGGTCACCATCCTGACCATTCTGGTTTTCCTTCTGCTGCTCCAGCTTCTTTTGGAAATCGTCTATCTCATTCCACAGGGTCTGGGCATCCTCATTATGTCCACTTACCCTGTCCTCACATGCACACTCATTTTGGGTGAGTACAGCCTTGGCCTCCTTAAGTCTTTCAATTATACCGTCAATATTGTCCTTTGTGATGCTTTTTTCGTCAATAGGTGTAACCATGGACAAAGCAAGATTTATACGTGTGCTGCAATCCTTTTCGTCCTTCAGCTGTCTTTCAAGTGCTTTTTTGTACTCTTCCTCCGCCCCTTTATAATCACCTTTTTTATAATATACATTGCCTTTATTGTAATGATACACATAGGGCTCGGCAAATCCAAGAACCGAATTTATGCTGTTTGTTTTGTATATTTCGTTTTTATAATTCTTTATAGTTTTCTCATTTACCGCATAGTTAACAAACAACCAGGTAAAGCACAGGGCGCTGATGATTCCTGTTATTAAAGCTATTTTTTTTATCATTTCTCATCCCTTCTTTTCCCGATCCTGTTTCCTCTTATCACCTTTGAAGCAACATAGAATTCATACATCATCAATGCAACAAAAAGACCGGCAAATATATAGTATATATCCACATAGCCCTTTATAGTCTCAACATCTCCTTCTGCCTCTCTTCCTTCAATAATGTCTGAAAGCACATTGTCAATATTTCCGCCGGAATTCATATTAACATACTCAATTCCCAAATCCTCTGCAATCTTCTTCAGATTTCCCTCGTCAATCTTTGATACGGCTTCCTCAAATGGATAGTTTGACATATCAATTACCGGCTCTCTCTGTCCTTCTATAGGATCGATTTTATGCATTTTTCCGCCTGCTGATGAGCCGTACCCAAGAACAGCACCGCCATCTACATATTCCTTAAGCTTGGAGAAGGATCTCAGCCTGTCATCGTTTGTAATTTCTCCATCGCTTATATAAAAAACTGCTACATATCCATCCCCTTTATCCTTTGCCCTCTTTAGCGTCTGCTCCATCTTTTCGTAGCTGATATTCATGGAGCTTCCATGTGCATAGAGAGCATCTATGACCGTTATTGTATTAATCACACTTAATGTAAAATCTGCGTTATCTGTATACGGGAGAATAACATTTGCGTTGTTATTGAAGGTCTCCACTGCAAATTTCGCACCATTTAGCTTATCAATGATATATGCACAGTCCTTTTTTACACCTACAAGTCTCTCGGTGTTACCATTGTAGTCCTCGGCAACCATACTTACTGTATTATCAATGACAAACAGAGCATATACATTCAGCTTCTGCTCCTTTGTCTCCACATCTCCACCCGGAACCATAATTCTCAGGTTTATGAGAAAAATGAGCAAAACGGCCACAATCTGTCTTATATATGCAGACAATTTTTTTCTTCGTATGCATAGCATTCCCACACTCAATATGATCATAAGCCATATAGGTATTATTGGATTTATCTTCATATTACCGTTTCCTCTCCTACATATTAAGTATCCTTGTCACCCCGAGCATAACTCCAAAGGTTATGAGCATGAGTATAAATGGTACCTCTATTTTTGGAATTTCCTTCGAAATTGTCTTTACATTAACAAGACTCTTACTCATTGAGTTTATTGAATCTACAATATGAGAAAATGAGCCTGATTCCTCCTCAAGAAAAAACTTTCCACCTGTTTTTTCAACAGCATTTTTCATGTTCTTCTTGTTCGTTGCAGTCATTTCCTTTGTGCCTATTCCATATACTGTAACATCATTTCTCACACATATATCAGCGGCTTCATCAAGCGTGACAATAGGCTCGCCCTGAATATCATTGTCTGTAGAAAATATAATGACCTTTGTTCGCTCCTTATCATCCTGATTCTCAGAGAAATCAAATGCCGCAGCAGCAAGTCCGTCACCTATAAGTGAGCTTCCTCTCTCCTGATTACCTACCAGAGTTCCTGAAGAAATATATGCATCATAATAAAGCCAGTCTGCTGTATCTGTTGTCCAGTACTCCACACTTGACGCATTTCTCATCTTAAGACTCTTTGCAATAATATCAAGCTGCTCCTTAATGTACACATAATCATCTGTGAGGGGAGACAGTACAACAGGACTTGTATTAAAAAGCACGATACCAAATCTTTCTCCCTGAAGCTCATCCACTGTGCTCTTCAGCTTCTCTAGAAGATTTTCATTCAGATAGTCAACAGATGTCGAAATATCAATGCACAAAATGATATCTCTGCAATATTTCTCATCCTGAATTCTTTCCGTTTCATAAGGCTTTGAAATCAACAGAAATCCGAAAAAGACAACAATTATAAATGATGCCGCAAGCACACCAAGCAGCAGCCTGTATGTAAATACACGCTGGTTAAAGTAGTCGCTTTTTTCTATTCTGGAAAGACCCACAACCTTCTTGCCCTCTTTATAGTCCTCCGTTTTCTTATGCTTTACAAATAACAGAGCTCCCATAACAATAGCAGCTATTATTCCCGCTATCAGGGCGAACTTATATTTTATCTCCATTGTTCAATCATACTCCTTGTTTTTGCCAGAGAATTTATTACATCTCCTTCTGATTTTCTTGCAAACTCAGGTGAATAATACTCTGAAACCAGATTATAGAGTCCGGGCATATTAAGCCCACCAATATCACCTAACGTATAATTCTGAACCTTTATTCCGGTAACAGCATGCACAAACTTTCTGATACACATACTCATCTGCTGATATGCTCCTCTTATATCCGTTTTTCCGGCTTCAAAATCCCTGCCAATATTGTCAAGCTCCCTGATATACTTAAGCTTAAGCTTATTCACATCAACAAAGGGTTTCTTGACAACAACAGGTGGTTTTTTATTTTTAGCAGCCACAAGCTTTATTACCACAAGAGTGGCAATACATAGGACTAATATAAGTCCTGTAAGTATTACAGGCCACAAAGCATAGGATAATGGATCCTGCAAATTTACTGAGCTCTTCATCTTGAATCTCCTGTTTTATGTTTATCTAATAACTCTGCTATCTTCTCATCCATATCGGCACCTGAATTAATTGATATATTCGAAATGCCAAGTCTTTTCAGCTTATCATCACACTGTCTTATGCTCTGCTGTGTCAGGCTTCTGTCTATCTTCGCCAGCTTTTTGTCCTCTGTAAAGAAAGCAGGAAGATACGCATCACTGCTCATATCAAATACCTTCTTACCGAATAAATCTGCATCACATACATTCACAAGAAGGATATCATGCATAACCCTTAGCTGTTTTATGGTTGAATCAGAAATATCCATTATTCCATCTGTATCGGTGACAATAAGTATTATCATTCTACGCCTTAAATTCCGGGCTATATACTCCAGTGAAGTCTCAATGCTTGAATGATTATCCATTGTTACAGCTCTGTCATATTCCGCCAAAATCATTTCCAGATTAAACAGTCCTGTCTTAAAGGGATGAAAGGATACTTTTCCTTCTTTTACAAGGGTAGCACTTACATAATCACCGTTCTGGCTAACCATATATGCCAGCGTACCTGCTGCGAGAAGGGCAACATCCTTCTTCTCCTCTGTATCATTTGCATGCGCCAGCATATTCCTGTTTGTATCCATAACAAGCATTATATTATGCTTCTTTTCGGCAATGTACTGTCTCACCAGCATCTTCTGACTTCTTGCAGAGGCCTTCCAGTCGATATCCTTCACATCATCAGATGGAACATATTCCCTAAGCTCATCAAAGTTCATGCTTCGCCCCTTGTAGATGGAATTGTAGGAGCCATCAATAATTCTGGAAGTAACCTTCTTTGTATATATAGTTTTATAGCATTTCATATTTCCCTGTATTCTGGGTATATATGTCATCTTCATAGCTAATCCCCACCAACTTTTTACACATTATGGAGTCTTTACTGATGCAAATATAGCATCTATTATCGTCTCTGGCTTTACATCATCTGCAACTGCGGCAAATGTAAGCATGATTCTGTGCCTGAGCACTGAATATCGAAGTGCCTTCACATCATCAGGAACACAATACCTTCTTCCACCCATTAGCGCAACAGCCTTTGCAACCTCCATAAACGCAATAGCAGCTCTTGTACTTGCTCCCATGGCAACATACTGAGAGAGCTCCGGTCTGAGTATTTTATCTGTATGTCTTGATGCCTGAACAATATCAACTATATACTTCTTGATTGCAGGGTCTATATACACTCTCTCACACAGCTCCTGAAGATATACAATATCCTCAATGCTTGCAACAGCGCTACTGTTGTTAAAGATTCCACCCTCAACTCTATTTAAAATCTCAATCTCATCTACAGCATTTGGATATGTCAGAGTTTCCTTCAAGAGGAATCTGTCAAGCTGAGCCTCCGAAAGCACGTAAGTACCCTCTGACTCTATAGGATTCTGTGTAGCCATTACAACGAACACCTCAGGAAGCTTATAGGTCTTTCCTCCTATGCTTACAGCCCTCTCCTGCATTGCCTCAAGCATGGCGCTCTGCGTTTTTGCACTTGACCTGTTTATCTCATCAAGAAGAACAAAATTGGAATAAACCGGACCAATCTTATCCTCAAATGTATTGGTCGCCACATTGTAAAGCTGTGTTCCGATAATATCACTTGGGAGAAGATCAGGTGTACACTGGATTCTTGAGAAGGAGCCGTTTACAGCCTCCGTCATAACCCTTGCTGCAGTAGTCTTTGCAAGACCGGGTACAGACTCAAGAAGAATATGACCATTTGTCATCATTGATACTAATATCGAACATCCCAGGTAAGGCTGTCCCACCACCTTGCTGTTGTAGTAGCCCAGCAAATTATTGATTATCTCCGTTGCCTTCGCAACTTCTTCGTTTGTAATGTCTTTGTTACTCATATCTACTCTCCATTTCTTTATATATTCCACAAACCATTCTTTATAATGAAAAAAGTGACCAGGGGGTACCTGGTCACCATAATGAGGGGAGAGAGGATTCAAATAAATGAAAACTCTACGCTCCTAATATACAATAACTAGAATGATTAATCAACTATTTTTAACCCCATAATTTTAATTAATTAATTTTAAATCAAGCACTATAAAGCAAAAAGACTGCTCTTCGATATTTTTTTGCTGTAATCTATACTACAGGTAGTACTTAACTGGAAGCCCTGCTGACATCTGCATTTGCATAGCTGTCAGGATTTCTCTTTTTTATAAATCGGGCAACAAACAATACAGCAAGCATAATCACTATAGATATAGGAAGTGTTACATACCACTTTACGGACCATATAGATAGTATGCCTGCAACGAAATAACTTATAAATGACATGACTGCTGCCAAAAGCGCATACGGAAGCTGAGTAGTAACATGATTTACATGGTTACACTTTGCACCCGCTGATGCCATAATGGTGGTATCTGATATTGGTGAGCAATGGTCACCACATACAGCACCTGCCATACATGCTGAGATTGCCATAATCATAAGCTCATGATCCTTGCCCTGGAATACTGAGCATACAATAGGGATAAGTATTCCAAAGGTGCCCCATGATGTACCTGTTGCAAATGCCATAAGACACCCTACGATAAATACAATTGCAGGAAGCATTCTAAACAGATTTGTTGAGGCAGAGCTCATTGCCGTAAACACAAACTCCTTTGCACCAAGCATCTCTGTTGTTCCCTTTAGAGTCCATGCAAATGTAAGAATAAGAATAGCAGGAACCATGGCCTTAAAGCCCTCCGGGATTGCCTCCATACACTTTTCAAAGCTTAACACACCTCGAATAAGATACAATATTATGGTAATTATTATTCCAAATAAGCTTCCTATGGCAAGCCCTACAGAAGCATCACAGTTTGAAAACGCCTCTATAAAGCCCGTGCCACTAAAGAAACCTCCTGTATATATCATTCCAAGAACACAGCATGTTACAAGACATATAATAGGAATAAGCAGGTCAATAACCTTGCCCTTTGAGCTTACATCTGTTGAACCTGCCGGAGCGTCACTTCCAGCTCCCATAGAGAGAATATCTCCCTTAAGTGCATTCAACTCATGCTTTTCCATAGGTCCAAACTCAAACTTCATAACTATCATAGCAACCATCATTACAAGAGTCAGTATAGAATAGAAGTTATATGGAATTGCCTTAATAAAGAGTGCAAAGCCATCCTCCCCCTGAACAAAGCCTGTAACTGCAGCTGCCCATGATGAAATAGGAGCAATAATACAGATTGGAGCTGCTGTTGCATCAATAAGGTATGCAAATTTTGCTCTGGATATCTTATGCTTATCTGTAACCGGCTGCATTACGCTTCCCACAGTAAGACAATTGAAATAGTCATCAATAAAAATAAGTGCTCCTAAAAGCACAGTACAAAGCTGAGCTCCCTGTCTGGTCTTTATATGTTTGGTTGCCCACTCTCCAAATGCTCTTGAGCCCCCTGCCTTATTCATAAGTGCAACGATAGATCCCAGCACTACAAGGAATATCAGTATTCCTACGTTATATGCAGAAGACAGCTGGGCAATAAGTCCATTGTTTAATACATTTGATATAGTTCCTGTAAAGCTGAAGTTTGCAGCAAACAAACTACCCATAAGAATACCGATAAACAATGAGCTGTATACTTCCTTTGTAATAAGTGCCAGTGTAATAGCAACCAGTGACGGTATAAGCGACCAAAACGTAGCCGGTGTTGATGGCGTAGGTATCTTATCTGTAAATATTGACACTACAGCAAGCCCACCAACCAAAAGCATTATCACAATAATTGCAATTAAATTCTTTGTACTCTTTTTCATGTGTAAACCTCCCTAAAATCTGACGGCTTTCATGTAGCATCAAAAAGCTGCCACATCATTACACCGCCTATATAAAGTTATATCATATAAGTATATAGCTTGAATAGTGAAATTTTTTTGCAATCCTAAGCGATTATATAGTCATGCAGTAATCGCTAACACCCAGTTATTTATTAAAAATATGATTATATAATCACGAATATGTCGCAATAATCAAAATCAGTCAAAAATAGTTAAAATGTATTATAAACATGGCGAGATGTATTAACCCTTTCCAAACGTATTGCATTATTTTTTAATCCGTAATATTATCAGCTTGTAAGCGAGATAAAGAAAAAAACACGAGAAACCGATAAGCTTACAATATGAATTTTGACAATTTACTATTTTTTGTTATTTACTCCCTTTTTTCGTAGTCATTAGACTACACCCCCAATCCCTTAAAAGGCGTAACCCGCGTAGCGGGTTACGCTCCTCCCTAAAAGGAGTATATGCCAGTTAAGCGTGACATACATTATCACACATAGCTCACAAAAAACCTTATATAAAAAAAGAAGCAGTAGCCTTACAGACATTCATGCTACTGCTTCTTTTTTTTGATTTTATTGTTTTACTGTTTTTATTGTAAAACTACCAATATTTTATCCTTACTCTATAAAGCCTCTGAAGTTTTTTTCGACATCCTTCCTTGTTAGCATAACCTGGTGATCACAGCCACAGCACTTAAGCCGGAAATCCATTCCGACTCTAAGGATCTCCCAGGAATTAACTCCGCAAGGATGAGGCTTCTTCAGCTTTATCGTCTGTCCCACATTAAATACCACATTCATACCTCCTCATCACATACTATGTAAACAGAATTGCGATACCCTAGTTCAAAAAAAAGACCCAACTCTCATTGAGTTGAGTCTTTACAAAGTGCCCAGAACCGGAATCGAACCAGTGACAC
>JAGANU010000005.1 GCA_017624085.1 Coprococcus sp.
GTAAACGCTCCATAGTGGGTACTCCCACTTAGAACAGCCGCTCAAAAGAGCGGCATTTTATTTTCTGCATTCTGCCGGCAGTTCATCTGACCATGGCATAAGCTTGTTAAGGAAGTCTCTGTTTGTATCTGCCATGTGTTCAGGTATCTCTGTCAGCAGGTGATTAAAGTATTCATATATCTTTAGCTTGTTGGCTTTTGCTGTTTCAACAAGGCTGTATATTATTGCGCTTGCTTCTGCACCGTTTATTGTGTCGCACATAACCCAGTTCTTTTTGCCGATACAGAATCCACGGATGCTTTGTTCTGCCGTATTATTATCGATTGGTATTTCTCCATCTTCGAGGAAACGTTTCAGATACTTTTCCTGATTTAAGGAGTATGTCATGCCATTATGTGTTTTGCTTTTTGGCATAACCTTATCTATTGTCTTTTTTACCCATGCGAAATAAGCCTCTATCAGAGGTTTTATTGTCTTTTGACGTTCTTTGCGTCTTTTATCAGCAGGCATATCCTGCAGCTTGGACTCTTCATGGTATATAGCCTGTATCTGTGATAATGCTATATATGCCTGGCTTAGTTTCTGCTCGCTCTTAGGCAGTGCCTTCAGGGCTTCGTCATACCGCCTCCTGCAGTGAGCCCAGCAGCCTGATATCGTCAGGTCTTCCATCTCTTCTTCAATGGTATGATATACCTGATATCCATCTGTTACACAGACACCATCGAAGCTCTTCAGGAAATCCCTTGGGTGTTCTGATTTCCTTGTCTGTTGATAATCATATAAGACTATCGGCTTTGATGTCTCGTACTTTCCGGTACGATATACCCACATATAGCTTTTGCTTCCTGCAGGCCGTCCATCCTTATTTACCAGAAGAGGTGTCTCGTCAGCCTGTATTACATGATGTTTAAGCAGTTCCGACTTATACTTGTCATATATAAGTGAAAGATATTCCTCAGCTATCCTTATTGTCCAGTTAGCCATGTTCTGTCTGGTAACAGGAATTCCATACTGTTCAAACATCTTTTCTATTCGGGCAAGCGGAGTGGCATTTACATACTTTCCAACTATTATGCTGGATTCAATGGATGCCGATACCAGACTTCCTCTTAACAGGTATGCAGGATGTTTTGCCTTATTTATTGTTTCTGATTTTTTGCCCGAATAAACAGCTACATGGTGTTCTTCAATCCCTATCTTTGCAGGAGTAAAGCTGTATCTGTGATATATCTCATCTGGAAGCCTTTTCCAGTCTTCATCAGGATATAATACAGCCAGCTCTTCATCAGTCATTTCATGATTGATTATCTCTTTGGGAAGTCCGTCTATATCAGAAGCTTTTTTGCCTTTTTTCTTTGTTCCGCGTTTCTTTAAGGTTTCTTCCGTCACTTCATCCGCAGCTTCATCTGCAAGTGCCTCAGCCTCATTAAAAAGCAGAACAATTTCGCCATCAACCTCCACGAATCTCATCTGCCCGGAAGGTTCCAGCTTTTCACTTGATCTGCCATATCTGTACTTGTTAGATGCTGCCAGCTGTTCCAATACAAGCTGCAGCTTGCGGTCTATCTCGGAGAGCTGTTCCTGCTGCATGAGAAACAATTGTACAAGTGTGTCCTTATCAAACTTATTCAGTTGTTCTTCCGTATAAATCTTTGACATAACAGACCTCCGTTTTGATAGGTCTATTATACTATATTTTGTCAGATTTGACTAATTTCGTGATTATCGGTTTTCGTCATTTTGCCTATGGTTATAAGGCTTTATCAGGCCTTTGGATGCTGTCAGATTTATATCCTTAATTCGAAAAGAAAGGATATTATCAGCACCTTATATATGGTTTTACGCCTTATAACAGGTGTTTTATATGTGGTAATCAAAGGGGGTTATATATGTATTTTGAATCAAATATTTTCTACCTTTTGCACAATGGTTTTATGCCATATATTCAGGTTTTACCGGTTTAACGACCTTTTTAGGTTCAATTGTAAGGCCTTCCATAAGCCATCTGAACTGTTGCTTTGTGAGGTTTTGTACCTCGTTTACATTTCTTGGCCATTGAAATGAGCCCGCTTCAAGACGCTTATATAAAAGCAGATATCCGTCCCCTTCCCAGACAAGTCCTTTTATTCTGTCTGTTTTTCTTCCACAGAAAAGATAAAGTGTGTCCTCTGTCATTGGATCATTTATACCATTAGCAATAAGAGTAGCAACAAGCTTATCTATTCCAGATCTCAAATCCGTACGACCACATACTATATAAATGTTATTGAAACAGGTGGCATTATTTAGCACGTACAGCCACCTCCATAATTGTTCTTATTGTGTTTACATCTGTTGTCACCGGTATGCTTATATTTAAATGTCCGTGGTTTATGGTAATCATATCCGAAGAATTATTTTGTGAGGTATCAGCATCTTTACACTCAATCCTTACAACCTGGTTTACCTGAGCTGCATCATTCTTGTCTTCAATATAAGCTTTTTCCCGTACAAGCCTCAGCCAGTAATAATACTGGTCTCTTGAAATGTTATTCTGGGCAAGCCAGTCTTTGGTCTTCATACCGCTGTTTTTACATTCGTGAATGAGAACAGCCCAGCTTTCCAATTGTTTTTCCCTCGCAACTAATCGTGTATCCATAGACAACCTCCTTAACTTAGTTGGGAAATCCGCGCGGTTTTTCCAACTTTTTAGGAAGATTATCTCAAATTTATAAATTTCTCGGTAGTGTACCCACTATGGAGCGTTTACTATAGATATAACATTTATGAAATTAAATACAACTTAAGCTTATGACAAAAAATAGAAAAGGAGCTCGAACTTCTATTGCCCGAACTCCTTAAAACACTTTAATATTATGCAAGAAACTGATTGGATATGCCAAAACCCAATTATTCCATAGCATCGTCAACACTATTAAGTGTTGTTGCAATTTCCCCAAGAAGATCCCTGACAGATTCAAATCCCGACTTTAACTTTATATATCTCTGAGCGTACGCCTCGCTTGCTGAGCCTTCCTATTCACTCTAGAGATTCCCCATAAAATACATCCCCA
>JAGANU010000001.1 GCA_017624085.1 Coprococcus sp.
CACTCACCTCCACGTGTTCTGTAGTGTGTCAGTCTTATAGTAAAATAATATCAGAAGGAAGGTAGAAACGAAAAGCGAAAGTTAGCCAACATGTTTCATGACGCATTGGTGCCTTTCGCAGAAAGGCGGATTATAAATATGGCAGAACAGATCTATACAATTCCGGTTAATGACGCATTTGACAGTGAGTGTGAATGTCCACTGTGCCAGATGCAGCAGGAGCTTGAAAGAAATGCAATTGAATACACAATGGGTCCAAGCTATATGGAGGACGATAACAGGGCAATGACAGATAGACTTGGATTTTGCAGTCATCACCTTCGTATGCTATACAAGGAAAAGAACCGACTTGGACTTGCACTCATGTTAAATACGCATATGAACAAGACGATAAAGGATATGAAGGCTCTTGCAGCCAAGGGCCCCGCACCCAAGGGTAGCCTCTTTTCAAAGGGAAATGACGATTCCCCTGTTGTTAAATATGTTGAAGATCTGGAAAAAAGCTGCTTTATATGCGGTCGAATGGACGATATGTTTGAAAGATATGTAGACACTATATTTCATATGTGGAAGCGTGACGAAGATTTTAAGCGTAAATTTAGTGCATGCAAAGGTTTTTGTACATACCACTATGGTTTGCTATACAAAACAGGTCAAAAAAAGCTAAGCAAGGATACGTACACTGAATTCATCAGTATACTTGACAAGGTATATTTTGACAACATGGAACGGGTAAATGGAGATCTCAGCTGGTTTATAGACAAATTTGACTACAGACACAAGGATGAGCCATGGAAAAATTCAAAGGATGCTCTTCCAAGAAGCATCATAAAAACCGGTCATACAATTGTTGACAACTAATTGACAGCTATGAGAAAGCATATTTTACAAATTAGAGCCATATCACTTTTCTGTGATATGGCTCTAATTTAATCAAGTGATGCCCTGTAATCAACCAACAAACCTGAATATATAGGCTTAAGCGCTGAGCATCTTCTAAAATCCCCAGGTTTTACCAGTCCCGGTTTCTTGTTAAAAATATCAATTCCTGAATTTCTGAGCACTGCAGCTACAAACTGAGAACAGAAGAAGTTGTATTCTCTATCGTATGCCAAATGGAAAAATACGCTGAAAACTCCCATAAAATTATAGTTATACTTATCCTGATGCTTTTTAAATCTGGAAATCTCCTGCAAAATGTGTTCATACTGCTTATTTGATACACTAAGCTCATACACAACACATTTTGTTTTTTTGTGCTTTCCAAATATTCCCTTTTCAATATCCTCTTTAATAAAACCGCTATTAAAAGGATTATACACTCCTCTCCTTGCAAAGCTATAAAGCTCATGTAAATCCTTATCCATAGATATGGATGTATGACAATAAGGCTCCCTTGTCATAAGCTTTATAAACTTAGAAGGCAACGTATTCGTTTTTGATAATAATATGTATACCTTTTTATTATCCTCTGACATAACAGTACATCTTCCAATCAAATAAACTTTCTTTAGCAGATACTTACCGGATAATTGCCACTACTTACCCGGCTTATATGAACTCTTAAGCGACACAATCCTATTGTAAACAGGATGCTCCTTTGTAGAATCCTTAGAATCGACACAGAAAAAACCGTTTCTAAGAAATTGGAATGCTTCTCCCGGCTTTGCTTCATCAAAGGCCTTCTCAAGCTTGCATCCCTGCTTTATCACAAGCGAATTAGGATTCAGATTTAGTGAACCATCATCATTAAGCTTACCCTTTTCCTCGTCAATAATGTTCTCATAAAGACGAACCTCGGCATCAATTGCGCTACCTGCAGATACCCAGTGAATAGTGCCTTTTACCTTGCGTCCTTCAAAGCCAGACCCACTTTTTGTTTCAGGATCATAAGTACAATGAACAACTGTAACATTTCCATCATCGTCCTTCTCAAAACCAACACATTTAACAAAATACGCATTTTTAAGACGAACTTCGTTTCCAGGGAATAATCTGAAGTATTTCTTAGGAGGCTCCTCCATGAAATCCTCTCTCTCTATATAAAGATATTTGCTAAATTCAACCCTTCTACTTCCAAGCTCCTCATTCTCTTGATTATTCTCAACATCAAGATATTCAACCTGATCCTCAGGATAATTATCAATAACGAGCTTTATTGGATCAACAACAGCCATGTATCTCTTTGCAGTGAGCTTTAGATCATCACGCACGCAATACTCGAGCATAGCATAGTCTACAGATGACTGACTCTTGGAAACTCCGACAAGCTCCATAAACTTTCTGATAGCTGAAGGGGTAAAGCCTCTTCTTCTAAGCGCTGCAATAGACACAAGACGCGGATCATCCCAGCCGTCAACTATGCCATCCTCAACAAGCTTCTTGATATATCTCTTACCGGTTACTACATTTGTAAGATAAAGCTTTGCAAACTCAATCTGTTTCGGTGTTCCATCAACACTGTCCTTGTAACCAAGCTCCATAACAACCCAGTCATAAAGTGGTCTGTGGTCCTCAAACTCAAGTGTGCAGATAGAATGTGTAATGCCCTCAATTGCATCTTCAATCGGATGGGCAAAGTCATACATAGGATATATACACCACTTATCCCCAGTATTGTGGTGAGTCATTCTGGCTATTCTGTAGATAATCGGATCTCTCATGTTAATATTTGGAGATGCCATATCTATCTTGGCACGAAGCACCTTGCTTCCATCCGGGAATTCACCATTCTTCATTCTCTCAAATAAATCAAGATTCTCTTCAATGGTTCTGTCTCTATATGGGCTGTTTTTTCCAGGCTCAGTAAGAGTACCTCTATACTCTCTAATCTCCTCAGGTGAGAGGTCACATACGTAGGCCTTCCCCTTTTTTATGAGCTTAATAGCTGCATCATACATCTGATCAAAGTAATCAGAAGCAAAGAACACTCTTCCCTCGAAGTCTGCTCCAAGCCACTTTACATCATCAAGAATAGACTCTACAAATTCTGTCTTTTCCTTTGTAGGGTTGGTGTCATCAAACCTGAGATTAAACTGACCATTATATGTCTTTGCAAGTCCTGAATTAAGGATTATGGACTTTGCATGTCCAATATGAAGATATCCATTTGGCTCAGGTGGAAATCTGGTAACAATCTTAGCTACCTTACCTTCCTCCAAATCTTTTTCAATAATCTGTTCTATAAAATTCTTTCCTGCAATCTCTTCAGCCATTTTTAGGTTGCCTCCTATTGAAATTCAAGTATTAATTCATATGCGCACTATTTCAGCACACAACTAAAGTTAGTTTACCACACATTTTCTCTATATACCACTATAAAATTTTTTTCTTGATTTTTGATTCCTTTTTTGTTATAGTAGTTATTGCTGTTGATAAGCAAGCTACTATAGCTCAGGTGGTAGAGCGCCACATTGGTAATGTGGAGGTCACGGGTCCGACTCCCGTTAGTAGCTTTCTTTTTTTTGCTTAAAAACAAGTGTGTCACCGGGGACAGGTTCCTTGACACATGTGTCAGCGGGGACAGGTTCCTTGACACACTTTAGTTGTGAAAGCTGAACATCATACAAAAAACAGAGGAAATACAATCAATCGGTAGCGAAGCGGACTTTGTTTCGCCGCTTCTTTGCTAAGGCGGGAGCGGGGGCGCCCTTATGCCCGCGAGAGCCGCATGCAGATGGAAGCAAGGCGAAACTAAGGCAAGCACGCGTGATTGTTGTATTCCTCTGTTTTTCTATGATGCGCCATCCTTATAGCTGATGTGTGTCAAGGAACCTGTCCCCAGTGACACATGTGTCAAGGAACCTGTCCCCGGTGACACACAGCAAAACACAAAAAATGTGTCACGGTACCTGTCCCCGGTGACACATTATTTTAATTTACTGCGTATTCTCTGTACAGCATTGTCTATTGATTTTGTAGGTTTGCCGAGGTGTGCGGCAATTTTATCGTAGGATGCTCCTGACAGGTACTCGTACAGTACCTTCTTTTCAAATTCCGAGAGCTTTGAATCTATAGTCTTCCACAGCTCTGACTCCTGTTGCTTTGCAAGCAGAATGTCTTCCGGGTTTGATGTAGTACTAGAATCTATGTCATCTAACGGACTTGATTCATTGCCGCCATCTCCATATATGGAAATATAGCTGTTTAGCGGCCCGTGTTTCTTGTTATTGGAATTATTTACGGCATTTAGCATCTGTCTTTTTATACAAAGATAGGCGAAGGTCTTAAAAACAGCTCCCTTATCAGGGTTAAAATCTCTTATGGCATTCATAAGACCTATCATGCCTTCCTGCTTTAAATCTTCATCATCAGCGCCTATGATGTAAAGGCCCCTGCTTTGCATGATAACAAGGGGCTCATATCTTTTGATAAGCGTTTCCTCTGCATCTTTATTCTTTTCCCTGCTAATCAGCTCTAATAGCTCGTTATCCGATAAATCCAAATACATTATTCTATACCTAACACGATCTGTTCTACTTGCCCATCCTCTGTCTAACGACCTCATAAGCCAAAACTCCGGTTGCAACCGACGCATTCAGCGAATCGATATCTCCCTTCATCGGTACAGACACAACATAGTCGCACTTTTCCTTCACAAGTCTGCTCACACCATTTCCCTCATTTCCTATAACAAGTCCGAGAGAGCCTGTCAAATTACAACGATACATAAGCTCTCCATCCATATCAGCACAGGCGAACCACATTCCCCTGTCTTTTAGCTCTTCTATGGTCTTGCTTATGTTTGTAACCTTTGCAACAGGAGTATAATTAACAGCTCCTGCTGACGCCTTGACAACTGTGGCAGTTATGCCGACTGCACGACGCTTTGAGATGATAACGCCATGAGCTCCTGCAAGGTTCGCTGTTCTTATGATTGCACCAAGATTGTGTGGGTCCTCTATTTCATCAAGAATAAAAAAGAACGGATCCTCTCCTCTTGACTCTGCCAACGCAAACATATCCTCAATATCCGCGTATTTATAAGCTGCAGCATGGGCGATAACTCCCTGATGCTTGCCAGCCTTTGACATTTGATTAAGCTTGTCCTTTGATATATAGCTAATGACTGTATCCTGTTTTTTTGCTTCTCTCACGATAGTGCTTACAGCTCCGTCACGGCAGCCGTCAAGAATATACAGCTTATCAATTGTACGGCCGGAGCGAAATGCCTCGAGAACTGCATTTCGTCCCTCAAGAATATACTCATCCTCATCTCTCAGTTCGCTATTTTTATTCTCAAATTCTCTCTTATCCATAGCTTTCTCCATCACCACTTTATTCATTATCCTTGTTCAGGATCTCTTTTGTTATCTCAAACATTCTCTCATACTGCTTATCAAGGTATAGAAAACCTATTAGGCACTCAAAGCCTGTTGCCATACGATACTGACCTACTGTAGCATTCTTTGCGGTAGAATGAGTCTTTGTATTTCTCCCACGCTTATATATCCATTCCTCTTCCTCTGTAAGAAGATTATTTTCAAGCAAATGTGTTATATATGAAGCCTGAGCCTCTGCCTTTACAAGCTGACTTACTTCCTTATGGTATTTAAACGCCTGCTTATTATCCTTAGTAACAGCAAGGGTTTTCACAAGAAGGTCAAATACACTGTCCCCGATATAAGCAAGTGAGAGGGGGGAATATTCACGTGGATTTGTATAGGTTACACTAAGTATTTCAGAAAAATATTCGTCTATGCTCTTTTCCATTTTACACCTTCTCTAGTATCCTCAAGTATAATTCCCATAGAGGCAAGCTGATCACGAATCTCATCAGCTCTTGCAAAGTTCCTTGCCTTTCTTGCTTCCTGTCTTTCATTTATAAGAGCCTCAATATCTGAGTCAAGAAGCTCCTCCTTCTTCTCCGTAATAATACCAAGAACATCGCACAGCTTCTCTATTTTGCTGAGCACAAGGGCTACAGTATCGCTTGAAGACGTCTCGTTCACATTAACATTTGCATACTTTACAAGCTCAAAAATTACTGATATAGCATCTGCTGTATTGAGGTCATCATCCATTGCATCCTCAAACTTCTTTACAAATGTGTCAAGCTCAGCAGCAACTAAGCTGTCAACGTTACCACTTACTCCCTTTAATGACTTAAGTCTGTCTACGGCAGTTAGTATTCTCTCAAGGCCATTTTTTGACGCCTCAACAAGATCTGCTGAGAAATTGAGCGGACTTCTATAGTGTGCTGACAGCATAAAAAATCTGATAACCTGAAGTGGATACTTCTCTGAAATTTCTCTTACAGTGAAAAAGTTTCCAAGAGACTTACTCATCTTCTCATTGTTTATCTTAAGAAAGCCGTTATGCATCCAGTATCTTGCAAACTCTGTACCATTTGCGGCCTCGCTCTGTGCTATCTCATTCTCGTGGTGAGGGAATATCAGATCTTCTCCGCCGGCATGGATATCAATAACATCTCCGATATACTTCTTGCTCATAACAGAGCACTCAAGGTGCCAGCCCGGTCTTCCGTCTCCCCATGGTGACGGCCAAGAAGGCTCTCCCTCCTTCTTTGGCTTCCAGAGTACAAAATCGAGAGGATCCTCCTTCTCATCAACACCGGACACAAGGAGATCTCTGTTTCCTGAGCGCAGATCATCTATATTCTTCTTTGAAAGCTTTCCATAGTCTTCAAACTTTCTTGTTCTGAAGTAAACAGTTCCATTCACCTCATAGGCATAACCCTTCTCAATAAGCTCCTCCACCATGGCAATCATATCAGGAATCTCCTCTGTTGCCTTCGGGTGTGTTGTTGCCTCCATAACATTTAAGGCTTCCATATCCTTCTTAACCTCAGCGATATATCTCTCTGAAATCACACTGGCATCAACGCCCTCTTCATTTGCACGTCTGATGATCTTATCATCAACGTCAGTGAAGTTTGAAACATAATTTACATCATAGCCCTTGTAGGTAAGATATCTTCTAAGGGTATCAAACACAATCATAGGCCTTGCATTACCTATGTGTATATAATCATAAACGGTAGGTCCGCATACATAGATGCCAACCTTTCCTTCTTTTATCGGAACAAACTCTTCTTTCTTTCTTGTTAGTGTGTTCAAAATCTTCATAATATGGTCCTTTCTAATTTAAAAGCCAAAAATACACAAATAATTTGTATATTCAAGGCACATCTTCCCATTCTTTGCCAAAGTAAGTATATGTTCACAATCCCTGTTTTGTCAAGGCAGTCCTAATGATTTGTATGGCTACAATATTTTATCAAAGCACAAAATAATTGTATTTAGCTTATCCCACTGTTATACTTATAGCAAATATAACCTATGGAGAAATAAAATGCTGAATTTACATATCAACGAATCCAGAAGCTTTGTAAAAAAACTTTTAATGGATAGCACCTTTGACAGCTTTCTAGTTATGGAGTGCTACGTAAGAAGTGGAATTACATACAGCTTTGATGGCAGAATTAATAAAAGCTTCTATGACAGCGATGAGCTGGAGGAATTGCCTTCAGCTGATTTCGCAGCCTGGGAAAATGTAAGACCTCATGTGTACAATGTAATCAGAGGGAAAAAGCTTCCTCTCGGCTTTAAGATTGTTCTAATTCTATCAGAGACTGCTATCTTCGATTTGCTTGAAAGAAACAATATCACGATCTCCTCCTCTGACATAGCAAATCTCACCCTGAATATCTATTATGGTGGTGAAGGTATCCAGCTCACAACCATGGCAACTCAGAGAGTGTTCACCATGGATAAGACACTGGAACAGACCTGGGACAATGATGTCAGAGCCTTTCTGAAAAAGAATGAAATATACTTTACAGAGGAATAAATTTTTTGTTAGCACTCATTTAATTTGAGTGCTAATTTTTTCTTGACTTTAGCACAAGTCTGCATTATCATACCCTTTAGTTGATTATGGGCGTAATATTTGCCCTAAAAATAAAGGAGATGTTATTAAGATGAAGAATGGTAGTTTATCAATCAACAGTGAGAATATTTTTCCTGTTATCAAGAAGTGGTTATACTCAGACCACGACATTTTTGTAAGAGAGCTCATTTCAAACGGCTGTGACGCAGTAACAAAGCTTAAGAAGCTGTCCCTTATGGGTGAGTTTAATGAGCCTGATGAGCCTTATCGCATTGATGTTATTACAAGCGCCAACGACAAGACGATAACATTTGTAGATAACGGAATCGGTATGACAGAGGCAGAGGTTGAGAAGTATATTAACCAGATTGCGTTTTCCGGTGCAGAAGCCTTTCTTGAGCAGTACAAGGACAAGGCAACTGAAGAGCAGATTATCGGTCACTTTGGACTTGGCTTCTATTCTGCTTTCATGGTAGCAGACAAGGTTACAATTGAGACAAAGTCATATATTGATGATGAGGATGCCGTATATTGGGAATGCAAGGACGGACTTGAATATACGATGAAGAAGTGCATAAAATCTGACAGAGGTACTACTATTACTCTTTATCTCAATGAGGACAGCTATGAATTTGCAAATGAGTTCAGAATAAAAGAAGTTATAGAGAAATACTGTTCATTTATGCCTGTTGAAATCTATTATACAAATGCTGATGCGCCAAAGGAAGACCCGAAGAACGAAACTATTGATGTTGACGCACGAGAGGTTGACAGTGCAGATGATGCTGCAGATGACAGCACAAAGGAGGTAAGTGAGGATAAGGCTAAAGACGCTCCAAAGCCACTTAACACTACTACTCCACTTTGGGCAAAGCATCCTAATGATTGTACTGATGAGGAATACAAGGAATTCTACAGAAAGGTATTCCGTGATTACAAGGAGCCTCTCTTCTGGATTCACCTTAACATGGATTATCCGTTTAATCTTAAGGGAATTCTTTACTTTCCTAAAATCAATACACAGTATGACAGCATAGAAGGTACTATAAAGCTGTACAACAATCAGGTATTTGTTGCTGACAATATAAAGGAGGTTATCCCTGAGTTTCTTATGCTTCTTAAGGGATGTATCGACTGTCCTGATCTACCACTTAATGTTTCAAGAAGCGCCCTTCAGAACGATGGTTTTGTAAAGAAAATATCTGATTACATCTCAAAGAAGGTAGCCGACAAGCTTTCCGGCATGTATAAGACAAAGAAGGAAGACTACGAAAAGTATTGGGACGACATCAATCCATTTATAAAATTCGGATGTCTTAAGGACGAGAAGTTCCTTGACAAGATGAAGGATTTCTGCATATTCAAGAACCTTGAAGGAAAGTATATCACTCTTCCTGAGTATCTTGAGGCAGGCAAGGAAAAATATGAGAATAAGGTATTCTATATTACGGATGAGCAGGCTCAGTCCCAGTACATCAACATGTTCAAGAATGAGGGAATGGATGCCATCATAATGACCCAGACAATAGACAGTCCATTCATCACTCTTCTGGAGCAGAAAAATGAAAATGTTCATTTCTATAGAATTGATGCTGAGCTCTCTGACAACTTTGTTGGTGAAGAGCTCTCAGAGGATACAGCAAAGGAGTACACAGAAAAGCTTAAAACAACATTTGAAAAGGCACTTGATATGAAAGACCTTAATGTAAAGGTTCAGAGCTTAAAGGATGCAAATACTGCTTCCATCCTCACACAGCCTGAGGAAACAAGACGTATGATGGAAATGATGAAAATGTATGGAATGTCTGCCATGGATCCTTCAATGTTCGGCAAGGGTGAGGGAGAGACTCTTATCCTTAACAGCAACAACACCCTTGTAAAATATGTTCTTGACAATCCGGATGGTGAAAATACTGCTACAATCTGCTGTCAGCTGTATGATCTTGCAGTACTTGCAAATCGTCCTCTTGCCCCTGAAGCAATGACAAAGTTCATAGCAAGAAGCAACCAGGTTCTTGGCATATTAACAAAATAAATAAACACACAATGTAAGCTTTCCTATAAAGAGAAAAATACCCGTATTCATAATAGACTGTGAATACGGGTATTCTATTATTATTCAAAAATATCTGCTATCTCGCCAATATCTCAACACCATGCTCCGTCATAAGAAGGGTGTACTCCCACTGTGCTGACGGAGAACCGTCCTCTGTATAGATTGTCCAACCATCCTCCGCATCCTGATATACATCAGCAGCTCCAAGATTTATCATCGGCTCAATCGTAAAAGTCATTCCGGGTGCAAGCACATAGTCTTTACCAGGCTGTCCTATATGGCTCACGTATGGCTCCTCGTGGATATCAAGTCCAACCGCATGTCCGCCTATCTCTCTTACAACGGAATACCCCTGCTGTTTTGCAAATGTATTTATGGCATAGCCTATATCTCCTATTGTTACATACGGCTTACTGCACACCTCCACTCCAAGATCAAGAGCCTTCTTTGTATCCTCAACAAGCTTCCTCCATACAGGATCCACATCTCCAAGCATAAACATTCTTGAAGAATCTCCATAGTATCCGTTGAACTTTGTGGTACAGTCTATATTTACGATATCTCCGTCCTGCAATATAGTATCATAGCTTGGTATTCCATGGCATACAACATCATTTACAGATATACACACACTCTTTGGATATCCCTCGTAGCCCAGACATGCAGGAATCGCATTTATCTTTTTTGTGTACTCATATATCAGGTCATCAAGCTCTCCTGTTGACACTCCTATCTTTACAAAAGGAGTAATATAATCAAGCACCTCTGTATTAATTCTGGATGCCTCTCTGATTCCTTCAATCTGTGCCTCATTCCTGATCATTTTATGAGTAGGAATCTTAAATCCCGCCTTCTTCATAGCATCCAGCCGATCATCCATAGCAAGATGGCATGACTTATATTTTCTTTCACTTCCGCACCAGCACACATCATTTCTTCCAAGCTTCATAATAAACCTCTTTTCAATATTGTTTAATCTTTCTTTTTTTCCTCAATATATCTTGCAACATACGTATAATAACCTGTCTCCGTTATGTTATCAGCCGCAGTAAACTTATCAGATACATATCTCTCCATCCTGCTGATATCCTCATCTGTCACCTCAGTACCATTTTTGAAATAGGTATCACCAGTATATGCATTGTACTCATAATCATCTGTAATATAGCTTCTATTTGGGAAAAGTACAAGTCCCGGACTTGTAGATAATATATCCCTTCCGATAATTAGTCTGGAATCATATTCTGCCCCCATAAGGTTAAGCATTGTAGGAAGAATATCTATACTGCTGCACACCTTATCCACGCGAACACTTTCCTCCATGGAGCCTGACCATATGATAAGCTTACTTTTATATGCCTCAAGGCTTTGCTCAAAGTATTGTCCGGCCAGCTCATCAACAATTTCCATATTGTCATAAGGAACATGGTCTCCTGCAAGGACGATAACTGTCCTGTCGAGAATATTTCTCTTCTCAAGCTTTTCAAGAAGAGACTGAACCATCAGCTCCAGCTCATACTGGGATGCCAGATAAGCATTTGTAAGATCGCTGTAGTTTAATCCACTTACCACATCTATATTTCTGTCGGACATATCATTTGCACCGCCAAATCCGTATGGGACATGTCCGCTTACAGTAAGATAATATAGATGGAACGGCACCTTTGCTGAATATGTGTCAAATGTCTCCTCAAGCATAACAGAATCAGACTGCGGCCACAGGTCATTTCCATACTCATCTGTCTGATACTCCAGCCCCTGATCACTTGCAATCCACTCATATCCTAAAGCAGGATGAGTAATATGTCTGTCGTAATATGTATAATCGTTGTCATGGAAGCCATAGCAGCTGTAGCCAAGTCTGCCAAGGGTATTGGCCATAGAAAAATACATTCCATTTTCATTGTCAGCAGCTCTGCACATACTAAGGTATGCTCCGTTTTTTGTAGGACTGCCCATTAGATTTGCATATTCTCCGCCTAAGGTTGAACCATACCACAAAGGTTGATAGTAGTTTTCAAATACAAAGCCCTCGTAGGCAAGCTTTGAAAGAGTTGGAAACAGCCTTGAATCCAGCATATAGCCTGTAAAGCCCTCTGCCGTAATCCATATTACATTGTAGCCTTCAAACATTCCTGTATATTCATTTTTCTTAGTAGGAATAATCGTCTTAAAATAGCTGCTGAGTGAAGAAACTGCATCGCTTCCTGAAAGCTCATTTATGGCATCAAAGTCCAAATCAAGAATGTTTGGAGAGATATCAATAACCTCTTCTTCTGTAGTTTCCTCAACACTACCTGTAAGTTCTACGGACTCAGTTGTAGCCACTGTTGTAGCTTCTGTATCCTCCTCAATATCTCCTATGGATGCAAACTGTATCTCATCAGATTTGTTTTCTCCAGAAAATACTCCCTCACGGATATCCACGACAAAGCTTTCCATAACTCCAAGCTTTTCCACTGCAATATCCACAGAGGTGTACTGCTTATACACATTGTATGGGCTATATACGTCTGAAGACACAGCCCAAAGAACAAACAATGTAGTTCCATATACAAGCAAAACGCCGGCAAATGCAATGAGATTCGCCCACCACTTTCTCCTGTCGAAGGCCATAAATGCCCATATAAAAACTATGCCGACTACAACAGGAAGTACAAGAAGCACGATATCGAACATATTCTCCTTAACATTTGACATAACAGTCGCTGCATTATCGGCAGCCTGATTTCCAAACTTTATTGTACCCGCTATAGAAAGATAGTTATTGAATACCGAATGGTAAATGTACTGTGCAGTAAAGATAAGACCTGTAGCAAGCAAAAGCACGGTTGCTATTATTTTGTTCACAAGCCTCGGAAATATCCCGGTTAAAAGCCCAAAAGCCCCACCAAATACAATAGCAAAAATAATAATAAGGGAAACATCCTTTATCTTCATATCAAAATTGAGTCCATGAAAAATAAGCTCATAATAAAGGATGATTGCAGAAAACATAATCCAGCCGGACCATTTCTTAAAATATACTCTCACATCATTGTACATACCACCAACAATACCAAACATATATCTTCTCCTTACAAAAATAAAGGTACGGAATGAACCATACCTTTATTTTATATAATATTTGTCGACTTTTTACAATAATTTAAGACATATTACAGCTATAATAATTATATATCCGGTATTATTTCACTCCATACTGCTCATAATAAGCATCAATAGCAGCTTTAAGGGTGTCATCTATAATAACCTTTCCCTTATATGGTCTGTTGTAGAGATGCTCCACAACCTCAGCCATAGTAACAATGGATGTAGTCTTTATTCCATAGTTTTCTTCAATCTCGGCAAGTGCGCTCTTCTCACCCTGGCCTCTCTCCATTCTGTCAACAGAAACTACAAGACCAACAACATCTACATCACCCTGTGCCTTGATGATAGGAAGTGTCTCCTGAATAGATGTTCCTGCCGTTGTTACATCCTCTATGATAACAACCTTGTCGCCATCTTCAATAGGACTTCCAAGAAGAATGCCCTTATCACCGTGATCCTTAACTTCCTTTCTATTTGAGCAATACTTTATATCCTCGTCGTACATCTCAGCGATAGACATTGTAGTTGCAACAGTAAGTGGAATGCCTTTATATGCAGGTCCAAACAATACATCAAAATCAAGACCAAACTCGGCATTTATTGCCTCTGCATAATACTCACCAAGTCTCTTAAGCTGAGCTCCGGTTCTGTAAAAACCGGTGTTTACAAAGAAAGGAGTCTTTCTTCCACTCTTTGTCACAAAGTCACCAAACTTAAGAACGTTACAATCAATCATAAACTCAATAAATTCCTGCTTGTAGCTTTCCATACTCACATACCTCCCAAGGTTTTTCTGATTTTCAAGGCTTATACTACCACATCATATTGCAAATCTCAACGTGTTTTTGCCACAATCCTACAAAGCAAATCATATATGGAAACACTTTTGAATATCCTTGTGATTCCCCATAACCATAAGGGTCTCATCTCCGACAAACTTTACCTCCGGAGAAATCTTGACATCCATCTTGCCATCTCTCTTAATAGCCATAATATTGATATTGTATTTCTTTCTGATGTTTATGTCTATTATGGATCTTCCTATCCATTCCTTAGGAGTTGCTATCTCAAATATCGCATAATCCTTATCAAGCTCAATATAATCATATATATGGTCTGCCGTATATCTTATAGCTGCCCATGTCGCAACCTGTTTTTCGGGATATATTATTTCATCCGCTCCATTTCTGAGAAGGAATTTCGCCTGCACATCTCTTCCGGCTCTCGATACAACCAGCTTTGCTCCAAGCTCCTTTAAGAGAGAGGTTGTCTCCAGCGAGCCCTGGAAATCATTTCCGATTGCAACTATACATACATCATAATCCCCAACTCCCAGGGAGCGAAGGAATGCTTCATTCATGCTGTCGCCTATCTGTGCACTTGTAACATATGGAAGAACATCCTCTACTCTTTCCTCCACCTTATCTACAGCCATAACCTCATGTCCAAGCTCATGAAGCTTTAGGGCCATGTGCTTCCCGAATCTGCCAAGTCCTATTAATAATACTGATTTTACCATTTTGCTCCTCCTTTTATCCAACCGTTATCTTCTCTTTCGGAAGCTTTGAATTTGTTATCTCTTTATCAAGCGTTGCAAATATTAATGTTAATCCACCCACTCTTCCTAAAAACATAAGTATAATCATAATCACCCTTGATACTGCCCCCAGGCTTGTTGTTATTCCAAGAGTGAGTCCCGCGGTTCCGATAGCTGACGCCGACTCGAACAATGTGTCCATAAGTGGCATACTCTCCAGGCAGCTGACTGCAATTCCGCCTGTAACAGCCAGTGTTATATACATAACAAGCACTGTTGCTGCATTCTTTACGATGTCATCCGTGATTCTTCTGCCAAAACACTCCACATCATTTTTTCTTCTAAAGACTGAAAAAAGTGTTATAAGCAGTACTGCAAAGGTTGTTGTCTTCATTCCGCCGGCTGTTGAGCCCGGGGAACCACCTATGAGCATAAGAATAATGATAAACATCTTGCTGCTGTCGCTCATACTTGCAAGATCTACAGTATTGAAGCCCGCAGTTCTAGGGGTGACAGCTTGAAACAGTGCCGACCATATCTTCTCCGAAAGGCTAAGCCCATCCCAGGTGCTTCTTCCAAACTCATAACAAAAGAAGAATAAAAATGGCACAGCAATAAGGGCAAGAGTTGTGGCAAGAATCACCTTGCTCTGAAGTCTGTAGCTTCTTATGTGTATACCCCTTGTTCTAACATCATCCCATGTAAGAAAGCTTATTCCACCAATAATAATAAGCATTATAATCACAAAATTCACAGCCGGATTTCCGTAAAAGTATGTGAGGGAGGAGAACTTCTCCTTTGCCCCCATAAGGTCAAAGCCTGCATTACAAAAGGCAGATATTGAATGGAACACCGAATACCACACTCCCTTAGGTCCACCAAACTCTTTTATGAAGGTAGGCATAAGGAATATGGCGCCTAGTAGCTCAATGATAATTGTTGACTTAATGATAAAGTTGGTCATTCTCACGATTCCACCTACCATCGGTGCTGAAATAGCCTCCTGCATGGTACTTCTCTGCATAAGTCCTATCTTTCTTCCCGATATGACAGATATGGCAACAGAAACTGTAACAACACCCATACCACCTATCTGAATAAGCATCAGTATAATAATCTGTCCAAACAATGACCAATGCGTTGCGGTGTCACATACAACAAGTCCTGTAACACAAGTGGCTGAGGTTGCCGTAAAAAGCGCCTCACCAAATGATGTATATGAACCACTTCTCGAAGAAATTGGAAGCATCAGAAGAAGACTTCCGATCAAAATAACCATAGCAAAACCAACAATTATAATCTGAGATGAGCTAACCATCTTAGCTTTTATCTTTTTACCCATAGGAATATACTCCTTACCAAAACTACAAATAACCAAAAATTATCAAAATCACCGGATTGTATCTGATATATATAACAATGCCTGGCAACATTCGATAACCAACATATTATATATTATTTTCATTAACATTTAAACATTTTTTAAATTCCTCACATATATTTCTGTATTCATCCCCATACTTACTTCCTTTTTCCCAAATAAAAGCATACTCGTGAAAAACATTAAAATCCTTTACTACTATTTCCTTTATAACACCCGCATCAATAAGCTCCTGTGCTGCTGATTGAAACAAAAAGGTAATTCCCATATCCTCTTCAATCAATTGAAGTATTGTATGCATGCCCCCAATAGTAATTGTATTATGAAAGCAATCCAGTGAGTAGTTGTTTGCCATAAGGTGCTTTTCCATGATCTCTCTGGTTCCACTTCCATCCTCCCTTATCAAAAGCGTTTCAGCAAACAAATCGGCCACACAATCAATTTTTTTGCGAAACTCATGCTTTACGCTGCAAACTGGAATAAAAGCCTCTGTTTTCAATATTTCAGATTCGAACTTTATTCTATCAAAGTATCCTTCCACAATAGCAAAGTTTATCTCACCCTGTATTATCTGTTCAAGAAGATTTGAGGTATTGCTAATCTTCATATTTACCTTGTATTCACTATGATTACGGAGGAACAAGGCAAGGGAATGTCCTATTACATATTCACCAATTGTTCTTGTCACTCCAAAATTGAGCTGCATTTCTAAAATACCTGCACTTTTTATCTTGTCCTTAAGATACTGTTCATCATTTATAGATGTCGAAAGAGCCTGCCTTAATATTTCCCCAGCCTTCGTCAGCTTCAGCTTTCTATGCTCATACACAAAAAGCTTTGCACCATAATATTCTTCAAGAAATCTTACATGCTGAGTAACTGCAGGCTGCGTTATATTAAGCTTCTGTGCTGCAGCAGTATAATTCATATACTTGCAAATAGTAAGAAAGGTTTCCGTTCTAAAATCCAACATTGTATCGCCTCCGTTATCCATATAATAACTTATAAAATATTTGTCCATTGTATAAATACTTATATCTAAAATAAACAATAAGATAAATTTATATATCTATAATAATATATGATTTTATCTTATCATAAAATTGGATTATAATTCAAAAGAAAAAAGGAAAAACAAGGAAATAAATATCCCTATTCAAATAATAAACGAGGTAAAATCATATGAAAACAATTAAAAACATTTGTCCAGGTTTACTTGTATGTCTTGCCATCTCCATTCCTTCTTGGCTTCTTGGAAAAAAATTTCCAGTCATAGGAGGAGCTGTTTTTGCCATACTTATGGGCATGATTATTGCACTGTTTTGGACACCTGATGACCGTATAAAAAAGGGGATAACCTTTACATCCAAGAAGATTCTTCAGGCCGCTGTTATTCTGCTTGGCTTCGGACTTAACTTAAGCGCAGTTCTACAGACCGGCAAGCAGTCTCTTCCAATAATTATATGCACTATTGCGACCTCTCTTATAATTGCTTTTATACTTCATAAGGTTCTGCATATTGACAGTAACATCAGCACACTAATAGGTGTTGGCTCCTCCATCTGCGGAGGCTCTGCAGTAGCTGCTACAGCTCCTGTTATTGATGCTGATGACGAGGAGGTTGCACAGGCAATCTCGGTTATATTCTTATTTAATGTTTTGGCAGCCTTAGTTTTCCCTATACTTGGCCGTGCAGTAGGCTTTGACACTACATCCGGGGAGGCCTTCGGTATATTTGCCGGAACTGCAGTGAATGATACCTCTTCTGTTACCGCCACAGCATCAACATGGGACAGCATGTGGAATCTCGGCAGCCAGACACTTGACAAGGCGGTAACTGTAAAGCTCACAAGGACTCTTGCCATAATTCCAATAACAATTGTTCTTGCATTCATGAAGGCAGGCAAGAGGAAAGACGGTTCAGGAAGTAAAGCTGAGTCAATTAAAAAAGCATTCCCAACCTTTATTCTTTGGTTCGTCGCGGCATCGATCATTACAACAATATGTATTTCATCCGGTGTTTCAGCTTCCGTGTTCTCACCACTTAAGGAGCTTAGCAAATTCTTTATCATTATGGCCATGGCTGCCATAGGTCTTGGAAGCAACATCATTAAGCTTGTAAAGAGTGGTGGCAAGCCAATCCTTATGGGATTTTCATGCTGGGCTGGGATTACCCTAGTAAGCCTTGCACTTCAGCATGTACTGAATCTCTGGTAGAAATAAGAAATTTATTACAGAAAAATCGCCATATCAGAATCCTCATTTCTGATATGGCGATTTTACATATATCATATGTGTTATGATGAATAATTAAAGCTCCTCTTATATACTATACATACACATCCGAAACACCCTTTTTCCTGCACATCTCAATATAAAGCTCCTTCTCAAGAGGCTTGCTGCACAGATAGCCCTGTATATTCCTTAAATCAAGGCTTTGAAGTACATTTGCCTGTGTAACATTCTCAACGCCCTCGGCAATGCATACCATATTAAGCTCCCTGCTCATTCTGATAAGATTACTCATAACTGTTACCGTTACAGGGTTGGTGTCTATATCCTTAATCATGCTTCTGTCAAACTTAACAATATCAAAGCCAAGAGATGCAAGAATGGATACATTTGAGTACTTAGTGCCAAAGTCATCCATGGCTATCTTGAAGCCTAATTCATGAATACGCTTAGCAACATCCTTAAGTCTCTCATGCTCCTGCTCGCTGACAGACTCTGTTATTTCTATCTCCACCAGAGAATGCGGAATATGATACTTATCTACTACAGCTGCAATCTTCTCTGCTATATCGTTCTCTATCAGAGATACTCTTGAAAAGTTACAGGATACCGGAAGGAAAGCTATCCCCTCCTTTGCCCATAAGCTTAGATCCATGCAGACTGTTTCAAGCACAAATAAATCTACATACTTTATTGTATTACTCTTTTCAAGCCTGTCTATTACATCCGCAAGATCATCATTACCGGAATATCTCACAAGTGCCTCAGCCCCACATATTGTGCCATTTGGATAAACCATTTTAGGCTGGTAAAGAACGGAGAAATATCCTTCTGATAGCTCTTTTTTCACCATCTCTGTCTTAATGGTACTCCACTTTCCGGAATGATGCTCATTGTTCTCGTACCACAGCTGTTTCTCAGAAAACAGAAGCTTTGAAGCATGATCCTCCATCCTTCTTATGTCTATGCCGCTGTCGTTCCACACATAACCACAGCAGGCAGTGAACTCGCCAAGCAGCAGTTGCTCCCTAAGTCTGGCCGCATAGGCATTGAACATAAGCTGCTCCATATCCTGACATATAACAATAAAATTGTCATGACCCATTCTGTATATCTGTTCTTCAGGAAATATCCTTTTTATTTTGTCGATAATATCTATAATTACTCTGTCTGAAAAATCAGGGCCGAACATTTCTGCAATACCCCTTGTTTCATTGATATCAACAATTATAATACCAAGGCTATTAAATTCCTTTCTGTTTCGAATAAGCTGGATGTAGCTGTTTCTGTTTAAGCATTTCGTCTGAACATCATGTGTGTACTCGTACTTCTCCTTTTCCTTAAGGCGAAGCTGGTATACATCATTTCCAACAAAGGTTGAGATACTTTTTATTAACCTCAAATCTCCATTATGTCTCTCCGGATTAAACACAAATATACGTCCAAGCATCTGCTCATCCACAATAACAGGCACAGCATAAAGTGACCATATTCTGCATTCGGTAAGGATAGCTGCAAATTCTGTATTCTGAAAATGCAGAGAGTTTGACCTGTTCAAGATCAGTACATGGCTATCACTTGTTTCCCTGTTTATTTCCTCAATAACAGATGTCTTTAAAAGCTTAAGAAGCTCGCTCTCCAGCGACTCTACACCTGATGACTTCCAATAATAGAGCTCACCATCGTTTTCTTTATACTCAACAAAACACGCATTCTTTGAATTATAAAATGAGCCAAGCACCTCCATCAGATGCTTATACTTTGTTGATGACTCCATATCTGATGTAATGATCTTTAATGAGCTTGCAAAGGCGTCCTCCATGCCATAGCTGCCGGCCAGTGCTGCCGTTACCTTATCAGTATCAGAAACATCAACCGCAATCTCAAGTCTGCTTTTCTTGCCGTGCCAGTCTATTATCTTGTCCTTAAACACATAATAGCCACCGGCTTTTTCGTTATTATGGCTGCTTACAACATTCATTCCCGTAGTAAGTCTGCTGTTTGTACAGAATGGGCATGGCTCATCTCTATCCATAAATAACTGGTAACATTTTTTTCCGATATATGAATCATCGCATTCAGCAATTCCCTGAGTACGCTTTGCCGCCCTGTTAAGATAATACAAATCGTAGGTATTTAAATCGGCAATGTAAACGACATCCTCCAGTTCATCAAAAACAAGGCCTTCATCATCGTTGTAGGAATATGTGGTTACATAACTGTCCTTGGCACCTGTAGCAAGCTCATCCAAGTATTCCTGATATCTGTTTTTACCATTTCTCTTCGCAACATAAAGCGCCTGGTCAGCTTCTCTATACACCCGGTCAAATGTAATATCAGCATCTATTTTATGAATACTGATTCCAATTGACATTGTATGGGGAAGCTCACACTTGATTTCTGTCAGTCTGTACTTTATTGCATCCGCAATTTCATAGGCCTTCACTTTCTCCTCAAGAATCGGCACAAAAAGAGCAAATTCATCTCCACCAAGTCGTCCTGAAAAACCACCATAAGAACATGCAATATCCTCAAGATTCATGGCAACGTCACATAGAAGGTCGTCTCCTGCATAATGTCCAAATGCATCATTTATATGTTTGAAATTGTCTATATCCATTACATAGAATGCACAAAGCTCCCCGGGAAATGAGGAAAGCATATCCGTTACCTTGTGCTGGAATGTGACATGATTGTATATTCCGGTTAAGGAATCTCTCTCAGCTCTAAGCAGAAGCTCCTGATTATGAAGCTTCTCCTCGTTAATTGAGTAATACTTTCCAAAAATCTTACATACCTTTCCCTCAGAGTTCTTAAGCGGAAGAAACAGCATTCTATACCATTCATATTTTCCTACTTCATCAAGGTCAAGTCTGACATCAAAGGTAACCTTATCATTATCCTCTGTGGCAGATTCATTGACAATCATACTTGTAAGAGTGTCGAACAGTGCTTTGCTGTCCTCCTGGTGAACAATCCTCTGGGTGTCCAGGTTAGCACCAAAATGCTCATATACCTTGTCGGCAACCATCTCCCCATCAATCATTACCTGACTTGTCAGGAGATCCTCCATTACATTGTATACAAAGACCGACTCTCCACTCTCCTGAAGAATAAGCCTGAGCATCTGTGTCTGAGCCTTGGAATCAAGCTGCTGAGCCATTCTCTCGGTCATATCGATAAAAACAGCACACAGCTCTATTACGCCTTTTTTTATTGACATTACTGAAAGACACACCTGAACCCAGAAATATCCCCCGGTATTTACATCTGTAAACCTAATTGCTCTGGCGGTAGTTTTGTTTGTGGTTATTGTCTCGAGTATCTGCTTCTTCAAAACCGCTCTATCCTCTGGGATTGTAAGCATAACATAGTTATCGGAATAACCCTTCATCTGCTCTTCAGTGACGTTGAACATTTTGTAGAAGTTTCGACTCATATATTTTACTGCCGGCTTATCTCCCTTAAGCTCAAATATGCCCACTCCTCCTGACAGACTGTCAAGTGCTTTTTCAAGAAGAATGCTGTTGTCTATACTATCACCCATAATATACCCCTTAAAGAACCTCTATATCCATACCCCTATGGATCTTTCATTACCTAAAACAATTATTTCACACACCCAATAAGCTCTTTTATGTCACTAATTGAATTTCTTCTCATGTAATCCTCAATACCATCCATTATCTCCACCGTAGCATAAGGATTGTAAAAGTTTGCAGTTCCAACTGCCACTGCGGATGCTCCAGCCATAATCATTTCCAGGGCATCCTCTGTTGTTGCAACGCCTCCCATTCCAATAATCGGAAGCTTTATGGCATGAGAAACCTGATACACCATTCTCACCGCTATTGGATGAATGGCAGGTCCGGATACACCTGCAGTCTTGTTTGCCACAGCAAATGTTCTTCTGTTAACATCTATTTTCATACCAGTCAATGTGTTTATAAGTGAAACAGCATCTGCTCCACCTGCCTCAGCTGCTCTGGCCATCTCTGTAATGTCTGTTACATTCGGGCTGAGCTTCATGATAACCGGCTGCTTTGCAACTGCCTTAACAGCCTTTGTAATGTCAAACAACGCGTCCGGATTCTGACCAAATGCAATTCCGCCCTCCTTAACATTCGGACATGAAACATTGATCTCAAGAAGATCAACATCACAATCAGAAAGCTTCTCAACGCAGTCCACATAATCTTCCTTTGTCTTTCCACATACATTTACAATAATCTTCGTGTCATGCTGTCTTAGGAATGGAATGTCTCTGCTCTTAAATGTATCTATCCCCGGATTCTGAAGTCCAATAGCATTCATCATACCGCCAGAAATCTCAGCAATACGTGGTGTAGGGTTACCCGGCCATGGAATATTTGCCACGCCCTTTGTTGTAACTGCTCCAAGTCTGCTTAAGTCAACAAACTCACTGTATTCCATCCCTGATCCGAAGGTTCCTGATGCAACAGTTATTGGATTCTTAAGTGTTACCCCAGCAATATCTACTGCTGTACAAATATCCTGTGCCATTACAGCTCCACCTCCTCTGCATTAAATACAGGACCATCCTTACATATTCTCCTGTTGTGAACCTGTGAATGCTCATCCACTTCTTTTGTCTTACATACGCAGGCAAGACAGGCTCCAACACCGCAAGCCATCTTCTCCTCCATTGATATCTGACACTCTATGCCATGCTCCATGGCGTAGGACTTAATTCCTCTGAGCATAGGTGTTGGTCCACAGGCATATATAACTGCTCCGTCAACACCATACTCCTTTATTGCATCAATTACATTTCCCTTTACACCGTGACATCCGTCCTCTGAGGACATGTACACAGTGCCATACTGTTCAAATTCCTCGTTAAGAAATATTTCATCTCTATAACCAAGAACTACAGACTTCTCACAATCAAGCTCCTTGGCAAGCTGAAGCATAGGCGGAATTCCAATACCTCCGCCAATTAAAATGGCCTTCTTGTCCTTCTTCATAAATCCGTTTCCAAGAGGTCCGAGTATATCAACCTTATCTCCGGCTGTAAGCTGTGAAAACTGTGTAGTGCCAAAGCCTACGGTTCTATAAACAAGCCTTAGATATCCGGCCTGCCTGTCAATCTCGCAAAGGCTGATAGGTCTTGGAAGAAGCTTACCTGTATCATGTGTATAAACTGATACGAACTGTCCTGCCACAGCCTGGTCTGCTATCTGAGGAGCTTTCAGAACAAGGCTGTATATATCTGTGGCAATGCACTTTTGGCTGATTACCTCAGCGGTCATCTTAAGTTTGCCCATTTATTGTTCCTCCATGTTTTACTGTGCATCTATTGCACCATTTATATCATCAATCATATCAACAACTGCCTGCCTTGACGCATCTGCAAAGCACTCAGCACCAAATCTTTCGTACTTGTCCTGCTTGTAGGCAGCTATAATTCCTCTTGAAGAATTAACTATGGCACCAAGTCTGTCCTCATTGAAGTAATGCACAAGATCAGCTGCCTTACCACCCTGTGCGCCGTAGCCCGGAACAAGAATGAATGATTTAGGCATAATCTTTCTTAGAACCTTACCCATCTCAGGATATGTAGCACCTACAACTGCGCCAACTGCTGAATAACCGGACTTACCTATAACCTCGCTTCCCCACTTATCAACCATCTCACCAACAATCTCATAAAGTGGACGACCATCTACAACTCTGTCCTGAAACTCTCCTGATGAAGGATTGGAGGTCTTAACAAGAACAAATATACCCTTATTTTCCTCCTTGCATACATCAACGAATGGCTTGATACCATCTGTTCCAAGGTAAGGATTAACTGTTATAAAATCCTCATCAAATCCGGCAAATGTATTGCTGCCTACCTTAACTTTGCCAATATGTCCAACTGCGTAAGCTGTTGATGTTGAACCAATATCGCCTCTCTTTATATCGCCAATCACTACAAGGCCCTTTTCCTTACAATAATCAACTGTCTTCTTGAAGGCCTTAAGTCCCTCAATACCAAACTGCTCATACATAGCAATCTGTGGCTTAACAGCCGGAATAAGATCATATGTAGCATCTACTATCGCCTTATTAAACTGCCAGATAGCCTCAGCTGCACCTGAAAGTGTCTCTCCATACTGTTCAAACGCTTCTTTCTGAATGTGCTCCGGTACGTAAGAAAGCATAGGATCAAGGCCTACAACTATAGGTGCATTTGTCTTCTTAATGTTTGTTACTAACTTGTCTATCATGGTAATTTCTCCTTATAATTTATTCATATGCTATTTTGTCTAGCATGTTTTTGCATTATATGTTGCACTCTTTGCAGCTACTATCACAGAAAAAGCACTATAATCTATAACTTCCAAGAATATTACATCCATCTGTTTCACATTCAAGCTGAAAAATTAGCGACTTAATTTCCTTCTGCTTCATATTGCAGCAAAGCTCTGCGAAAATACTGTAAACACCGTTTTCATTTACCGTAATAATATCCGATATATCAACTCCACAATCAGAAATCATGGTAAGCACAATTCCAAGCCTTCTGCTATCTGCACCACACAGTATCCTAATATATAATCTGTTATGACTATCAAGAACAGTAAGTCTATCTGTACACGAAACAGCCTTAATATTTCTTCCTTCGAATGAAAGCTTCTCCATATAATATACATATTTATTATGTGACAGCAGATACTTAATAAGCTCACTGTTTAACTCGTACTTTCCCTTGCTTATAATAACCCCCTGGGTAAAATCATTAAGTACATTTGCCGTATTATCAGGCTGAGTTTCGCAGTAATCTATGTCGAAGCAGTCTCTAAGCTCCAACATTCTGCCATACTGGTATTTCCTGCTAATGTCCATAATTCGCTTAATAATTGCCGTATACTCCTGCTTTATACCGGAATCAACATCTTCCGTAAGCTTATTTATAAGCTCCAGCTCTCTTTCAGGCTTATATATGGCATCACCATTTTTTGCCTTTACCAAAACTACCTGTTCAGACAACGCCATACGCTGTTTAAGCAGTTCCTTTATTTCACGATCAACTCTGTCAATATTTACCCTTACCTCTGAAAGTGTCATACCTGTCCTCCGAAGAGCCTGCCAGCTCATATTTATAGTCTCTATTAATATATCATTCAGACAGTTCTATTGCAAGGCTATGGCACTATTTCCCCGCTTTTCTCACAAGTAAGATTCAGTACATTTAATACTGCTTCTAATCAAAATTTCCATACTAATAAAAATACGCAAAGCCACACACAGACTAAAGCTATGGTAACCCACGTTATTATTCTGCCTCTTGTTTCTCTGTTTCCAATCATAAATAACAGCACTAATACAGCACCGGCTATATCTATAATAACATCGCTGCCTTTTCCTGCTCTGTCAGCAACAAAAAGCTGATGTAGCTCATCACTGCATGCATACGCAAATGTAATCACTAAGGACCACACATAAGCATATACATCGGTTGTTTTGCCGGCTATCTTCTTTACTGCCAAATATAAAAGTGCAAACAATATTCCGTACTCAGCCATATGTGCACCTTTTCTAACCATCACCTCAACAACAGCAGTCATATTATCAACAACAGGTACCGGATCTCTTCTAATTTGCTGAACAAGTCCAACAATAAAATCAGTTATGGGGTTGCTGATGGCCGATGAGTCATTTCCGGTTCTTGATGACATATAAAAGATTACCATCATCCATAAGGCTGCTGGAATCGCATAAAGCCACTCTTTTCCACTGTTGTTTACACTTTGTCTATTCCTCTTAGTCTGACCTTTCTTTTTTGTCTGGGACATATGTATAAAACTCCTTTGTATCACTGCCTCCTTGCTGAATTGGCTCACAGCCAGCCTTCGCAAAAAGAGAGAACAGATTTCTCCATTCTCTCCGTAAATGACTTTATATTATTTGTATTCTTATTAACCAAAGTATCTCTCAAGAAGTCCCTTAAGAGCCTTGCCGTGTCTAGCCTCATCTCTTGCCATCTCGTGTACTGTGTCATGGATTGCATCAAGGTTATTCATCTTTGCACACTTTGCAAGGTCAAACTTACCTGCTGTAGCACCAAACTCACAGTCTACTCTCCAAGCAAGATTCTCCTTTGTTGAAGCCTTCATGTTAGGCTCAAGGTCTGATCCCAGAAGCTCCGCAAACTTAGCAGCATGCTCTGCCTCCTCATAAGCAGCCTTCTCCCAGTAGAGACCAATCTCCGGATATCCCTCGCGATGAGCTATACGAGCCATGCAAAGGTACATACCAACCTCTGAGCACTCGCCCTCAAAGTTAGCCTTGAGCTGCTCAAAAATATACTTCTTGTCCTCATCACTGATGTCAGGATTATTCTTAACTGTCTTATCATATACACCAAACTCATGCTCTGCAGCAAGTGTAAGCTCACCCTCTACCTTCTTGAACTTATCTGCGCCAACGTGACATACAGGGCACTCTGCAGGAGCTGCATCTCCTTCATAAACATAACCACAAACTGAACATACAAACTTTGCCATAGCTTCAATTCTCCTTTTCTTTGTTTTTTTGCTATAATAATATTCCTACAGCTATAAAATATAGTGTATTAGATATCTGATACATTTGTATCGACTAACATATATTATATATACTTATGCGAAAAAGTCAACCCTTATTAAGAATGATTCTCATTAAGTTTACATTATATTGAGATAAATTTCTAAATACACTTTAAATCTATTGTTCCCCTAAAGCGATCTTTTTTAACAAATACTCATAGGCAGATATAGGAATTGGCTTGCTATAATAATATCCCTGTATATAATGACATCCCCACTCCTTCAGATATTCCTTCTGTTCAAATGTTTCCACACCCTCCGCAAGACTCTTAAGTCCAAGATGTCTGGACATTGTGAGAATATCCTGAGTCATCAGCATATCCTTGTTGTCGGGTTCTCCCTTTCCTATTCCATCGATAAAGCTTTTGTCAATCTTTATTATATCAAGAGGCATATCCTTCAATAGAGCCATGCTGGAATAACCCGTTCCGAAATCGTCCATGGATATTCTGAAGTTTTGAGCCTTCAGCTCATTTAAAACCTTTATAAGATACTTTACATCAGCGAAATCTGCGCTCTCTGTAATTTCAAAGTCAATTAAGCTATGGTCGACATCATATTCATCTACAATATCACATAGTATATAAATAAGATCCGGTCTCGTAAGCTGATGTCTTGACAGATTGCAGGAAATCGGGAATAGTGGAAATCCAAGAGCCTTCCATTCCTTAAATTTCTTACAGATATTCCTAAGTACATACCTGTCTATTATATCTATTGTTCCATCTGCCTCAAATTGAGGAACAAAGCTTCCGGGAGATAGGATGTCTCCGCCCTTATAAAACCATCTGATTAGAGCCTCTGCACCTGTAAGTGTATCATTCTGCGGATTATATTTTGGCTGAAGATACACAACAAGATCCTCATTCTCAATTGCTTCAGGAAGGTCAAGCTTATATCTTTGTGCCATAATATAGGATCGTTTCATTTCTGAGGTGTATATACATATCTCATTTACATTGGTCTTAATACATTGAAGATGTGCCATCCTTGCCATGTCCTCAAGACGCATGTTTGTTCTAAGCTCCTCAAACTCATCATACACCACGAGTCCACAACTATAGAATATCTTGTATTTCTTGTTAGATGGCAGTTGCCCAATCTGCTCAAAAAATGAATGGAGTCGGCTTTTCATCTCATGCTCCGGCATATACTTGATTATCATGGCAAATTCATCTCTCTCACATTTTGCTGAGTAAAGAATCCAATCCTGTTTAAGCATAGTGTCGCATATAAATCGAAACAGTTCCTTTGCCACATCACGCCCCATAACATTGTTGATAAGTCTGTAGCCCTTAATATCGAATCTTGCAAAAGCGAACTGATCAAGACCAATATATTTGCATTGTTCCAGCTTACCACGAAGCCAGTTCCAGTTATAATGTCCTGTTGAAGCATCTCTGTATGCTATCTCGTAAAGGTCTCTCTTATTCATATTGTCAAGGTTCAGCAGCTCCTCCGTCTTTGTCTTTTTTGACCATACAGGAATCTCAACGCACAGGCTGTTTTCACTCTCCATATAACAAACATATGGGAGCTTATGATTTGAAACAACATGCAGCTTCTCTGTTTCAATATACAGCTTTGCATAGGAATAAGCTGCCGCCATGAGGCGGGGAATATCTTCAAGTAATGATATGTCAAAGCCTTTTATATCAACTACATCAAAGGCAGGAACTGTAATACTGACACATGCCGGAGGAAGCTCCTCCATATCTGTGTACCCTATCTCAACACCGCAGCACAAGCGGGAATAACCCTCATCCGTCATCTTTTCAGGTAAATAAAACAATGCTCTGTTGGCAAGGGGTCTGTAAATACTACTAAAAATCTTATACCACTCATATCCATTTTCCTGGCAGAACTCATCAAACCCATTTGCCTGGTGGGTTCTGAGTACGTATAGCTTTCTTTTGGGTTTATAGCCCTTGACCCATTCGTGTTCCATAATATTACCTCAACTACATAAATTACTCATATGAAAACTATAAAATAAGCTAATATACCACATTTGCACGGAATTATTGTATATAAGACTTTATCGACTCAGTTGCTTTCCACTTTGAGAAGTTGAAGCTTCTCACATAGCCCTTCTCATCATTTTCTTCCTTAATGTCTTCAAGTACCTCAGCAAAGGTATCATCGCCTCCATGATAGTAGGAACGTACAACGTAATCATCAGACTCTTCATCCAACAAGGTATCAGGATCTATGTCGTGCGATTTCAAGTAATCAACCAGGTAAGGTACTCCATCGCAGCCTGTATCAATTACATAAGACATATCAATTTTATGTGTTCCATTCTCCGGATTAAGATTATAGCTTGCAATTACCGCACTTGGTCTGCAAAAAGCAAAGATAACAAGCATCATCATTACCGACATCACGGAGTAATTAAACAGTGGCAGGCTTTTTTTGAACATTTTAACAACAACACCGGTTAGCAGAACGGTTGTAGTAGCCAAAGCCCAAAGTGTATTAAATCTCATATATGTAAGATTGTACTCTGATATATACATAAACATTCGCATTGTAGCTGATGCAATCATAACATAGGTACAGATACTCATGACAAAAAGTACGGTTCTAAGAAGAACACTCTTTGTAAATACCATATCGCATACCATAACTATACATACGTTAACAACAGCAACAAAAAGCAGCTGGAAAAAGCCGGTTCTTGCGTACTCTGAATACGACATTGAATCAGGCAGACTTCCCTTATTCATAAAAAGATATATAATCTGAACTGCAACAAAGATTACATAGAATACTGTGAGTACTATACTGATTGTGCATCCAATTGTTGGGTCATAACGCTTAGAAGGACCCATTATTCCGTCCAGATCCCTTCTTGTAGCCTTCACCGCAACTCCATATGCAAAGAGGAATATTAAAAAGGCAAACAAAACGATCCTAACCAGATCCCATGACAGGAATATCTTTCCAAAAACATCCTTTACAACCTTTCCAAATACAGGATCGGCAGATGCAAGTAGATTGAGAACTATAACGAGAATAGGCAAAACAATTATAAGTCCAATAACAATAGGTGTAGCCTTCTTATTTCGTACTTTCCCATTTCTTATATTGTCAGCTCTTCTGTCCTCGAACGGCTTTGCAAAATAGCATATAGGTGCCAGAATAAACTCCAACATGGAAAAGGCACCCTTTAATATATCCCAATCCTTTGTATAATTGAAATAATTAACTATTGCAAACATCTGGCACAAATACATACAAGTATTACACACAAATATTACATATCCGTCTCCTGTCAGACATATAGCTATTGAAAACAATATGGAAAGAGCATACCAGGGTATTATTCTTGTTTGCTTTGAAAGTGCTTCTCCAAATAACAATATATCCCCATTCTTTTCTGCAGTATGTATCTCATATTTTGCAATACAAAATGTAATAAGTCCTACGGAGAACAGTGCTACCACCGCCGAGAGGATGCTTGACCAATTATCAAATAAACAAAAAGCACAGACAAGGGCGTATATAAAAATTGGTATACCTATAAGCTTTATTCTGTCTGCTGAAACATTACGATTCACACGATTTACTGAAGCATTTCCAGGTCCCATGGCAGGCCCATACTGCGGACCTCTGTTCGGTCCCATATTCGGACCATACTGTGGACCTCTATTCGCTCCCATATTCGGGCCATACTGTGGGCCTCTGTTCGGCCCCATATTCGGGCCATACTGCGGACCTCTGTTCGGTCCCATATTCGGTCCCATATTCGGGCCATACTGTGGCCCTGCATTTGGTCCCATGTTAGGACCATACTGTGGACCTCTATTTGGTCCCATGTTAGGACCATACTGTGGACTTCTATTTGGTCCCATGTTTTGGCCATACTGTGGGCCTCTATTTGGTCCCATGTTTTGTCCATACTGTGGCCCTGCATTTGGTACAGTATTCTGAATAGCTGAATAATCAGTACTCTGACCAGATGATTCCTCAGCATTCTGAACAGCTGAATAATCCTTAGGTGTATCCACTAAAGACGCATCAGTCTGTGAAGTATCAGTCTGTGCAGCATCAGTCTGTGCAACATCTCCCTGTGTCACAAAATTATCATTATCCATTTTTACCTCCAACTCCTTATACAAACAACTATCTTCCATTTACAAGCGTCATTTCATCCAGGCTCACAATCCTGTCCATACAAACAGGAGCAGTAAGTCTGTATGCAAAGCTTCCTGACTCAAAGAGACAGTACAGCTTTCCGTTGTATGAATATATCTGCTCAAGCTTCTGAGGTAGCTTAAGCTCCTGCCTTGGAGTTTCATCCTTATAATTTACTCCGGACAGCTTGCCAGATACAATATCATAAACCTCTATCTTAGATTCATCTATACCATATGATATAGAGAAAATGATTTCATTCTTATATACTTGAAGACCCTGTACTCTTCCCGGGATATAAAATGCCTCTGCCGGCTCATCTGAAATAGACACTCCACCATTTATTATCTCATAGCTGGCAGCCATGCTGTAAGTATTTTTGTCCTTCTTCCAATAGCCTGCATATATACGACCGTCATATATAGTAATAAATGATGTTGCAGGGAACATTACCTTGCAGGTATTCCGATATGTGATAGGAACATGCTCCTTATCGAAATCATACGCTTCAATTGAGCTAAGGGTCAGGCATGATATAGATGCCTTTCTTTTTTCGTTGTCACCTTCAGACTCTATATATGACGAAACCCAAAGAACATTGTTTTTTTCATCATATGCAAGTCCTCCGGCATGTGTGGTATTTTTAAGCACTAGTGTCTTTATATACTCACCGCTCTTTGTATCCAGCACATATATTACTGATTTATGACCTTTAACACCGCAATAAGCGCTGACAAAAGTGTACTTCTCTGTAACAGCTATTCCCTGAGGTGTCATAGATGTGCAAGCAGAAACAGCACCGCCCCTGCCGCTTTTAAGTGTTTCGGCATACAAAAGACCCGGAATAACTGTAAGGTCATATTCGTTGCTGCCATCCTGCCCATATACACCCATATGATAAAACTCAGACTCTGTTGACATCTCCCACAACTGTGCAAGATATGTTTTATTATCGGCAGCAATAACACTTGTACCTGTTTCATCTGTAGGAAATTCAAAATTTCTGCAAACTACAACGCTGTAAAGTGCTATGACTGAGATTCCGGCAAGATATAAAAAAGAAAAAACCTTTACAAGACCTCGTTTTGATTTTTCTATCGACAGAAGGGATGCCATAACCATCTGACTAATTATAGTTACAAGCATCATCACATTTGTGAGAATGTCCCCATGGCTAATAAGCTGAAGAGGCACTCCCAATATCATGAGCCAATAGGCTTTTTCCTTCACTTTTATTCGCAAAGCACCATAAAAGCCTTCCCGTCCCATCGACCAAACCTGTATACTCTGCCATATGACCATAAGCCCGTACACAATACAGATTATGTGAAGCAGTTGTCTTAAAATTGCAATCAATACGGCCTCTGCTGTCTCTCCGTTTATATAAAAAGCAAGGTAATACACCCCAAGAGAGAGCTGGTATATTCTCCACACGATCATGGAAATCATAGCAAAAAAAGCAATTATGGCAAAAAGCCCTGTGACAAGCCTTTTTCTTACGCCCTCTCTGTGGTCTCTCATGTCGCGTCTATATCTTTTTTTCAGTCTTGAAAGCTCTCTAATATGCTTTTTGGATTTTCGAACTTCCTTGGCCTTTTCACGAAGCATTTTATGTGATTCATGCTTGTCCTTCATCAGGTCGTATTCGGCTTTTAAGCTGTCATACTTTAAAGTCTCTGCTTTAAGATCCTGCCTCGTCGTTTTTAGGGCTGCTCTGCTGGTCACATAACCTTCAAGGTCAATTTGAGCCTGTTCCTTAAGTTTTTCTGCCTGAAGCCTTAACTTTTCTTTTTTCATTTACCTAGCTGTCAAAATACTCCTTTATTCTATCCTCCACAAGTCCTGCGCCAATAACAATTATTATCTCCTGACCTTCTTTTATAGGGCAAATGCTAACATTACTTTTTGTGGCATTTAGCTCCAGCCAGTTACCATGCTCGTCCTTTATAAAACCCTTGATTCGAAACACGTCACCAACATTGTTATCACAAAAAACACTCTTCACCCTAGGGCAAAGCTCATCTGCCGACATAGCCTTGTTCATGATATATACAGTATTAAATATATCTCCCTGATCAAACCACAGCTTCACATAGTCATGAAGCTTATAGCCTGCATGCATAAAATGCTCATAATCATCATCTGTAAAGTCGCCCCAATCCTTAGTAATTACCTCGTCTTTAATGATCCTGCTGCACTGAAACTCAGCAAGCGTGTCATTTATATATTTAACTGAACTGTCGATGTCAGATTGGAGTATATCCTGTGTCTTGCTCATCAAAAGAAGTCCGCAATTGGCTATCTGGGAAGCCAGCATGAATCTGGACTGTTTTGACATATTCTTATCTATATCGGCCTCAACTATTGAGATAATACTTCCTATCTCAAACCATCTGTCAAGAGGCTCCTCATGAAGCACATCCAGAAATTCATCCACATCGAATATTCCTGAGGGCTCCACAATAACTCTGTCATATCCACTCATTCCCATGGCAATCAGCTTTGTCTTAAATCTTCTCTTATGGCAATCTGCACCGCAGCCACCTGCGACCATTTCTCCATGACAATGCTCTCCCATAATATCTGATAAAAGCATCATATCCACATTCACAGCACCATAATCATTCTCAAGTATTCCTATATTGAGTCCCTTGTCCACGAGATAAGTCACATATTTCTTAATGAATGTAGTCTTCCCGGCTCCAAGAAAACCGGTAATCAGATCGATCTTAACCATATGTCTTCTCCCATAAAGGTCATTCTGTAAGAATGAACCTATTGTTGCTTTTCCCACTTTTCAGAGTCGTACACAATCTGTCCACCGCATATTGTGTAGTGCACCTTACCGGGAAGAGTCCAACCGACAAACGGTGAATTAACAGCCTTTGAGGCAAATCTGTCAACCATCCACTGCTCATTTTCACCAAATATTACTATATCGGCAGCAGCACCCTTGGATATAGATCCGGGTGTCATTCTATAAAAACGGGCAGGGTTACTGCTCATAAGCTCCATAAGCTTTAAAAGACTTATATAACCGGGCTGAACAAGAGAATAAATTCCAAGAGCAAGTGAGGTCTCAAGACCTGTTATACCACTTGGAGCCTTGGATAGCTCCCTCGACTTTTCATCTACACTGTGAGGTGCGTGATCCGTTACTATCATATCTATGGTACCATCTATAATTCCCTGTATAATATCTCTTCTGTCTGACTCTGTACGAAGAGGCGGATTCATTCGTGCATTTGTTCCATACTTAAGCACTGCATCCTCAATCAGTGTAAAGTGATGTGGTGTAGCCTCCGCATGTATGTCCGCTCCCATCTCCTTTGCTCTTCTTACAAGCTCAACTGAGTTACCGGAGCTGATATGCTGAATGCAAACAGGTGCACCTGTATGAAGGGCCATCATGCAATCCCTCGCAACCATGATATCCTCCGCTGTTCTCGAGGCGCCGCCATAGCCAAGCTTCTCAGACACCTTTCCCATATTTACACCAGGCTGTTTTATAAAGAGAGGATCCTCCTCGTGAAGACTTATGGGAAGATCGAGCTCCTTCGCCTTCTCCATGGCACGAAGAAGAAGCTCCTCATCCATAATCGGTATTCCGTCATCAGTAAATCCTGCAGCGCCGGCCCCGGCAAGCAATTCCATATCAATAAGCTCCCTGCCTTCAAGCCCCTTTGTAACAGCGGCAGTCTGAAGGACATGTATGCCCGTCTTTGCCCCCTTGTCCTGTATATACTTCAGAGTTTCAAGGTTATCCACCGCAGGCTTTGTATTTGCCATACATACTACCATTGTAAAACCGCCTCGTGCAGCAGCCATAGCACCCGATTCAATATCCTCCTTGTAGGTAAAGCCCGGATCTCTGAAGTGGACATGAGTATCAACAAGGCCCGGGGCAACAACAAGCCCATCAGCGTCTATTATCTTTGCATTTGGGGACTCAATATTCTTTCCTGTCTCTATAATAACATTTCCGTCAATTAATACATCCATAGCTTCATCAACGCCATTTACAGCATCAACTACTCTGCCATTTTTTATAAGTAACATATGCTTTTTTCTCCTGTACCAAGTTTTATAATGCATTCACATCTGCAGCATGATAGCTGTTATTTTCTGTTCTGATATCTCCCCTGCCAATAGGAATCATTATATATTCCCGGCTGGTGAGCACCTCCATACAGGTTTTGCTGAGTTTGCATACCGTATGTACCCTGTTGCTGGTTTCTTCCATATTGTGTTCTTTGCTGACTATTCATTCCATAAGCACCGGGCTGATTGTTTGTTCCATATAGATTCTGCTGATTATTCATTCCATAAGCGCCGGGCTGATTGTTTGTTCCATATCCATTCCGCTGATTATTCATTCCATAAGCGCCGGGCTGATTGCTTACTCCATATGATGAGCCTTGACGGTAATTTCCACCATATGGCGTTCTTTGCTGCCCCGGCATACCCTGTGACATCTGTCTATTTTGCATTCCATAGCCAGGCTGTCTCTGATTTCCATTATACTGATTATAATTCCAATTGTTAACCCACTGGCCATTGTTCCAGGCAGGTCTCCTAAATGTATAAGGATCTGACCATATAGGTTGATTTGAAATAATATGATCAACCTTGGCAGCATGAAGGAGCATCATCATAAGAACAAATGCAATTACAAATACAACAACAATTATATATCCTATGTTCATAAACTCTCTGGTTACAATAAAATCGTATAAACCATGAATTAAAACCGGAACTAAATACGCTAGAAACATATTGGCAGCAACACCACTGCCTTCATTCTGATTTGCATTTTCCTTTGCCTTTGCATAAAAGTATCCCATGAACACACCGCAGGTACAGTGAAGTGGAACAGATGAGATTGCACGTATTACTCCAAGCCCTAATCCACCCGGAAGAACATACAGTATATTCTCAAGTGTTGCAAAACCAAGTGCCGAGCACACTCCGTATATAATGCCATCATAGCTATGATCAAAGTTCTTATTCTTCCATGTAGCTATAAGTAACGCAATAAACTTCACCAGCTCTTCCATTGCAGCTACAACACAGAAATATTCCACAATACCATATACAATGCTGTCCTGATATAAATCAGTTCTTTCCAGAACTGTCATTCCTATGAGTTCTCCAATTGCAGCCGGTATACAACTGACAGCACCAAGAACTGCAAGTATCACCAGAAGGTTTGTGGGATTTCTTCTTTGTTTATTCTTTCCCACTACAAGCAGAAGTAATCCTATGGACGGTAAAACAGCTAATCTAAGTAATATTGAACTCATATATTCTCTCCCTATTTTTCATTTGCGTACAAATATACATAATAAAGATACCATTTTTATAACAAATTAACAATAAAAAGTAGAAAAAGAGTTATAAATATTAATTAAGCCCCGATATCACATGCGCTTAAAGCACAGACAATACCGGGGCCTTTTTTATTAGTTCTGTGATATCTCAACATCACCGCTTGTAGTTCTTATTTTACACATACCTTCTGCACCTGACTTTGTAACAGGAACATCAATAGAGCCGCTTGTGGTTTTCACATCACACATTGCTCTTTACCTGCGACAAATATTCCTGCTTAGTCATTTCCCTTTTCCTCCTTTACTATAAACCTATATATAGACTCAAGCTCCTTCCATTCATTCTTAAACTCTTCTATACGTTGTCTGCCTAAATCTGTTAAGTGATAATACTTTCTAAGTCTGCCATTGTGCTCCACCGAATTAACCGTAAGAAGCGAACCAGCCTCCAGCCTTCTAAGGATAGGATAAAGTGTTGACTCAGATATCTTCACATACGGATTCATATCCTTGATAATCTGGTAACCATAGGAGTCCTCATCCTTTATGGCTGCCAGAACACATACGTCAAGCATTCCTCGCTTCAACTGAATGTCCATGCACATACCTCCTTTTGCATTATACTATACGTTGCATAGTATTATATGTCAAGAGGCATTCATCTGTTTATACACAAAAATAGAGCATATATGTTTGTGAAAAACAACTAAATCTTTCACATCATATATGCTCTGGAATATTCGACCTCTCTGTAGAAAAATCTAAGTGGTTTTTTATTCAGCTCAAAAGCCGGAATTATACCCTGTCAATTCTGCTTTCGTATGGCATGATAGCCTCCTGCTTGTACATCTTTGTCTCACCTGTGTGATTCATAATTATACGTATACCGGAAGATTCTGAGCCCCTATAACAAACCTCAATACCGTCCTCTGTCTTTTCTCCTTTTATATCATTGTCCTTCATAACCTTGTTCATTATAAGCTTCAAGATAGCCTCATCAAGGCTGCAGGCTAGATAATAAACAGTTCCTTCTCCCTGCTTCTTTCTTGTTACAGCGGCAAATGTGTCATAAAAAGTGTCGCCATATGAGAAAAGCACCTCAGCATCAGTCGGCTCTACCATATCTCTAAACACGCTTCCTTCACCGGTAACATTTGTATACTCGCCCTTACCGACAACAGGGAACTCCTGACCATCCTGGAGACTCTCCGTCTCAACAACGCATAATCCTGCAAAATCACTGTAATTAACAGGTATAACCTGCCCAAATGTAAGATTATTGTTGACGTCCTTAACCGCTGTTCTGTACGTTAATATTGCAGTACCTCCTGCCCTTACAAAGCTTTTAACCTTTTCCGTAATCTCCGGCTTTTCAACAATCATTTGAGGAAGAATAAGTATCTTATAGCCTGACAGATCAGAAGTTTCCGGTATAATATCAACAGGTACATTGACATCGTAAAATGTTTTATAAAACTTTTCCATCTCCTTCTGATTATCAAGAAGAATACTCTGTCTCTGTATTCGAAAGGCAGCAAGGCTATCATAATCATACATAATAGCTACCTGGCTCTGTATTGGCTGGCAAAGCTCTTTTTCATAATGAGCTATGTCCTTAAATGCGCTTTGCACCTCATAGTATTTTCTTCTTTTCACGTTGTCCGCATCAAGTATTCCATAGCAAAACTGCTCCGCACCCTTAGTAGCACCTCTATATCTAAAATACATCATAGACTCACAGCCATGAGCAAAGCTCTGATAGGACCACATTTTTGCCTGATTCGGTCTCGGAGTATATCCGGTTACATCATGCCCCTGTGCTCCCATAATGGCTTCTGTTATCCAGAAATTTTGTTTCTTTAATCCTCTTATATAATCGAGAGAAAAACCTATCTCGTGAGGCTTAAGAGGTTCCTTCTGACCGCCCCATACAGGATAGTTGTTGTACGCAACAATATCAAGATGCTCTGCAAGCTTTGAATAATCCAGATGCTTGCTGAAAGCTCCTCCGGGAAGATCATGAATTACTACCGCATCCTTATCAATTTCTTTTATAAGATTAACTTGGAACTCGGCAAAATCAACTACTGATTTGCTTCTAAACCTCTCCCAATCAAGACGCAGAGCCGGATTATGTGTAGTTATTGTTGCTTTCGGTATTGGAATCTCTGAAAAATCGTTATATTCCTGTGACCAGAAGGTTGTGCCATAGGTTTCATTCAGCTTTTCAATATCACCCTCAAATTTGTCATTTAGAAATCTTTGAAATGCACGATGACATTTTTCGCAATAGCAGATATCACTGAATTCATGTCCAAGCTCATTGTCTATTTGCCATGCGACAACAGCACCTTCACCCTTATAATGCTCTACCATTTTCCTGATTATTTTCTCTGAATATTCATACATCACCGGTGAATTGAAGCAATACACATGTCTTCCGCCAAACACCCTCTTCTGCCCATTCTCCCACTCTGAAAGTATAGAAGGCTCCTTTGCCGCAAGCCATGCAGGAATTGTTGCTGTAGGAGTACCCAAAATAACCTTAAGCCCCTTTGTCTTTGCCTTATCAATCACATAATCAAAGTATGAGAAATCATATTCGCCTTCTCTCTTTTCCATAATATGCCAAGCAAATTCTGCAATACGTATAACATTGCAGCCAAGCTCAACAATATTATCCATATCCTCATCAATCATTGAGATATCCCACTGTTCCGGATAGTAATCGACACCCAACCACATATTTTTTCTCCTTCTCTCAGTAAATTTTTTACTAAATTGTCAATAAGTTAAACAAGCAATGCACATATACTATGTTTAGCATAGATATTTACTAGCTAAAACGCCTTTTTTATATATAATAATCTACCACATATAACATAATAATACAATGAAATATTTACTAAAAACATGTAAAAAAAGCCTATATAGTAAATCTTTTACTATATAGGCTTTCATAATATATATATCACATGCTATACCTGTCAACCAAATTACACGGAACTACCATGCTCTTTGGATTCATGGCTTTATTCCAGTAAAAATCCATACATAGGGCAGCTGTTTTTGCATTTTCCCTGAGATACAGCTCAATTGAAGACACAGGCGGATTGGCAAACTCAGAAAGGCTTGTATTATTGAAAGACACAATACCCATATCCTTTGGAATACTAATGCCTGCTTCACTGAGCGCCTTTGTCACACCGGGAATAATAGCGTCAGAAGAAACAAACAACGCATCCGGATAGTACTGCCTGCTCATATCTGACAAATATTTTTTCATAGCAGCATAGCCTGATCTGGAATTCATATCACAATCAATTACCAATGATTCATCAAACATATTCATACCTATCATTGTGTTTTTATAGTAATAGAATCTTGGATCTAAGGATATATTCTTCTCATAATCATATGTATTAACCGCTCCCACATATGCCACCCTTAATCTTTGGTGGTCAAAGCAATAATTCATCATTTTTCTGACTGCAAGGTGATAGTTAGGGACTATACCAAAATATCTGTCAGGAACAGGTGCGGAATCAATAAACACAATATTATCCGTGTATTCTTGAAAATCCTTAACCTCTTCACAGGAAAATCTGCCAATTGCCATAATACCATCCAGACCCATGTCATCATTTTTGATGAATCTGCCTCTCTCGTCTCTTGAGAGGGTCACAGTAGTCCAGCCTCTGGCAAATGACTCCTCATCAATCATATTTCTTATCATAAGATAATATACATCCTCGACCTGCTCCGAAATATCAAGCATCTGTGCAATACCAATTCTGCGCTCGGAGGTTTTGCCGGATATGACATTCATCTCATTTTCAGTCCCACCGGAAGACCTTACTGCGTTATATCTCTGGGCAACAGTTTTGTAATTTAATTCCTGCGCAACCTGAAGTATTCTGTTTTTTGTATTCTCACTTACCCCAAGGGTTAAATCACCATTTAACACTCGGGAAACAGTAGACTGGGATACGCCTGTTTTTGCTGCTATATCTTTTAATGTTGCCATTTTTTCTCCTTAATTGCCATACAGAAGACTTTATTTTGTTATTGTAAATACCTTTGAAGCTGTACCTCTAACAAGCTTTATCTGATAACCACTGGCTGTATCATTCTTACTCCGCTTTTCTTTCACAATTATACTTCAGCAAGCATCTTCTCCGGATCATCTGCAGCCTTAACCTTGTCGTTTGCCTTGATGATAATTCCCTGCTCATCAATAAGATAAGTAGTACGAACCACACCCATGGAAACCTTGCCGCACATTTTCTTCTCCTTCCACACGTCATAAGCCTCTATAACGCTTCGCTCTGTATCTGAAAGAAGTGTAAATGCCAAGCCAAACTTCTCCTCAAACTTCTTATGTGATGCAACAGAGTCCTTGCTTACACCGAGAACAACAGCCCCTTTCTCCACAAACTGTGGATACCTCTCGGAATATCCACAGGCCTGCTTTGAGCAGCCTGCAGTGTTATCCTTCGGGTAAAAATATAATATAACCTTCTTTCCCAGATAATCACTGAGTTTAACCATATCTCCGTTCTGATTTGGAAGTTCAAAATCAGGTGCCTTTGTTCCTACCTCTAACATATATTATTCCTCCTATATTTGATTTATAATTTTACTCTTATTCGCCAACTACATTCACCTGGCACATCTTCATTGTAAGAAGAGCTGCCGCATGTGACTTTGGCGTTACTCCTGCACAGCAGGATGCGTCAACGGTTACATTTATTTCCGGGAAAAGAGCCTTGATAATAAGTGCATTTGATACTACACAGATATCTGTGCACAGTCCGATTATCTCCACCTCTTCAAAATTAAAATCTGCCCAACCTGTATACCCAAAGGAAGGCTTATTTATGATCGTTGCGCCTTCAACTTCCAGGCCATCAGCAATCTGCCAGCCCTTCGTATCCTCTACACAATGTAATACAGGAAGATTCTTTCCTTCATTTGTCTCAAGATAATCTTCATAGTGGGTGTCTCTTGTGAATATTATCTCTGCTCCAAGCTGATTATACTCATCAATCTTCTTTTTCACATTAGCCACTATGGCCTGCGCCTCTAAAGTGCCCAGCGACCCGTCAATGAAGTCATTCTGCATATCCACAACAATAAGTGTCTTCTTCATAAGCTACCTCCGTCAGGACAATTTGTACACAATGCTGATTGTCCATTTCCCCTGTTCTTTGTAATAACAAAACTTTAATCTAGCCATTATTTCTTAAGCTTAAAGCCATCAGAGAATGCATTTCCGACCACTTCACCCATAGACATATACGTATGATTTGCAGCGTCAAAAGCGATAGGCTTTAGCTTCTTTATATCAATCTGTCCTTCAGTAAGAATAGACTCATCTACTGAAATATTAACAATCTCACCGATAAGAATACCATTCTCATAGCTCTTCACCTTGCACTCAAGAGCGAACGGAAGCTCGTCAATAAGGGGAGCATTCACAAATTGACTCTTTGTTGCATGAAATCCGGCTCTTGCAAACTTGTCCGGCACCTTGTTTGCAGTCTCAACACCTACATAGTCGCAAGGAACCACTGTCTCCTCCGTAGCTACACTAACCGTAAACGCCCCGGTCACCGCAAGATTATCTGTTGTCTTGTGCTGTGACATACTAATTGAAACCTCATTTGAATCTGAAATCATTCCCCACGCAGCATTCATTGCATTTGGTACTCCGTCTTTGTCGTATGTACCAACAACAAGCACCGGCATAGGAAATAACCAAGGCTTTACACCAAAATCCACTCTACTCATTGTATCACTCCTTTTTATTTAATATATAAACTGCTTTAATAATTGTATCATCAACAGTTTTTCATAAACAAGATTTTTCACTACAAACTTTTTTCTATCTTAATCTGCCAAACACGAGAATTACAACTCCAAGCAACACAAGCACAACTCCAACTACACGGTTAAGAGTCTCAGGCTTCGCCTTATTTGCATATACCGCAGCTATTCTTGCCCATACAAATGTGAACAATATGCAAAGTGTTATCACAAGTACATCAGGCATATCTCCAAAGGAAAAATGAGATAACGAGCCTGTAAGTGCTGTGAAAGTCATAATAAAAACGCTTGTTCCAACAGCAGTTTTAAGCTCATAGCCAAGTACGCTTGTCAGAATGAGAAGCATCATCATTCCGCCGCCCGCTCCGACAAAACCACAGATAAATCCAACGAATGCTCCACATATTACAGAGCCACCAACGCGTTTCTTTTTGCTTACAGCCTCCATATCACTCCTTGTTGTCATAACCGGCTTAACGATAAACTTTACTCCAAGAAATACTGTCATCATAGTACTGAAATTTCCCATTGTCTTTGCAGGGACAATGCTTGAAACATAGCTTCCGATTATGGTAAACAACAACACAAATAGCATCATCAGGATGCCATTTTTTATATCAAGGTTATTGTTCTTTTTGTAGGTATACGCAGATACGGCGCTGGCTAAAACATCAGAAGCAAGGGCAATGCCTACCGCAGTATACGGCTCTATACCAAGGAAGGAAATGAGCAGCGGGCTAATTACCGCAGCTGCACTCATACCGGCAAAACCTGTTCCGAGACCGGCTCCCATGCCGGCAAAAAAAGTAATAATAATAGTTTCTAAAAGCTTCAACTTCTACTTCCTCCACTAATCAGAAAGGAAATCTTTTATCTCCTAATAATGATAAATATTTACTTAATATCATACATTTCTGCGGTTTCTCTATCTCTGTACTCATGCTTTTCATAGTAGCCAATAAGTTTACCTTCATCCCTCAAGGCCACCATATACACGTCCTTATTTTGCTTAGCATTGTAATATGTATATACTATGTTGTTTGCCTCAGATTTCGAAAACCATTCAACAACCTCACGTATTTTATTCACAGAATTCTCATTGTGACAATCAAGCAGGCTTTTTCCTAAAAGTAAAGCTCCGCCACGCTTCTCGTAGTACTTTATGGCCGCAGGATTCATATATATTATTTCATGCTCTAAATTACATATTACAACTGAGCATCTGTCCTGATCTATTATACTTTTAGTATATTTTTCTAATTCATCCAATTCATATACCTCCATCCTCCATATATTTAACCATGCCTATTATATAACGATATCTTCCTTGTAAAAATATAGATTAAATAAAAAATATTACAGACTATAGCTTTAACGTCATCTCATGCCACTCTTCCCCTCCCCAGGTAGAAGCTGCAATTCCCTTTTCCTCAAAGCCCATCCTTACATACATAGGAACCTTGTCATCAAGGCATGTTAAAATAAGCTGTTTCCTTCCATTATTCCTTTCTCTTTCCGCATACCTTCGGACAATCTCGCCAGCAAGTCCCTGTCCTCTGTATTCCGGTCTTACATCAAGGCCCACCAGCATAATATTTTTCCCGTCTTTTCTGTTAAGCCTCTCATTTATAAAGAACTCATCTCTAAAAGCATCTTCATCTGTTGCAATTCCATTTAAAAAACCAGCAATTTTGCCAAATTCTGTGTCATAAGCAACCATAAACAGCTCCGGCACATATCCGATTCTATCCTTCATGGACTTCTCTGTGCAGGCTTCGTGTGGAGGAAAGCATATCTGTTCAATCAAAACTGCCTCACATGCCTCCTCCTGTCGTATATCTCTAAATTCATATCTTGAAAAATCGTAACACTTCATAAAACAACAACACCTTTCAAATATAATACTATTCTTGATATACGAAATTCATTATAATATAAGTTCAAACAAAAAACCACTAGAGAGTCTTTCTCTCTAGTGGCAATATTATTAGCACAGACACGACTACCCCTTTGCATTCGCACCCATGTTAATGTTATTAGAATAAGTACGGCTTGTCCCAAAGGTTGAGCTTTGTTCCGATACCAAGCTCAAGTGCCTTCTCATAACACTTCTTACCCCATGCAACGTCTTCAACAGGCATTCCTCCTACTGAGTAGATGATAACCTCATCATCAGACTTTCGACCTTCCGCTTTTCCTGAAAGTATAGCGCCAAGATTAACTATCTTATCCTTTGTCAGCTTACCATCATGAACAAGATCCATCCAGAGACAACCTGGAATATATACCTCGTTGTAAGTTGGATATGGATACTCTTCAGCCCAAGCCTCATAAAGCTTGATATTGTCACATACAAGCTTAGCCTTGCCGCTACATATATAGTCATCTGAAAAATCGCCTGATCCTGGGATACAGAACAATGCGCCCGGCTTAATCCATGACTCATCTATGAATGGATACTGGCTTCTGTCCATACCCATTGAAGTTGATGTGGCAAAGCTTAATATATCTGAATCCCTTACACACTCCTCAACTGTGTCAACAACCTGAATTGTTGTGAACTGTGGCAGATGCTCCTTTACATATTCTATGCATCTGTCAATCGAAGCCTTTCCTCGACCCTTAATCTTAAGTGTATCAAGTGTAGGACGTAGTGCGGCAAATGTTTCTACAGCCGTGATATTGATAACACCAGGACCAACAATACCAAGAACCTTAGCATCCTTAACGGCGAGATTCTTAACACCCACACCAGGAATTGCTGCTGTTCTATAAGCTGAAAGAAGGTTTGCTGACATAAGTGAAAGCGGAGCTCCTGTATCCTTGTCGTTGAGCATAACCATGAGGATTGATCGTGGAAGACCCTTCTCTCTGTTCTCTACATTTGAACCATACCACTTCATACCTGCCATAGCTGTCTCACCACCTACATAAGCAGGCATAGCCATGAATCTTCTGTCAGGTCCTGCCTTTGGCATGTTTGGAAATGGCGGATTCTCCGGAAATGATACCATGGTACCGTGTGAGTTACCATTCTCACCACCCATTATGTAATCACCCTTATCCAGTGTGATAAGAAGCTCCTCCATACATTCTGTACAAGCTACTACATCATTTACACCAGCCTTAATCATATCCGGCTCACTTAAATATAATAAGTCAATCTTTGCACTACTCATAACAACACTCTCCTTTTCATATGATATGTATGTTTATAAATTACTTTGCAACTTTTCTGTGATGCTCCGCATAGAGTTCGTTTTCCATCGCCATAACTTCCTTTATCGGATAAGCCTTAAACATAGGTTTCTTCATCTTGCACTTAACCCAGAAGAAAGCGTATATAGCAAGAACAACTATAGTAATTCCGTCAATTGTATATAACTGTAGCTTCACATCCCATGAAGGATCCATATTGTATATCATGTATGCTGAACCAACAACACCAAGAATAGGAATAATAGGGCCAAGTGGAAGCTTGAAGTTTCGTGGTGCATTTGGCATCTTTCTTCTAAGTATAAGTACATCCACATTTGAAATGATGTAGCTTATGAGCCAGAGGATTGCAAGCACGGATATAAAGAATGCTACCTGGTCTGACGATGAAAGACCTGTTACGTTGATTATAATGAAGAACAAAGCCTCAAATACTAGTCCGATAACAGGAACGCCCTTCTTGTTTGTCTTCTGAAAGAACGCTGGAAGGAGACCTATTTTGGACATACCTGCGATAATATAAGCAAGACTTGACATCAGTGTGTTAATAGAACTTACTGTTGCAAATATGGCAACCGCCATCATCCAGTACTTTCCTATATTTCCAAGAACCATCTGTCCATAAAGCACATGTGGTGTACCGCTAGCTGAGAGTTCCTCCCATGGGGTATAATATGCAAAGCCATATGTAAGGATAATCTGCATAATAAGGATAATTACCATACTTAGTACCATACCAAGTGGAATGTTTCTCTTCGCATTCTTTACGTCCTTTGAAATTGGTACTACGTACTCACCTCCAACAAAGAGGAAGAACGCCGCACCACATAAGCCTGTAACGCTTTTGAAATCAGAAGCAATCACACGTGGCTGATTTACTATCTCTCCGGTTCCTGCCTTTGCTGCTCCGATAATACCAAGGATAAACAAAGAACCGATGAGGGCATATGCGACAAAATCCTGGATTTTGATAAACATGTCAACACCATTCAGGTTGACGCAAAACAGTATTCCTATAAGTATTGTGGCGTATACCCAGCTAGGGATTCCTGTATTTGGCAGAATTGCTTCGACAGTATTACCAAACATGGCACCTTCTACCGATCCTGCCAGTGAGTTACACAAGATATAACCACCTACCATACATATAATAGTAAGAAATGGTCCTACGCAGGCAAGCGAGTACTGAGCCAGACCACCTGTAAGGTTTGGCATCAGTGAATTTAATTCCGAAATAGATAAAAGAGTTAATATATTTACAATACAAGCTATTATCATAGAGATAATAAATGATGTTCCTATTGCTGATATACCTGCACCAAGTGTAAACAGACAACTAGATGCTACTACAAGTCCAACACCGGTTGCTACTACTCCAGCAAGTCCTATCTTCTTCTCATTCATGAGCAGCCCTCCTTTTTATCATCAATGAACAACCAATATTTACAGGTCGCCTTCTTTAAGAGCATCCGTGCCTTCCTCACCGGTTCGAACCCTAATAGCATTTGTAACTGGAAGAACAAATATCTTTCCATCACCGATATGACCTGTATATAGTGATTTTTCAACGAAATCAAGAAAATCATCCACCTCTCTTGTTGGGAGAACCACCATAACTACCTGCTTGCTAAGAAGCTGTGGCTGTTCATTTTTGTCAGCCTCATATTCCTGGGTTCCAAGCTGAACACCACAGCCTTTCGCGTCGTATATAGTCATACCTGTTATTCCGAATTTTCCAAATTCCCTAGTCAGTTCAGCCACCTTTGCTTCCTTTGTAATAATCTGAACCATTGATAATTCCTCGATTGATACCTTCATAATGTGTACCTCCTTTTCACGTATACAAGTTTGTCTGTTTCTCTATCTAAAGCCTATAATTTAGCCTTAAATCTACCATAGGCAAGTCCGCTTATATCTACGCTTGTCCTACCCTCTGTTATCAGCATGGCAAGCTGATCTCCTACTGCCGGCCCTATACCAAAGCCATGTCCCGAAAAGGCACATGCAACTACAAGTCCCGGGGCCTCATCCACGAATCCAAGTACGGGAACACCATCCTGACATATATCGATGAATCCTGCCCACGTTCTCACAATCTTTGCATCAGCAAGATCCGGGAAGTATTTCATAATTCCTCTGCAGATGCAAGGTGCAGTAATACTTTGATTACTAGGTGAGTTCTTTGGTCCTTCATCTCTATTATTAGGCTCAAGACCTGACGAACCACCAAATACAAATGATCCATGATCAGACTGATGTCCATAAAAATCAGCCTCTGCAGTTCCTAGCATCTGATTGAACATATGTGGCTCTGCCTCTGTAACAAGACACTCGACAAGCTCCTTGTGCATTGGGACATCAACTCCGATAGTATTTAGGATATCTCTTGACTCATATCCGGCAGCTATCATTACAAACTCGCCCTGATATGTATCATTTTCAGTTATTACCTCTTTTACCCTGCCTCTTATTTTTCTTAGTCTTACAACCTTTTCACCGGTGATAAATCTTACGCCCCGCTTTCTTGCGGCTCTATAAAATGCTAGTGTGGTTACCATCGGATTGGCATGTCCATCTGTAGGACACCAGCTTGCTCCAATTACCTCATCAGACAAATAAGGATTAATTTCCTTAACCTCCTTGGCATCTATCATTCTTACATCAAGTCCAACCGCCTTAGCTCTATCTGTAAGTCCCTGAAGAATCTCCAGATGCTTCTCAGTTTTTCCAAGTCTGAGATTGCCCTCTTTATGGTATTCACAGTCTACTCCAAGCTCAATGGACAATTCCGGCCATAGCTCCCTGATACCATACATGGCCAGTGGTAATTCCCTTGGGTCCCTTCCTGACTGTCTTACGCCACCACCATTTCTTGATGATCCACCATTTCCTATATTGTCACTAGCCTCAAGAACTATTACTGATTTACCTCTTTTACTAAGATAGTACGCAGTAGCGCATCCTATGATTCCACCGCCAACTATTACTACATCCGCTGTATTTTCCATAGCTAGTCCTCCTCTTTACCAAGAACCTTCATTTCAATAGGTCTCATTGGAGATCTTGCTGTTGCAGGCTCAAGCTCTGCCGGTGATACTCCAAGCTCCTTTGCCACTATTGCTTTAACAAGCTTGGCGCAGGTCTGCCCCTGACATAGACCCATGCCGGTTCGAAGAAACCTTCTGACCTCTGTCATTGTCCACATTCCATCATGCACAGCCCTTCTAATCTCGCCCTTAGTAATCTCCTCGCATCTACAAATCAGCATTCCGTCATCCGGCTGTGGCACATATTCACCTATATCCTTTGATCTATCAACAACTGAATTCATAGTCTACCTCCTTAGCTACACTGAAAAAATCTAGCCCTCATAGCATACTCTTTTGGAACCTTCATTGTAAGAAGATTTGTATGGTCAAAAGCAGGAACACTCTTAACAGCTACAACCTCAGCCTCACATACCGGCTTACCAGATCGATCGAGACCGAATCCCTTTTCTCCAATTGAAGGCAGAGGAAGAAACTCATAAGGTAGGGTAACTGTTGCTGTTCCATCTCCGAGATCTTCATCTACAAGGAATATTGCCTGTCCTGAACAGCTTGCCACACACATTCCACAATTGATGCAATCCTTGTCATCTGTCACAAACGGCAGGTTTGTTATATTATTACCTATTGATATGCAGCCTTTTGGACAGGCGTCCTGACATGGATTACAAGGTATATTCTGTGTACACTCCATAACAGGATGAACACCCTTTTTATGTGTAATACCAGGAAATCTTTCTATCTCTTCATCATCCACATAGCCCTTTTTCAGAAGACTCATGGATACTTCTATTCCTTCATCAGTCTTTTCAACAAGCTTGCCGCGCATATTTGGTGCAAACATACCCTGTCTGAGGCTCTCCAAGTCCTCCTTCAGCTTTGAAACCTCTGCAGTTTTTTCTTCCGAAGTACAATATCCCAAGTATTCTGACACGCACACTCCGGCAATCCTTCCCTGGATCATTGCTGAGGATGCCTCTTCAATTCCCGACACATCTCCGGCTGCAAATATGCCAGATACGGAGGTCTCACCATACTCATCAATCACCGGAACCTGGCCTCCTCTCCTTGGATCATCAACCATGCTGCAGCCCGACATTTTCAGAAGCTGGCTCATAGGTGAAAGTCCAACAGCCATACAGATTGTATCTACATCAAAATATTTGTCTGTTCCCGGAACAGGCTTAAAGGAACTGTCTACCTCACTTATGGTTACACCGGTTACTTCTGTATCACCATGTGCCTTTGTTATTGTATGTGATAAGTAAAATGGAACTCCGCACCTTGCTACCTTTGAGGCATGCACTCCGTATCCACCTATTCTAGGAGCTGCATCTACAAGTGCAACCACCTTACAGCCTGCCTGAAGGAGCTGAAATGAAACCACCAACCCAACATTTCCTGAACCGAGCATAAGCACCCGCTTACCCGGCTTTATGCCGTGAAGATTCATCATAGTCTGTGCTGCACCTGCTCCTATAACACCAGGAAGTGTCCAGCCTGGAAATGTCACCATGTTTTCAGCAGCACCGGTTGCAACAATTACCGTGTCTCCCTTGTAGTGCTTTATACGATCTCCGATTCTTACATTTACCTCTTTATTGGAATAAAGTCCAATTACAGTGGCACCAAGCATAACATTTACACCGGCATCTGAGGCTTCCTTAAGGAGCTCCTCTCCAATTTTAAAGCCTCTTATCTTTGCATGATGCTCTTTCGAACCAAAAAACTTATGTATCTGTTTAAAAAGCTGTCCACCCGGCTTATCATTTTCATCAAATACTATTACCTTAAGTCCTCTCTTTGCTGCCTCTATTGCAGCTGATAAACCGGACGGACCAGCACCTACTATAATTACTTCGTATCGTTCCATCTTCATCATCCTTTCCGCTACAAGGCAGTTACTCCGTTCTGAGTCTGTACAACCATTCCTTCACGAAGAGGTGTAACGCATGTTCTTACATTTGGCTTACCATCAACAACCATGACACAATCCGTACACCTTCCTATCGCACAAAAGACTCCTCTGGGCATATGCTTCTTCTTCGTATATCTGTGAATCATTACACCATTTGCCTTTAGTGCCATTGCGATTGGTTCTCCCTCACAGCCGGTCATCAATGTGCCGTCAAATGTGAATGTAACCTTTTTTCCTTTATCAATAACTCCAAGTATTGGGTGGTTTTCTATCCTGCTCATCTGCATTCCTCCCAGCTAAAAACTAATTTTACGAAAAGCTATGCTCCACAGCCTATGAATGCTTCCATCTCAATTTCCACCAGCTGTGTCGGTCTGTTGAGTCTAGAAATCTCTACCACTGTGTTCAGTGGTCTTATATCATGGAAGAACTCTGAGTAAGCATCGCATATCTTACCACCCTGGGTAATATCTGTTGTGTATATCTTTATGCTTATTACATCTTCTTTACTTGCGCCTGCCTGCTCTAACAGCTTTATCTGTTTATCCAGCACATATTTTGTCTGCTCATATGCGTCTTCTCCATATACAGTTCCATCAGGCTGAACTGAAGTAGTTCCTCCAACCTTTACAAAGGGGCCAACCTTTACCATTCTCGAATATCCTACTTTTTCCTCAAGTGGTGCACCTGAACTGTAATTTACTCTTGTAAATTCCATAAAAACTACCTCTCTTTCATATATAAGTTTTTAAGCTAATGCTTTTTAGTGAGTAATAACAAAGGCGTCCATACTTCTAGGTATGAACGCCTTTGTTCTAGGGATTTTTTACATGCCTAAACATTATCACATCCAAATCAAATGGAAAAACAGAAAAATATATGAGGAGTTAAACCATTTAGTTGAAATAAATTTGACATGCAAATTTTCATGTTGTAATATAATGAAAGATGCAAGGGCGCACGAGTTTTCGTGTGCTTTTTTTTTTGGATATGTATCAGCTTTACCATATTTGTACCAAACGAGGAGGAAAATATATGAATCAAAGACAGCTTAAGTACTTTCTTTCCATATATAAACATAAAAGCATCACAAAGGCCGCTGAGGAAATGTATATCTCCCCTCAGGGAATAAGCAAGACCCTGGCCTTGCTTGAATCAGAGCTGGGTGTATCCCTGTTTGAGCATAAAAGCAACAGCATTGTTCCAACGAAAGCTGCAAACAGACTGGCATGCCACGCAAAAAATCTGCTTGCTGAATACGACTATATAACAAACAGCTTGTTTACTGACGGAAACACAAAGAATGAACTGCTGATTCACTGTTCTTACGATGTACCGCAGCTTTTATCTCCAGTCTTTTTTTCAGAGTTTAACGCAAGACATCCGGAGATTCTTATTAAGCTGCAGGAATATCCGGATGCCGATATTCTAAATGCAGTCTCAAAAAACAAAATTGAGCTGGCAATTGTAGCAGGTCCACTTAATTACAAGAAATTAAACTGCGAGCTTCTATGCTCTGAGCCTTTTTGCATTGTAGTGAACAAGGGGCACCCTCTTGCCTCGTACAAAGAAATATCTATCAGACAGCTTGATGATGTTCCGCTGGCAGTTAAGGATATGTCCAATCCTGATAGCATACAGCAATATGATGAGTTGCTTAAGAACAATATCATTCCGAACATTATCATCGAGACAACTGATGCCCACCTTATTCATAAGATGGCTGAGGATAATATTGCAGCAGGCATGAGCCTAATGTATCTGGCGAAAAAAATACGATCACCAAATATTGTCGTTATTCCATTTAAAGAAAAGTGGCTAAGCAAAAGCATATACATTGTATCAAACAAAAATGACACATTAAGCTATATCGCAAAAACCTTTAAAGAGTGCTTAATGTTAACAATGGGTTCTTCCCATGAGAGTAATTTGCTTCCATAACTTCAGTAAAACCTCAAGGATATATGCACTACTTATGTCAAAAGCCCCACTCTCAAGACAAATATGGATTGAATTTTGATAACATTGATGCTATAGTTATCTGCGTATAAAAATACGAAAGGAAGGTATAATTATGAAAAAAACGAAAAAGATTTTATCAATGGTTCTTGTGGCTTCACTTGCAATTGCTTCACTTACAGCATGTGGTGGCAGTGATAACAAGGATGAAAAGAAGGCTTCAGCTAAGACAAAGGTTATCGAGGTTAACCTTACAGATGAGGAGTACGCTTTTGGTGTTGACAAGACTCAGCCAGAGCTTCTTACTCAGGTAAATGATTTTATTGATGAGATTAAGAGTAATGGAACATTTGACGATATATGTAACCACTACTTTGGAGACGGAGAGCCTGTTGGTGTTACCTCTGCAACACTTGATACAACAAAGGATCAGCTTGTCGTTGCTACAAATGCTGCTTTCGAGCCATTTGAGTATACACAGGGTGACACATACTATGGTATTGATATGGAGATTGCAGACGCACTTGCTAAGAAGCTTGGCAAGGAGCTTGTAATCCAGAATATGGATTTTGATGCTGTATGTCTCTCAGTTGGTCAGCAGAAGTGCGACATCGCTATGGCCGGTCTTACAATCAAACCGGACCGCGAGGAGTATGTAACATTCTCAAAGTCATACTACAACGCTTCACAGAAGCTTGTTGTTATGGAAGACAACACAGAGTTTGATGATTGTGCTGATGCAGCTGCAATTGAGACGATTCTTAAGGGTAAGGACAGCTCAGTAAAGGTTGGCGTTCAGACAGGAACAACAGGCCAGTTCTATTGCGAAGGCGATGACGACTGGGGCTTTGCCGGATTTGGTATGACAACAGTTGGTTATAAGAATGGTTCTCTTGCAGTTCAGGATCTTATCAATGGTAACATCAATTATGTTATTATCGACTCAGCTCCTGCAAAGTGCATAACTGATTCAATCAACAAGTTACAGTAGAAAGGATTTATATGGAATCATTTATCCTAAAAATCGAAAAGTTCTTAGAAATATTTATTGAGTATAAAGGATATGTTAAGGTGCTTGAGGGCTTAAAGAATACCCTTATTATCGCTGTTATCGGCCTATTAATCGGTATCGTGATTGGTATTCTTATTGCAACAGTTCGTGTTATTCCAAAGTATAAGCTACTGCCAAGAATACTCAATGCAATATGCGGTTTTTATGTCAATCTTTTCCGTGGTGCTCCTATGGTTGTTCAGCTCCTGGTTTTCTATTATGTACTGATGCCACTTCTTGGGCTCCATATGACAGGCGTCCAGGTTGCCATAATTGTTTTTGGTATAAACAGCGGTGCTTATATATCTGAAATAATGCGAAGTGGTATTCAGTCTGTTGACAAGGGACAGATGGAAGCAGGACGTGCTGTCGGACTTAGCTTCGGAACTACAATGATGAAAATAGTTATTCCTCAGGCAATTAAAAACATTCTTCCTACACTTGGAAATGAGTTTATTGCATTGATTAAGGAAACATCTGTTGTAAGCTTTGTAGGTGCAGCCGATCTCTATGTTGCATTTAACTACATCGGAAGCAACAGCTACGAGTTCATGGTTCCATATCTGGTAATGGCAATTATATATATCTTGCTGGTACTCATAATCAGTTTATTTGTGAAGTTATTAGAAAGGAGCCTTGGAAAGAGTGATAGACGTAATTAATCTTGAAAAACACTTTGGTGATAACAAAGTGCTTAATGGTATAAACCTTACAATTGAAAAGGGCGATATCATGGTAATTATCGGTCCTTCCGGCTCCGGTAAGAGTACATTTCTAAGATGTCTCAACTGTATGGAAGACCCATCTGGCGGAGAAATCATATTCAACGGTGAGAATATTGCAGACATGAAGGTTGATATCAACAAACATCGTCAGCATATGGGTATGGTCTTCCAGCACTTCAATCTGTTTAACAATAAGACTGTTATGCAGAATATTATGCTTGCCCCTGTCCATGTTCAGACAAAGAGACTTAACAAGCTTAAGAGACAGAATGTATGGATAAAGCTTACCAACACATTCCGCAAGAACAAGCGTGAGCTTAATGAGATTACAACAACTAAGCAGGAAATTATCGATTCAGCTAAAGAGAAGGCTACTTCTCTTCTAACCTCAATCGGTCTTCTTGACAAGGCAGATGTTTATCCTTCTACTCTGTCAGGTGGTCAGAAACAGCGAGTTGCCATAGTTCGTGCTCTGGCAATGAACCCGGATGTTATCCTCTTTGACGAGCCTACCTCCGCACTCGACCCTGAAATGGTTGGCGAGGTGCTTGATCTCATGAAGAAGCTTGCAAATGAGGGAATGACAATGGTTATCGTTACCCATGAGATGGGCTTTGCCCGTGAGGTTGCCAACAAAGTAATCTTCATTGATGAAGGTCAGATTCTTGAAAGTGGAACTCCTGAGGAATTCTTTGGAAACCCTAAGAACCCACGACTAAAGGATTTCCTTTCAAAAGTATTATAAAAGTATAATCCTTAATAAAAAAAGGGACGATTCTTTTCATACAAAAGAATCGTCCTTTTTTTAACCAACCCTTGTATACGCAGCAAGTGCAAGCGCATCTTCAATAATCGGTATAATTGCCAGACAAATTGTAATTCCTATGCTTAGTTCCCCGGTTAACCTTCCGTAGAAGTTTACTTATGTAATACCAGCGCCACTGTCATAAGCCAAGACATATACATATTCCTGCCAGTATAAGCAAATGTACAGGATAAAACAAGTAGAAAACCCACTTAAGCGGTAAACCTCTTTTCCCATTGTACCATTCAAAAAGCTTAGCGTCCACAAGAGCAACGGCCTCCAAAGGACTTGCAGCAATTAAAGGTATAAGCATAAAAAATGTACGTTTAGGTACAGTGTTGTCCTTTGCATAATATGCTATGACAATGGCAACAACACCAAAAAAACCATAATCTGTACGAAGGAGCTGGGCAACTACAGATATTCCTATGATTGATAGAATCTGAAGCAGCTTTGACTTATCTGTATCTTCATATTTCTTTCTAATTGCATCAACAAGCCAAACAGCAATTAGTCCAAATGCTAAGGTAAAGAATACATTTTGAGCTTCAAGACTATAAAAAATCCCTTTATTAAAATCTTCTGTCTTTACAAATAAAGCGAGATCAAAGGGAATCTCTGAGACAGCGGAAAATAATACCAGTCTTCCAAGATATCGGCCTTTACTTCTTGTATATTTATATCCTTCGATAAGTAAAAAAATATATATTGGGAACGCCAGTCTACCAATTCCTCTGATAATAAAATCGATAATAATTAGAACCGGCTCATCCTCCATTGTCTTTTCTATAATAGAGGCACCTATATGGTCAATTAGCATGGTGGCCATGGCAATTATCTTAAGCGTACTGCCTGCAAGGCCACTTGAGACATATTTTTCTGTTACTGGCGAATTCAATTCATATATCATTTTTATATTCTTCCCTTTTCACATCTTTTTTTAAGCTCAGACCTCAGATATTCATATCTAAGTCTTTTTTCCTCCTTTGCAAAATGCACCTCACGAAGCTGCTTTGGATTATCCTCATAATTAAGAACTTCATCACCGAATTGTTCACTTGTAAGGTCGAATTTACAATCACCTATAACATTGTAGCAATGAAAATTTCCTCCCTCTCTGAGGATTCCATATACCTCTCCTCCAAATATATCCTGTGCCAGAAAAGCTGTTATAGAACACTGCCCCAAAGTCATATTATCAGCAGTCCATCTGTCTCTCATACGCGGCGCACATGTATCGGCACACCATATTTCAGACAGTGCATCATAAAGCTCTATGGGTGTTTCAATACCAGGATACTCATCTGATATTGCTTTTGCATTTGCATTTTCCCATCCCCAGAATCTGTATTTCATATATTCATTACTCCTTTAACAAAAGTTTCATTCCTACAGTAATTGTCCTATCGAAATAAGACAAAAGGAACGTCCCCACTTACTTCATTGACTTTACATATTCACCTACGTATTTAGGTGCATCCTTGCCATACTTTTCAATAATCTTGATTATGGCTGAGCCAACGATAGCTCCATCTGATATAGCAGACATTTTGTGAGCCTGCTTGGGTGTGGATATTCCAAACCCGATTGCACATGGCACATCAGTATTCTCGCGAATAACACGGACTATAGATTCAAGGTCTGTATTGATTTCACTTCTTGTACCGGTGACTCCCAAGCTTGAAACAACGTAGATGAAGCCCTCTGCTTCCTTTGCAATCATAGCAATTCTGTTTTCTGAGGTAGGGGCGATCAGTGAAATAAGGTCTACTCCATACTGCCTGCAAAGTGGCTGAAATTCATCCTTCTCCTCGTATGGAAGATCCGGCAGTATAAGACCATCTATACCAATCTCCTTACATGTACTTATAAATTTCTCAGCTCCATATGAAAATACAACATTTGCATATGTCATAAACACCATAGGAACCTCCACATCTGTTCGAAGCTCTCTAACCAGATCAAATACATTATCTGTCGTGACGCCGCCGCTTAAAGCTCTTATATTTGCCCCCTGAATTACAGGACCTTCTGCAGTTGGATCTGAAAACGGAATTCCCAGCTCAATAAGATCTGCGCCATTAGAAACAGCAGCACGAACAATCTTAGCGGTTGTATCCAAATCCGGATCACCACATGTTATGAACGGTATAAACGCCTTACCATGGTCAAATGCTTTACTTATTCTACTCATGAATATCCTCCCCTCTGTAGCGTGCAATTGCTGCACAATCCTTGTCTCCACGTCCTGAAATAGTAACAACAATAATCTTATCCTTATCAAGTGTTGGCGCTAGCTTTCTGGCATATGCAACTGCATGAGCAGATTCAATCGCAGGTATAATTCCCTCAGTCTTTGCCAGATATTCAAAAGCTTCAACTGCCTCTTCGTCTGTAATAGGAACATACTGTGCCCTTCCAATATCATGGAGGTATGCATGCTCCGGTCCAACTCCCGGATAGTCAAGTCCTGCTGAGATCGAATAAACAGGGGCAATCTGTCCGTATTTATCCTGACAGAAATATGATTTCATACCATGGAATATACCAACACTTCCTGTATTTACAGTTGCAGCTGTCTCCCAGGTATCTATACCTCTTCCGGCTGCCTCACATCCAATAAGGGCAACATCCTTGTCCTCAATAAAATTGTAGAAGCTTCCTATTGCATTTGAACCGCCTCCCACACACGCGATCACTGCATCAGGAAGTCTGTGTTCCTTCTCAAGCATCTGCTCCTTAATCTCCTTGGATATTACAGCCTGGAAATCTCTTACAATTGTAGGGAACGGATGAGGTCCCATAACAGAACCAAGGCAGTAATGTGTATCGGAAATTCTGGTTGTCCACTCTCTCATAGCCTCTGAGACTGCATCCTTTAAGGTTGCAGTTCCACTTGTAACCGGAATAACCTCTGCACCAAGAAGACGCATACGATATACGTTAAGTGCCTGACGTTTTGTGTCCTCCTCGCCCATAAAAACAACACACTCCATACCCATGAGCGCTGCTGCAGTTGCTGTAGCTACCCCATGCTGACCGGCTCCGGTTTCAGCAATCAGTCGGGTTTTTCCCATCTTTTTTGCAAGCAAGGCCTGTCCAAGAACATTATTAATCTTATGTGCTCCTGTATGATTTAAGTCCTCTCTCTTAAGATAAACCTTTGCTCCACCAAGATCCTTTGTCATTTTCTCAGCATAGTAAAGTCTTGATGGACGTCCTGCATACTCATTGAACAGCTCTGTAAGCTCCCTGTTAAACTCAGGATCATTCTTATAAAAATTGTATGCCTCCTCCAATTCTATTACCGCATTCATAAGTGTTTCAGGAATGTACTGACCACCATGAATACCAAATCTACCGTTGCTATTTGTCATATGTCTACCCTTTCTAATATATCTTGTTATTATCCTCTGACTGCTTTTATAAACGTTCTTATCTTTTCTTCATCCTTAAAACCACCGGTTTCAATACCCGAGCTGGCATCTACTGCAAATGGATGAAGGATATTAATAGCATCCCTCACATTATCTGCGCTAAGTCCTCCTGCAAGGAAATATGGTCTCTTAATATCCTTAATTAACCCCCAGTCAAAGCTCTCCCCGGAGCCTGCACCGGAATCAAGAAGAACATAATCGGCAGTGCATTCATCTATATCTGCTAAATCTTCCCCGCAGCCTATTCGAAAGGCCTTTATTACCGGCTTATTACATAATGCTTTTAGCCCCCTTATGTAGTCTTCATCCTCGTGACCATGCAGCTGTGCAATATCTATTATATCGTTTTCAAGAAGTCCTGCAACCTCTGATACCGGTGCATCTACAAACACTCCAACAGCCTTTATGTCACTACTCAAGGCTGATTTAAGTGTGTAGGCCTTATCCGGAGTAACATATCGCCTGCTGTTTTGTGCAAATACAAAGCCAATATATTCCGGTTTTACATGATTCAGCACTTCTATATCACACAGCCTTGTTATTCCGCATAACTTAATTCTTGTCATAATGTCTCCTACATTTATACTGTGTCTCTATGCATTTCTAAGCATATTAAGCATGCTCTTTTTGTTCTCTGCTCTCATAAGAGCTTCACCAATCAACACTGCATCTGCTCCCATAGCCTTTATATCTCTGATATCAGCAGTGGTCTTAACCCCGCTTTCAGAGACAAATAGTATACCTTCCGGGATAAGCTCCCTAAGTCTTCTGCTATTTTCGGTATCTACAGTGAAATCCTTCAGATTTCGATTGTTAACGCCTACTATCCTTGCATTTGCCCGAAGTGCCACGCGAGCCTCCTCTTCATTATGCACCTCAACCAAGGCTGACATTCCAAGCGAATCACATATATCTATATACTTACAAATTTCCTCCTCTGTCAGTATCGAGCAAATTAAAAGCACTGCGGAGGCACCAAGGAGCTTTGCCTGATAGATCTGATACTCATCAACTGTAAAATCCTTGCGAAGGCACGGAATACATACATTCTCAGAAATCTCCTTCAGGTATGCATCTGAGCCCATAAACCACTTAGGTTCCGTCAATACAGATATGCAGTCAGCGCCCGCCATCTCATATTCCCTTGCTATGTCGAGGTACTTAAAATCCGGCTCAATGATCCCCTTTGACGGAGATGCCTTTTTACACTCACAGATAAAGCTAAGTCCATCCCTCTTAAGTGCCTTTTCAAATTCAAAATCTCCCATCTTCATCGAAAGAGCACTTTCCTTTATCTCATCAACACTAACAAGCTTTTTATCCTCTTCCACTCTATACCTTGAATAACGTGAAAGCTCATCTAATATTGTCATTCCTATTCCTCCGGGCGGTTGCTTACTTCTATAAATTTATTAAGTGTATCAAGAGCTTTTCCGGAATCAATAAGCTCTGCTGCAAGCTTAATTCCCTCTTCCATGCTGACAGCCTTTCCTCCAATATAAAGAGCTGCTCCGGCATTCATAAGCACCGCATCTCTCTTTGGTCCCTTTTCGCCCTTAAGGAGTGCAAGTGTAATCTGTGCATTTTCCTCAGGTGTACCACCCTTAAGCTCATCCTTTGTACAACGCTTAAAGCCAAACTGCTCAGGGGTAATAACAAATGACTTAAACCATCCATCTCTTATCTCACAAATCTTTGTTGGGGCGCTCATTGATATTTCATCCAGCTTATCCTTGCCATAAACAACCATTCCACGCTTAATGCCAAGACTTACAAGAACCTGGGCAAGTGGCTCAACAAGGTACTCATCATATACTCCAAGCAACTGCATCGATGGAGAACCCGGATTGGTAAGAGGGCCAAGTATGTTAAATACAGTTCTAAAGCCAAGCTCCCTTCTAATTGCACCTACATACTTCATAGATGAATGATATTTCTGCGCAAAGAAGAAACACATACCAACTTCATTAAGGAGCTCTACGCACCTAGAAGGACTCTGGGTTATATTTACACCAAGTGCCTCAAGGCAATCTGCTGTTCCGCAAAGTGACGAAGCTGCTCTGTTACCGTGCTTTGCTACCTTCATTCCACCCGCAGCTGCAACAAGAGCTGATGTTGTAGATATATTAAAGCTCTGTGCATTATCTCCACCTGTACCAACTATCTCGAAGAGCTCCATGTCTGTCTCAACTTTTGTAGCGTGATCTCTCATGGCAGCTGCGCAGCCTGCAATCTCATCGGTTGTCTCTGCTTTCGCACTTTTAGTTGACAGTGCAGCAAGAAAAGCAGCGTTCTGAGTAGGTGTTGTCTCTCCACTCATTATCTCATTCATTACAGAGTATGCCTCATTGTACGTAAGATCTTCCTTGTTTACTATTTTTACTATAGCTTCCTTAATCATAATCTACATCTCCTTTATAAAATTATATAACATTTGCTTACCATCAGGAGTCATAATCGATTCCGGATGGAATTGAACTCCATATATATCATATTTGTCATGCTTTACTGCCATTATTTCACCATCTGTAGTGGTTGCGGTAACCTTAAGGCACTCCGGTATGGTGTCGGCAGCTGCAGCCAGCGAATGATAACGTGCAACCTTTGCATGCTCCGGACATCCCTTAAAAAGGGTACATGTTGTATCAAAGCTTACATCCGACTGTTTTCCATGCATCAATTCACGGGCGTATGTTACGGTTGCGCCAAATGCGGTGCAGATTGCCTGATGTCCCAGGCACACACCAAGAATAGGTATCTCTCCGCCAAGCTTCTTTACTACATCAATGATTATTCCTGCGTCCTCCGGTCTTCCCGGACCGGGGGACAATATAATGCGCTCCGGCTTTAACTCTCTTATCTCATCTATCGTTAGTTCGTCATTTCGAATGACCTTTATATCCGGATTTATCTCCCCCACAAGCTGAAAAAGATTATATGAAAAGCTATCATAATTATCTATTAACAAAATCATACGTCTTCCTCCTGTGCAATCTCTAGTGCCTTAAGTGAAGCCTTAGCCTTGTTCAGGCACTCCTGATATTCCATTTCCGGAACAGAATCAGCGACAATTCCTGCTCCACTTCTCACAAATACCTTTCCATTTTTCTTATATGCAATTCTTATTGCAATACAAGTATCCATGTTTCCGGTAAAATCTATATATCCTATTGCTCCGCCATATATGCCTCTCTTGTTATTCTCAAGCTCCCCTATAAGCTGACAGGCTCTTATCTTCGGAGCCCCGGAAAGTGTTCCTGCAGGAAGGACAGCCTCTATAGCATCAAGAGCGTCATAGCCTTCCTTTATTTCGCCCCTGACTGTAGAGCCTATATGCATCACGTGGGAATAACGTTCTATTGAATGAAGCTTTTCAACCTTTACCGTTCCAAATGTACTTATTTTACCAAGATCATTTCTTCCAAGATCAACAAGCATATTATGCTCTGCCAGCTCCTTTTCATCTGAAAGAAGCTCCGCCTCCAGTCGCTTGTCTTCCTCATCGTTTTTCCCTCTCGGCCTTGTTCCGGCAAGAGGGAAGGTGTGCAGCACACCATTTTCAAGCTTAACAAGTGTTTCAGGAGAAGCACCGGCCACCTCAACATCGGTACCTGAAAAATAGAACATATACGGTGACGGATTGATTGTTCTAAGCACTCTGTATGTATCAAAGAGACTTCCCTCAAACGGAGCTGAAAGTCTGTTTGACAGTACTATCTGAAAAATATCTCCTTCCTTAATATGGTGTTTCGCCTTCTTTACCATATCGCAATATCTTTCCTTGTCAAAAAGCGGTGTCACCTCTCCCAAAAGCCTTCCACCCATGTTTTGCTTTTTATCACCATGTAGCAAAAGCTCCTTTAACTGCTTGAGCTCAACAATCGCTTTATTGTACCCTGTTTCAATATCATCCAGCTTCATATTTACAATAAGAACAATCTTCTGACACAGATGATCAAAAGCTATAACCTTGTCAAAAAGCATGAGGTCCACATCCTTGAATTCCTCCGTATCCTCTACATTACATCTGACTGAAGGCTCCTTATAACCAAGATAATCATAAGAAAAATATCCCACAAGTCCGCCGGTAAATGAAGGCAGATTATTTAGTCGCGGACTTCTGTAATCAGATAAAATCTGTCTAATATACTCCGAAGGATTGTCCGTCTTAACGTTCAGATTTCCAATCTTCATTTCTCCATCAATACATGTTATCTCAAGCTTTGGATCAAAGCCTAAAAACGTGTACCTTCCCCATGACTCATTTGCCTGTGCTGACTCCAGCATATAACAGTGCGTTGAAACATTTTGAAGAATCCTCATAGTCTCAATAGGTGTGATAAAATCAGACAGAAGCTCTGTGCTTACAGGAAGTATGTTGTATTTTCCTGTAGCTGCAATCTCTTGGACTTCTGTCTTTGTAGGTGAAATATTCATAAGCATGCCCTCCACAAAAAAAATCCTCTGCTATTTCTGTCAGAGGAATAAAAAAATCCTTGACAGAATAATAAAATCTGTCAAGGACGGATAATCTAATATAATCCGCGGTGCCACCTTGAATTCACGAATACTCGTGCACTTTGCAGGATACAAACATATCCCTGGCAATTAACGTATGCCATAACGTCGCAGAATACTCTGGATATAAGCATCCATTTGACTGCGCCCTCCGCGGTCCATTTGATAATGTGTATCTAACCTGACTCTCAGCAACACAGGCTCTCTGTATAGGCATCACTACCGTTATCTCCGCTTCAACGGTTTAATCTACTAAATTCTTAAACAATCATAGCACTGCAATGCATGCTTGTCAACTATATTTTATTCCCTCTTTTGCAAGCATGGCCTTGTCCCTTTTCTTTTGAATTCTCCACAATACAAACAAGACAAGAATGTATATGATAATTAGCAATGAATTGCCCGCAAGCGGTAACATCAACAGAATCAATCTCATGTTGATTTCCTGTGCAGTGGCTGATTTTTCTCCCTTGGCGTAGACCTCAATAGTATCTCCCACCTTGTACATCGCCTCTCGTGCATCTTCAACCTCTTTATCCCTGTCAGCCATATGATCAAATGAGCCACCGCCCAGATAAACATCAGCAGAACCTGTATACTCAGCCCCACCCTGTGTATACCTATACTCAACAGGCTGTGTCACTTTGAGATTATATGTAACATCAAGGGTACGACCTTCTGTTGTATCTTCGTGCTGAGTATACTCACATACCATATCGGATGCAGCTGTTATCTCTGCATTGATCTTATCATATGACGCATATATCTTGGCACTTATATACCTTGGCAGCATAAATGCAGTTGCCACCACAATAACCAGTCCCCATAAAATTAATACGATCTTCATTGACGGATTCTTTGTCATAACCATATTCCCCTATTATTTCTCACCTATTATTTAAGTAACCTGCATTGCAAATTGACTCGTTACATAAACATTATATAGTCTTAACCGCCAGGCAGCAACAGTCCTAACGACATTTTACCTAATCAACACACAGGGCATATAATCTCTTTACATAGCATCAATCCGCCCAATCCAGCTGTGCTTCATTAATTCCAAGTTCTCTACATTTGTTTATTACTTTCTCTTTTTCCAGGCTGTTTCCAATTGTATATGAAAGTACATGATCCTTCAGCACTATAATCTTCGTTTTTCCGTTCTTCATGTCCACATACCATGGCATAGCCTTACTATCCTTAAGTACCTTCGATAATCTCTCCGGGAAGTCCTCATATTCACTTTCATATGTAATTGCAGTCCAATACTTTGGTATATTATCCGTACGCCAAAGCTCAACCTGAAGCACATTCAGACAATCTAGTATTGTTTCATCTGACAAACTTTCCTTTATAATCAATCCTTTGTACATATATTTCTCCTTGCAAAAATAGTATATAAACCCACTACTCCGATTATTCTTTTCCCTGCATGTAACAATAACTAGCCTTTGACAAATACATACTCTGAAGGGTTCGACAACTCCTTTCTATATATATATCCAAGCCTGTCAAAGTACATAAGCTCATCCGGAGTTTGAACATTATTCTCAGCCATAAACCGAACCATCTCTCCTCTTGCCATCTTAGCATATGTTCCCTTTGTAACAAGCCTTCCACTCACATTTTCACAGAAAGAAATGGTTATAAATCTGTCATCAGTTGTCACATACTTCTCTATACATTTGGAGTATTCCTTTGATGCCAGATTAATAATAATTCTGCTGTCATCTATAACTGCATCGTACAGATCTCTTCCCCAAAATTCATAGAGATTCTTCGTTCCGTCTATATGGGCCTTTGCCTGCATCTCCAGTCTGTATGGCGTGACACCGTCCATGGCCTTAAGTACTCCATAAAATGCAGACAGTATACACAGATGCTCCTGAACATAATTAAAGTGTCCATACTCAAATACAGCCGGTGCCATATACTGATATGCTATGCCCTCGTAAGCAAGCACCGCCGGAGTAAGACTGTTTCTTAGATCCATATTACCCAGGCGCTCCACATTCTCGTCAACTATTTTGTCGCTGCATCCCCACAGCTTCTTAAGTTCATCCCTGGAGCTATTCTTAAGCCAGCTCATGATCTGTTCTGTCCTGTCAATATAAACCGGTAATCCTAAAGGCTCCGGACTATCAGTATCTATTTTCATCTTTTTAGCCGGTGAAAGTATAATCTTCATCTCACAATCTCCTACTTCATCATATGTATAAGAACAATTCTTCGTAAAAACAACGAGTAATTTCCGTTGTTTTAGTAAACTCAGATTATCAAAATAATCACGCAAGGAGGAAAACATTATGTTTTACAACAATAACGCGAAAGAGCAGGACGGTGCCTGCGCCCGTGACATATGGAAATTATACCACATGTCACCACTCAATTCATACTTTACTTTGTACATGCACGATGAAAACAATGATATTCGTGAGCTGGGTTTCAACAAATATATGGAAAATGAAAGAATCCCCGGTGAGCGGGACATGAAGAGACTCCTTGGTTCATATCAATTATCTGAATACAGAAGTGTTCAGGTAATATGGAACAAGGGTTTCGGCAACTCTATACAGGTTCATGTATTCCTGTAAGAAAAGACAGCCTAACCATATGTTTCGGTTAGGCTGTCCTTTAAGCATCTACCCCATACTACATGCCAGGAAATAGCTCTGTGTCAACAACCTCAAAGCGATACTGCTGCTTCACATCAGGATATTTCTCGCGATCCACCAAGCTCACAAACATATCATATGGTCTTGCACAGGTCTTGTATGGTGGATACAAGGCCTGATATATTACCAGCTTCTCCCCATTCTCTGTGTGCTGTGCAAATGCTAAAATTCTATAAAGGTATTCTGCAGTATTCTGATCTACATACGCTCTCTTAAAATGTTTTACTGTGTCACCTATCTTGAAACGTTCCATAATTTTGTTGCCCTCTATTTTGTCTTTTGTAATTAGTATATATTTAAAACATGTGACACTAGCTCATTTCCTTCATACACAAGCTTGAGGGAGAAGAACCTTTCGTCATCACTCATCAGCTGCTTTAGGAATATGGCATCTCCGGACCAGGTTGGAAGTGTAGGGACAATAGACTTATCTACCCACTCAAGGTCTCCCTCGCTACATGTAATAATTTCACCCTCATACCCATCTGCTGTAAAAAGACACATGAGCTCATTTTCATATTCATTGCTTATAAAGGTCACAAGCCCTCTAAACTTATATGAAGTAAGAGTAAGCCCTGTCTCCTCCTTTACCTCCCGAAGTACACAATCCTCAGGGCTCTCTCCTTCCTCGGCATGTCCACCCACACCTATCCATTTATCCTTATTTATATCATTCTCCTTCTTTGTTCTGTGAAGCATCAGATATTTGCCATCATGTTCTATATAACACAAAGTTGTTATCTTCATATTCTTTCTCCCTGGGGACGTTCCTTTTGTCATAGGGATTGTCCCTTTGTCTTATTATTCCAGAGCTTCTCCAATCCGTGACAAAATATCCTTCTGTATTCCATACAATATGATTGTGTCACATAATAAGAAATTCACATTGGCAATTGGCTCTCCTTATTACAAATGTGTCATACCAGCTGGTACCATAAATTAATCTCTACTTCTGCCACCAAACAACATTACTAGTCTCAGAAGCTGAAGCACCGCAGATATCATTGCTGCAACATATGTCATTGCTGCTGCTGAAAGCACCTTTCTTGCACCCTTCATCTCATCATCATAGAGAATTCCACTTGAAGAAAGAATTGCAAGAGCTCTTCTGGACGCATTAAACTCAACAGGGAGAGTGATAAACTGAAGTGCCACCACTACTGTGAACATAATAATTCCTATGGTAATAAGATAATCAACCTTTGGAATAAGAATACCTATGAGGATAAGTGGCCAGGAAAGGGTTGAACCTATATTTGCAACAGGAATAATAGCATGACGAAGCACAAGGGGAGCATAATGCTGCTGATGCTGTATTGCATGTCCACACTCATGTGCTGCAACTCCTATGGCTGCAATAGAGCTCTTACCATACACACTGTCGGACAAATTAAGAGTCATCTTACCCGGATTGAAGTTGTCGGTAAGATGTCCACTTGTATGCCGAATTGCTACATTTGTAATTCCGGCATTTCTGAGAATCATGGCAGCTACCTGTTCTGCTGTGTAACCCGATCTGGCAAGGTTCTTCTCATATCTTGCAAATGTGCTCTTAACCTTTGCTGATGCAATAAGGCAAAGCACAACTCCTATAAGAACTAAAAAATATGTTGGATCCCAATAATAATAACCATATGGCATAAACAAACCTTCCTTTCATAACTGTATTATGTGTGTAGCGTGCCCTACTATTTAAGGGAGTCTCAATAAATACACATTAATCCCATAAATGCATTCACACAAACTGATTATAATACATTTTATATTTATTGTTCAATCTTATCCCTATATTTATATTTTCCCTTATAGTATCCAAATACACACGATAAACATAGTATGTAACTAATTCCGCATAATTACAGAAGCCCCGTCCCTGAAAAAGCAACAGAAGCCCCGTCCCTGAAAAAGCAAAACTCACCTGAAGGTGTTATCCTCCAGGTGAGCTATTTTTTGTGTTAACACTAACAACTAATATTTCTTATAAACTGCTGTCTTAGGCGCACTGGCCTTTACGATAGCTTTCTTATAAGCTGTATACTTTGTTTTTGGAAGTGAGAATGTCGCAGTCTTATATACACCATAGAATGCCTTGCTTCCAATTGTCTTTACACGTTTACCAAGCTTTATCGACTTAAGCTGTGAGCATCCGTAGAATGCTGCACTGCCGATTTTTGTTACATTATTTCCAATCACAATAGATGTAATTGTCTTACAGCCATAGAATGCATAGCTTCCAATTGACTTCACGTATGCTCCAAGAGCTGCCTTCTTAAGAATCTTACAGCCGTAGAACGCATAGTTTCCAATTGTAGTAAGCTTTGCAGGGAAGTTAATGGTAGTAAGCTTGTAACACTTCATAAATGCCTTTGAGCCAATTACCGTAACATACTTGCCAAGAGCTACTGTCTGAAGACTTGTACATCCTCCAAATGCATTTGTACCTATAGTCTTAACATATCCGCCTGCCGTAAACTTCTTAAGGTAAATATAGCCTGCAAATGCATTGTTTCCAATTGCTGTAACCTTAAAGCTTACGCCACCAATCTTAACGGTTGCACTCACTGTAGCACTTGTATATGTCTTTGTTTTCTTGGTCTTTGTAGTTCCAACAAGTGTTGCTGTACCTGTTCCATTTGAAGCATTGTTTGTTACCTTGTACTTGTATACAACTCCTGTTTTAGCCTGCTTTACAGAGTATACTTTTGTCTTAGATGCCTTGATTGCAAATGACTTAGTAATACTTCCTCTGTATCTTCCCTTACCAGTAATGGTAACCTTGGCAGTTCCAATCTTTACATTATTTGCATAGGTTACTGTGTAATCTATACCATTCTTAAGAACTGTAGTACCTCTTGTAAGCTTTAATCCTGTAAGAGTTACTGCTTTACCTGTGTAAGCCTTGGTTACAACGCCTGAAACCTTTATACCGTATGTGGAATTAGAAATATCCATACCAAGTGCAGGAACTGATACATTCTTTCTATATCCACAGACCTTACATACTGCAGTCTTCACGCCTGTCTTAGTATCTGTAGGTGCCTTAGTAAGCTCATAATCACCAAATTCATGAACAGCCTTCTCAATTATATCGCCGCACTCACACTCATACCAGTGATATGCAGAGCTGGTCTTGTAGGCTGTGCCATAGTTATGAACATGAGCCTTCTTGATGCTTACCTTAACCTCGAATACTACGCCGTTAAATGCTCTGTTCCATCCAGGAACATCTGTCCAATCATAGTTCTTTGTATCAGTTGGAACGAAGCAGAGCTTATATGTTGCACCATCCTCAATCTCTGTCTGACGGTCTGTGTACCACATATACTTTCCGGTTACTATAGGGTCGATAATCACATCACCGAGAACCTGTGCTTCCTCAGCACATTCAACCTCTGTTAGGCCTTCCTTAAATGTTGCTTTCTTCTTTCCAACCTTTACAACAATCTTAATTCCGGAAACTCTCTCATAAAGCTCTTCCTCTGTAGGAATAAATGTGGCAGTGAATGTGCTTTCACCTGCTTCTCCTACATCCTGATCCGGCTCTTCCCATTCAAATGTTCCATTCTCCGCTGCCGGTATTACTACACTGCTAAGCTTATCACCGTAGGTAGCTGTAATATCCTCTTCCGGAAGTGTGTATGTAGGAATCTGCTTCTGTACATATACAGGAATCTTTATTGCAATCCGTACACCGGACTCAGTCTCCTCATATGTACCCTCTTCTGCGCTGATCTTACTCCAATCATAATTTGCAGTATCATTTGGAATAAAGTATGCATCATATGAAGCGGTTGTTCCAGCCTCACCTACGAGAATTTCTCCATCCTTCCACTGATATGTTCCATATGAATGATCTGAAATTACTACATCTGAAAGCTTCCATCCTGCAAAGGCCTTTCTTGTTGAAGGAATCGGAAGTGTTCTTACACCCTTCTCAATCTTGTCAAATGTAAGTGTAAATAAAGCTATTGTCTGATTCTTACCTCTTATACGAAGCTTTACAGACTGAGCTACATCTGATGCCTTCGTTGGTGTTCCGTAAATCTTTCCATTCTTAAGAACAAGTCCCTCCGGCAGAGCCTCACCTGTAGCAAGTGAGTAAGCTACATATCCATTCTCAACCTCCTCATCTCCAATGATTTCTACTGTTGTGAGATCATAAAGTGGCAGGTAAGCAGTTGTTGCTACACCAACTGTAGCGCTTACATTATCCTCTGTCTTCGCAAGAGTGATATCTGTAGCTTCCTTAACACTTATATTTACTGTAGCCTTTGTAGGTGCGCATGGCATCTTTCCTACATATGTAACATTATCCGATGTAGTTGTTAATGTCTCTGTATCTCCGTATACAACAGAAGAAATTTCCATGCCATCTACAAGAGTTCCTTCTATAGCAATATCAAACTCAGCATTGCCTTTTACGTATATGTTATTGTCTCCCTCAACACCTGAGGTCTTGTAGTATGAAGTATTGATTGATGTAATGCTTATCTTAGCATCTTCATCCTTAAAGCAATATGCAGGATAATCAACTGTAAGTGCATGATACATAGTGCCGTAATTATTAAGTGTATACTGCATACTTGGTACTGTGGTTGTAAGTATGATAACAGAGCCCATAGAGGTTGTCCTGTATATCTGTTTCATCTCACCATAGTTTACAAATGTACCGCTGCCATAGAATCTGGCAAATGTAAACGTTGCATCTTCATTGTTAATAAACTTATAGCCTGCCCCGATATTTACGTAGCTGGATCCAGACTGTTCAAACACTCCATTATTGCAAGCATCTGCATTTAGGACAAGGCTGCTGGTCAGTTTCCACGTTCCGTTGTTCACAAAATCTGCAGACACTGTACCGGAATACAGCATCTCAAGTGTACCATTATTTGTAAACTTTCCGGCTATTGTAGACGCCTTATTACTTCTTACTGTTATTCCTTCCTTGAGTGTAACATTTGAATCTACAAGTGTATAAAAGTTTCCGGTTGTTATATCCTCGTCAATCTCATATGTTCCGCCGATTGTAACCTTATTTACTGTGTATGCATAAAGCGAATTATTAAGGTTTACCTGATAGCTGCTTGACATATATGACATTGAGTTATTTGGTGATTCGTTAACATCTGAGTATCGGATGTTGTCCACATTACAGGAAGCTGCAAGGTAGTATACACCTGAGGTTTGCCCCTCTTCTCCTGCAACAACATTGATATTCTTGTATGTGTGAGAATATGAGCCTCCATATACAAGAGCCCTGTATGATTCCACGCCCTGGGTTGAGCCCATATATCCCTTCTTAAAGTTAACGTTTATGTCGCCATTAACCGGGGTATTGTTTACAATGTTATTCTCGTATCTAAGCTGCCAGTCACCATTTATCTCACAGTTAACATCACCTTCAACGGTTGACAGATACAGTCCATAACATCTTGAATATCCATACCAGCCGGATGTACCCTGTGCAAATGAATATCCTTCTGATGCACCGATCCTGATATTTGCATTGCCTGTGATTGTACAATTATTAGCAAAATACATCACCTGTCTGTATGATGAACTGTTGTTTGTTGAATACATCTGTGCCTTGTCGCCAAATGTATAATTAAATGTTCCGATTGTAGATGTATCAGCTCCTGTTACAAGCTGCTTAATTCTACCTCCTGTAATATTTACATTCAGTGTTGCAACATCTGCCTTATAAGCACCATAAAGTCCATAGTTAAGGAAGCCTTTATCCATGTTTATTGTTACGGTACCCTTTACAACAGCTCTGTCAGTAGTTGAATAAGCAGTATTGTATGCAGCGCCATATATTCTACCGAGTGTAGCACCATGGTTTGTAATAGAAATATCTCCCTCGTAGGCAGTCTCTGTGTCTGTGTAACCAAAGATGTCACAGGCAGAAAGATTGTAGGATGTCTCTCCATCAATCCTAAGTGCCTTATTGTTATCTGCTATTCCGTCATGATCTGCATCCGGATAAATAGAAGAAAGGCTTGAATCGGAAGGATCCGGAAGAAGCACTACTGACTGGCCCTTCAAATCCACTTTTTTAATTGTTGCATCCGTTATAAATTCATTAATATCGACAAGCTTTGTACCAGAAGGCTTAACAACGATGTCAAGTGAAAGTTCTGCCTCTGTGCCATTTTTTCCGGTAACAATAAATGTTGTATTGTACGTTCCTTCTTCCCCCTCAGGTACAGTTCCAATAACCTTTCCGTTAAGAAGTGAAAGCCCTGACGGAAGACTTGCGCCTGTCTTCACTCTGAAAGTCTTTGGTGTTCCATATGCATCCGATGTATCATTTGATACAACAACGCCATAAAGATCATATATCGGCTCACTTACCGTATACTCTGTTCCGGCCAAAATAACAGGATCCGCATATTGCTTTGTAAGCTCAATCTGATCTGGGATATAATCAACAGTAGCCTTCAGCACCTTCTGGTCTGTCGGAACGATTGCCTGTCCAGCCTCTCCTATTACAGGTTCATGACCCTCAGATGTAACATATGCCGTATAACCAGGAATGGTAGTATAGCTTATTGTTGCAGTACTATTTCCTCGTACATAACGTACATTTTCATAAGTAACTGTGTCATATGTACTGTATATTGCACCACTGGTATCCTTCTTGTTTGTTGTTACCTCACCGGCAAAGTATAGACCATTCCACTCTGCATAATCAATTCCTTCAGCTATATCCCCTATAACAACCCATCTACCCTGGTTGCTAAACTTATCCTGTGGGCAGTTTAATGTACCCTTTTGATATACATATACTGATGAATTGCCAATATATACCTCATCAACCTCAAGCTTTGCACCCTCATTAACTGTAATATCTGCATATGAGTATGGCATATAAAGATATGATATCTTGCTGTCTCCCTGGAGTACAGTTTTACCATATGCAGCAGACATGAGCTTTGCCGTCTTAACGCCAGCTTCAAATGTAGCATTTGCGTGGTTTTCAATGGAAAGATTACCTGTTAATTCTACCGGTTTCTTGAACACTGCATTTACAGAATTATACACATCAAGAGAAATACCACTTATCGAATCATAACATGTATAATCTCCGTAAACTGTCATATTTCCTGAGTAGTCTGCCAGATATCCTGTAAACTTGTCTGTGGAGCTGCTGTAAATAGGCGCTCTGCTTGAAGTGCAAATACCATCAGCAACCTTATACATCATCCATCCTGTTAATGATGAATTTCTAAGTCCATGTATTTGCTCTGCCGTACCGCCCTGAGCGTCAATAACAATGCCATGACCTTCTGAGTAGCTGATTGTTGAATCAAGAGCTCCATATATACTCTTTACCTTTCCGCCAAGCATTGTAATGTTAATCGGCTTTGTAAGCTCCATATTGTATGCGCCGATTATCTCATAATCTGAAAGATCCCCAATATAAAGCGGAGTATCGCTATCTGCTTTACCATCTCTGTTCTCATCAAGGAATACTCTTGTCTGTACAGAAGCCTCAGAAGTATCCTCCGCTGCAGTATCCTCTGCCTCTGTAGCCTCTTCTGTCACCTCAGCTGCATCGATTACAACCGGAGTTCCATAAAGATTAATTGTCTTTGCTTCCTCGTCTACTACTATTCTGTTATCCTGATTATTCTGTGCCTTCTGCTCATCAGATACGATAACATTTAATGTAAGTGTTGCCTGTGTATCATTCTTTCCTGTTACATATACAAGAACCTTCTTGCCGGTCTCATACTTTGTTGTAGGTGTTCCGACAATTAGACCATTCTCAAGAATTAAACCTTCAGGAAGACTGAAGTCCTCATCTACCGCATATGTAACTTCTCCTTCAAGACCATCATTTGCAATTGCCACATCCCTTAAGCTATAGAGTGGCTCCTGGGCTGTATACTCCTTGCCAACTACTGCACATGGGTCTGAAACTGTCTTTGCAAGTACAATCTGCTGACCGTGTGTCACAACTGTAACAACAACAGGATCAGCAGGCATCTCAAATGAATATTTTCCATTCTCATCAAGGGCAAGCTCATTGTCTGCCTTGTCTGACTCACCCTTGAATGTAATCCTGTCAAATACATAGCCCTTCTTAACTGTAGGCTCAAATGTAATCTTATTTCCTACCTGACCATATGTTGTTTCAGTATCATAATAATTGGACCATATTCCGTTTGTCTTCGGATTTATTGCCTTAGCTGTATATACAAGCTTTGCCGGATAATTTACCCAAAGCTTTGACGTATAGTCTGAATCACTATAGGTACCGCCCTTAATGTATGTACCGCCCTTATATCCGCTTTCAAATGTATCAATTACACCTACAATTGTACCCTTGTTATATACTGAACCTGAGGTGGAAATCAAAATACCATTTTTTCCGGTAACTGTAACTCCTTCATTTACAATTACATTGCCTCCTGCTGAATACGTGTTATATGAATTACCGTTATTTATCTCTGTGTAATCGCCAAAGAATATTTTGTCTGCAGTAATATCCTTGTCGATCACCATTGAACCGCCGAGATATAAATCATTACCCTTTGTAAGTACTGTAGGCCCATTATCGCTGTATCCGAGACTAAACAGCTTTTTTTCCGGGAATACGCAATCATCACTTACTGTAACAGTTGTCTCTCTGAGTTTTTTTCCGGCCACTCTAATTTCTGAATAAGGAGATTGTGAGAAATCTGTTCCGGTAATAGTAAACTCACCTTTACATGGTTTTGCATATTTTTCATTGTTATACTCATAGAATATATAGTTGGTATCATAATTACCTGTGGTAACGAATTTACTATCTGCAAGAGTAGCTTTTACATTACCAAGAATGTTAGTTGTTGACCAGCCACCTGCAAGTACAATTGCTTTTCCAAATACATTCTTAACATTTACAGTAACATCACCCATTATGTTCGAATAATCAAGTGAGTACAGTCTGTCCGAGCCTGCATTTGCGTAGTTTTCAATTATACTATTACCATCTGCATCTTTGATGGAATCAACATTTACATTTTCCATGGTAACATTCACATTACCATTTGCACATATTCCATACGCTCCATACAGACAAGAAGCAATAATATTCTTATAATCAACAGTTACATTTCCGTTTACAGTAACATAATAAACACCATAGATATAGTTTGTTGAATATACATCGTGAATCTTCACATTTACATCGCCGGTCTGTTCTCCCTCCGGCATATCATTCATTCTGTTTTCATATCCATAGAAATATCCACATTTACAATTAACAATGGATATGTCTACATCATATGGTGAAGCATAATTATAGTTGTATATACCATATAGGGAATATGCTTCCACATTGCTGATATCTACCTTCATTGAGCCTAAGCCCTGTGCACCATATATACCGTATAAATAATTTGATGTGCCCTTAACATTTTTAATTGTAACTACATTATCAAACTCTCCCTCTTTTGTTGATGGAGTCTGTGTAGACGTTGTATAGTCAATACCATAAACACTGCTCGTTGCAGTTACATTCTGTATATTGATATCAGCTTTTCCTTTATAGGTTCCACCATATATTCCATAAATATAGCTATATGACTTCTCGCCACCGATAACGTCTATATCAACATCTCCATTTATTACACCACTATTTGAACCATAAACGCCGGTATTTTCTGAATTGTTATTCTGGCACAATAGCTTGAAATTACCCAACAATGTACCGCCATAATTTACGCCATATACATAGCTGTAAGTATTATCCTTGAGGCCGTCAACAGTCATATCCAGATTGCCATGAATAATACCGCCGTTCTGAACAGCATATATATTTGCTACCTGTGAATCTTTGACGGTTAGTGTAACATCCTTCTTCACCTTACTTGCATTATTTACCAGATATATACCACCTAATTTTGCACCATTTACAGTACATACCACATTTCCGGCTACAGAATACTCCTTTGTAACATTCTCATCATCCACAGTAACATAATAACAACCATATGTAGTGGCATAAACATTTCCTGAAACGCCTTCATTCTGATTAAGGTTAATCGTTAAATCACCATCAATAGTAGAACTATGAAGGGCCTCAAGCTCAGAATAATAGTTTTTCTCTCCTACATTTACCGAAACTGAACCGGTCATGTATGAAACTGTGAGCAGATACAGCCCGCTGTTTACCCTTGCTGTACCTGTCATATCCACTGTCATGCTTCCTGAAATCTCAGAACTCAGCGAACCTCTGAATGTTCCCATACTGGATTCACCGCCAAGGTCAATATCAATATCTCCCGTAACCTTAGACTGGTATACCAGCTGCACAAGCCCCGCATGAGCCCCGGTAAGTGATCTAAATGTTACAGCTGCATCTTCTCCTGTAGAATGGAGTTCACCGCCGTATACAGCCATAACTGTAGTCACATCAACACCATCTAATGTGATTGCTATTGAAGCTGTACTCTTTTGTTCGTACACACCATATATAGGTAATATCTGAAGGTCTGTCTTGCCTTCCACCTCATACATGGTTTCCCCTTCATCAACAATGCCATCCTGATCCAGATCGCCCCAAATGTTAATGAAAGACTGTTCATCTGTGGAATTCGGAGAACTCTTAATTATTACCGAATTTCCATTAAGATTGATTGCCTGAACTACCGGTTCATCACCCTTAGAATAGATATAGGTTACACCCTTACTCATATCTACAGCCTCAAGCACTGTCTCATTCTCATTCTCAGTCTCAGTACCGGTTTCGGTTTCTTCTGCCCTGACTGTAAACGGCTGTGCTATGGCAAATCCCACGGCAAGTCCAAGTACCGCTAATTTACTTAGCAGCTTACTCTTTCTCATCGTTTTTCCTCCCTTTCTTTATTATATTATCCTTAAGTCACACAATGAAAACTCATTTAGTGCACAGTTACATACCCACATTTTATCATAGTAAATCTTTTTATACTACCCACAAAATTGCTATACGCTTTTTGTGCATTTTGCACACAAAGAGCGCATCAAAAGATGCGCTCTAATCGTTTTTAATACATATACTTATTGCAAAACTCATCTGCCGGCATAGGCTTTGCATAGTAAAAGCCCTGTGCCATATTACACCCGCAGTTTTCAAGAAATTCAGCCTGTTCCTTAGTCTCCACACCTTCGGCAACCATATCAAGACCTATTTCCTTTGTCATCTTAATCGTGTGTTCAACGATCTTCTGTCCTCTGTCGGAGCCAATGAAATCATTGAGGAATATTCTGTCCATCTTAATAATATCAAACTGCGTATTCTTAAGTGTATTGAGAGATGAATATCCGGAACCGAAATCATCCATGAGAAGAACATATCCCTTCTCCTTTAATTCCTTCATGCGCTCTGCTATTCCTGCCTCATCAACAGTCTCCGTAATCTCAATCTCGAGATACTTCTTTGGAATATTGTATGTACCAACAAGATTGTCCAAAGCTGTGATAAACTTGTCATCAGCAAGATGTCTTCTTGACACATTCACCGATATGGGAAGTGGGTCAATCCCCATGTCGATCCACGTTCTTATCTGCTTGCACGCCTGTTCCCATATATATCTGTCCATCTTTATGATAAATCCATTCTTCTCAAATACCGGGACAAAATCATTTGGTGGAACTATGCCATGTCCCGGCATAATCCATCTTACAAGAGCCTCAGCACCTATCACCTTACCGTCTGCAATATTGCACTTTGGCTGAAGGTACATCACAAATTCTCCATTCCTCAGAGCCTTGTTCATATTATCCTCAATGAACTTACTCGTTGAAATATTCTTCTTCAAATCTGTTCTGTAGAATGCCACATTCTGCAACGCACTAGTCTTAATACTCTGTCTGGCCATTGCAGCAGCATCACCATACTGTCTAAGACCACCGGTAAGGTCCCCGATATAGCACACTCCAAACACCAGCCTGTACTTCATATCATCGTGTCCGGTAAGTGTTTCGTTGAGCATATCTATATAATCCAAAAGCTGTTCCTCACTCTCGTACGGAGTAATAATCATAAATACATCCGCTGACAATCTGCTGTAGGTCTGAAATCTGTTACATATTACCTTAAGGGTATCAATAAAGAAGTTAAGCAGCTCTGTTGCCTTCTTCTCTCCATAATCCGATATAACCATTTTAAACTTTGCAACATCAAACTGTACAACCGCAAACTTCTTGTCCGGATTGTCATTGATAATTTCCACCGCCTGTTTCTGTATAAGCATGGGATCCCTGTCTGAGGTAAATGTATGGGCTATACGGATTCTGTGGATCTCCTCGACATCCAGCTCATCTGTCATCAGGAATATACGTGCAATCCTCCCCTCTTCTCTCTCAAGCCAACAATGAACATTTTGATATATGTAGTTACCTGACTGAGAAAGAAGTCTTACTGCAATTACCACCTTCTGTTCATCATCTGTTATGGTGCTTGCCTCATCTTTTATAGCTGCTTCAATCTGATCTACAAATATGTTAAATGTGGCAATATCATCCTCATGAACCCACTGGGAGATCGCATTAAGACTGAGCTCATCAAGCTCAGCATCCTTAAGCACTGAACTATGCTCTGTCGCGGTAATCCATCCATTTTCCTTCTCCCAAAGCATTATTAACGTATCTTCTCTGGCTGTGATATATCCGAACATTTTTTTCATCACTTCCATTGCAGCACCTCGCTCTCCAACAAAATAATTCATTGTATGTTGCCCCATATATATGATTGATTATATCATTAATTGTAGCTAGTTACAATGTTTTGGTGCCAAGAGGGGCATAATCATATACCTCTTAATCTTACTGTTACGTCTCCCATAATGTGTTACCTCCTAATTATTTTAAATAAAATATGGGATAAACCATTGGGATAATTTTTTTTGTCTACATTTTTAAGAAATTTTTGTCTACATCAAAATATTTCGTCGACATTTCGTTGTCACTGTCTACAATCTTAACACGCTTCGTGTATTATTTTACACTTTTTCACGAACAAAAAGAGGACCTTCAGTGATAACCAAAAGTCCTCTAAAACCTTATAAAATAAGCATTTTCTTATAAAAATAGATTAAAACTTACCAGCCTTTGCAGCTTCCTCAATCGCAACTGCAACGGAAACAGTCATACCAACCATTGGGTTGTTTCCTGCACCGATAAGACCCATCATCTCTACGTGAGCTGGAACGGATGATGAACCAGCGAACTGAGCATCGCTGTGCATACGGCCAAGTGTATCTGTCATACCATATGAAGCAGGACCTGCTGCCATGTTATCCGGATGAAGTGTACGGCCTGTACCACCACCTGATGCTACTGAGAAGTACTTCTTACCCTGCTCAATACATTCCTTCTTGTATGTACCTGCAACCGGGTGCTGGAAACGTGTAGGATTTGTTGAGTTACCTGTGATTGATACACCAACATTCTCCTTGTGCATGATAGCAACACCTTCCTGAACATCGTCAGCGCCGTAGCACTTAACTGTTGCACGAAGTCCATCTGAATATGCCTTCTCATATACTACATTGAGCTCAGCCTTCTTGTAATCATACTTTGTCTCAACATAGGTGAATCCGTTAATTCTTGATATAATCTGAGCTGCATCCTTTCCAAGACCGTTAAGGATAACTCTAAGAGGCTTCTGACGAACCTTATTAGCCTTCTCAGCGATACCGATAGCACCCTCAGCAGCTGCAAATGACTCATGACCTGCTAAGAAACAGAAGCACTCTGTCTCCTCCTCAAGTAACATCTTACCAAGGTTACCATGTCCAAGACCAACCTTACGATGATCTGCAACTGAACCCGGTATACAGAATGACTGAAGGCCCTCTCCGATAGCTGCTGCTGCATCGGAAGCCTTTCTGCATCCCTTCTTGATTGCGATTGCTGCACCTACAATGTATGCCCAGCAAGCATTCTCAAAACATATTGGCTGGATACCCTTTATCTGATTGTAAACATCAAGTCCAGCTTCCTTTGTAATCTTCTCAGCTTCTTCGATTGAGCTGATACCATAGCTGTTAAGTACAGCGTTGATCTGGTCTATTCTTCTTTCATATGATTCAAATAATGCCATTGTCTCGTTCTCCTTTCCTCTATATACGACTACTCTTTACGTGGATCGATGATCTTAACAGCACCCTGCTCTGGTGTAACACGTCCGTAAGAACCTGAAGCCTTCTCCCAAGCTGTGTTAGGGTCATCACCCTTCTTGATAAAGTCAGTCATCTTTCCAAGAGAAACGAACTGATATCCAATAACCTCATTGTCTGCATCAAGAGCTAAGCCTGTTACATAGCCCTCTGCCATCTCAAGGTAACGAACGCCCTTTGCCTTTGTTGCGTACATTGTACCAACCTGTGAGCGAAGACCCTTACCAAGATCCTCAAGGCCTGCACCAACTGCAAGTCCGTCATCTGAGAATGCACTCTGAGTACGTCCATATACGATCTGAAGGAATAACTCTCTCATAGCTGTATTGATAGCATCGCACACAAGGTCAGTGTTAAGAGCCTCAAGAATTGTCTTGCCCTGGAGAATCTCAGCTGCCATAGCTGCTGAATGTGTCATACCTGAACATCCAATTGTCTCAACAAGAGCCTCCTCAATAACTCCTTCCTTAACATTAAGTGAAAGCTTGCAGGCACCCTGCTGTGGTGCACACCAACCTACACCATGTGTAAAACCAGAGATGTCTTTGATTTCCTTTGAGTGAACCCACTTTCCTTCTTCTGGAATAGGAGCTGGCTCATGCTTTGCACCCTTTGCAATAGGGCACATGTTTTCAACTTCCTTAGTGTAAATCATTGTGAAACTCCTTTCAAAATATGAATTCTTAAAAGCGGTTTCGAATTCTCTAATTCAAACCATCAGTCACATTTTCTCACAAAATGAATATTTAGTCTATAGCTTATTGAAAAAAAATGTCGCATTTATGTATAATGCCTTATGTAAATCAATTATTCTGAACACATATAACAATAACTATTCCTTAGGGTATATTTGTGTTGTAGAACAATCATTTGGGAGGTGTATTTTATGCGTTATATTGACATGCACATACATACAAATGCTTCAGATGGTTCGTGCTCTCCTTCTGAGGTTGTAAAGCTCGCCGCAGACAGCAATCTTGCTGCTATCGCCATTACGGATCATGACACTGTAGACGGAGTTAAGGAGGCCATGGAGGCTTCACAGATATATAATATGGATGTTGTTCCGGGTGTTGAAATGTCGGCCATATATAATGGCATTGAAATTCACATATTAGGTTATTTTATGGACTATGAAAACCAACAGCTTCTGTCCAGGCTCGACAGTATCAAACAGGCCCGCTATGACAGAAATGAAGCCATGTGTGAAAGATTTAAGAAGGACGGAATAAATATGACCATGGAAAGGCTTTCCTTCGGCCATGGAAATACCGTAATCACCCGTGCACATTTTGCAAGAATACTTATTGAAGACGGAATATGTAAGGATATGAATCAGGCCTTTAAAAAGTATCTTCACAAGAAAAGCAAATATTATATTCCTACACCTGATATGACTGCTAAAGAGGCTGTGGAGCTTATTACAGAATATGGAAAAGCTGCCTTTATTGCCCATCCACTCATCTATGGTTTTGGATATTCCCAAATAGAGGAAATGCTTATAGCGTTAAAGGAGTTTGGCATTACAGGTCTTGAGGCATACCACTCATCGAACAACTGCTATGAATCTGGAAGGCTTAGAGAGCTTGCCAGAAAGCATGGTCTTTTAATATCCGGCGGATCTGACTTTCACGGAGCTGCAAAGCCGGACATCAAGGTCGGCTTTGGCCGTGGGGGACTTCATGTTACAGAAGCAGTATACACCGACATGCTCAACAGCATTTGCAAATAATCACATTCATAGTATATCTGCATGATTGATTATGCTATGTGCCGATTGATTATATCTCTGAATGAATCGATTAAAAAAGGGATGCCCCTTATAACAAGGAGCATCCCCTTTATTTACTCTGAAACTACTGATGAGCTCTGCTTTTCAAGCTCTGCTACAGCATTCTTGTGCATTGGAATACGGCAGTTTTTGTTGTTTCCAAACTCAACAATGATTGTTGTGTCATCATAAACGTCAATGATTGTTCCGTAGAAGCCGCTGGTTGTCATGATATTGTCACCAGGCTCCATCTGACGGAGCATCTCCTCAGTCTTCTGCTTCTGCTTCTTCTGAGGCTTGATCATCATGAAATAGATTATCGCTGCAAATATTACAATATACACGATGATAAAAAGCATTGATGAACCAGTTGTCTGACCATTCGCTCCTGCATTTCCACCTTCTGCTAAAAGTGTTGTAAGTGTTGTCATTACCATTCTCCTTTATTTTATATTATTCAGACATTAGTTCCCGCCACCAGCCATACTTTCAAGCATCGACTTTTTATATGACTGATATCTGCCTTCTTCTATTGCCTGTCTGATTTCCTTCATCATATTATTATAAAAATACAAATTATGCAATACACAAAATCTCATACCCAGCATTTCATTTGCCTTAAGCAGATGTCTTATATATGCTCTGCTGTAATGCTTACATGCAGGGCAGCCACAGCCTTCCTCAATAGGTCTGTCATCTGTCTCATACCTTGCATTCTTGAGATTCAGCTTGCCAAACTTCGTATAAACATGGGCATGACGTCCGTTTCTTGACGGATATACACAGTCAAAAAAATCAACTCCTCTGTCAACCGCCTCCAAAATATTAGCCGGTGTTCCGACTCCCATAAGGTAAGTAGGCTTATCCTCAGGCAGATGTGGAACTGTAACATCAAGAATGTGATACATCTGCTCAGCAGTTTCACCCACCGCAAGGCCTCCTATGGCATAACCCGGAAGATCAAGCTCACTTATGCGCTTGGCATGTTCAATTCTAATGTCGTCGAATATTGCGCCCTGATTTATGCCAAACAGCAGCTGATGCTTGTTTATTGTGTCAGGAAGGCTGTTCAGTCTTGTCATTTCCGCCTTACATCTCTCAAGCCATCTTGTTGTTCTTGCAACAGAGCTTTCCACATAGCTTCTGTCTGCAAGAGCCGGTGCACACTCGTCAAACGCCATGGCTATTGTAGATGCAAGGTTTGACTGAATCTGCATACTCTCCTCTGGTCCCATAAATATCTTACGACCATCCACATGGGAGTTAAATGTGACTCCTTCCTCCTTGATTTTTCTAAGCCCTGCTAGTGAGAATACCTGAAATCCGCCTGAATCTGTAAGTATCGGCCTATCCCAATACATAAACTTATGAAGGCCTCCCATCTGCTTTACTATCTTATCCCCCGGTCTTACATGAAGATGATAGGTATTTGACAGCTCTATCTGGCATCCGATATCCTTGAGATCAGTAGTTGCAACAGCACCCTTTATAGCTGCAGCCGTCCCCACATTCATAAAAAGAGGAGTTTGTACAGTGCCATGAACAGTCTCAAATGTGGCTCTTTTGGCTCTTCCATCCTTACATATTACTTTGTACATTATTATGTAAACCTTTCTCTGTTAAATCCTACTCCATATAATGCAACATTTATCTACCTTTTGCAAGGGTATTTTATGGCTTATTACGCTAAAAAAGCGGCACTTATACTTCCCTTACAAGTGCCGCTCCAAGTTAACCCCTGTTTGCCTGTTACTGTCTTTCTTTTAATATGGCAGTTACTGTCTGCTTCTCATAGCCTCCATTATTTACTCTGTATAGGACGAATGTCACCTTATCACCAGGCTCTGCCGCAACGATTTTGTCATGAAGAGTTTCCATATCAGAAATATCCTCTCCATCCATGCTTATGATTATATCACCCTGCATTATTCCACACTCCTCGGCAGCTGATCCCTGTTCAACAGAGTTAACATACACGCCTTCCGGCATATTAAGCAGCTCAGAATACTGTTTTGTAATTGTCTGGCCTGATATTCCAAGATAGGTCTGACCGGTCTGGATATCGTCCGCTACTGCATTCTTTCCTGCAATAAGATCATTTATAATATCCTGAACATCTGATATAGGCAGTGCGTATCCCATACCCTCAACACTCATGTCAGAATACTTTGCTGTGTTTATGCCTATGAGCTCACCGTTCATGTTTACAAGTGCGCCTCCGCTGTTACCCGGATTGATTGCGGCATCAGTCTGCATTACCTTTATTGACTGATCTGTTGAGCTCACCTGTCTGTTAAGTGCGCTAATATATCCAACCGTTACAGACTGTCCGTATCCAAGGGCATTTCCAATTGCCACGCAAGGATCGCCAACATTTAAGGTGTCTGATGAACCCACCTTTATTTCCTTTATTTCATCAAGTGTTGAGCTTGATATATCAGACAGTTTTACTGTCACAACCGCAATATCGTTAGCTTCAGCGTAGCCCTTCACCTCTGCATGAGTGCTTTTCTCATCCACAAATGTAACTGAGAGCTCCTTTGCATTCTTTACTACGTGATAATTTGTAGCTATATAGAGGTATGTGTCATCCTTACCAATAATGATTCCTGAGCCCGCGCCGGTTGATTCCTGCTGATATGAATCAAACCAATACTCGTATGTTGTAACGTAAGTTCCTGTAATTGCAACGATTGACGGCATTACCTCCTTCGCAACAGTTGCCACATCATATACGGTAGATGTTGGCTCCTGATTTGTCTGCTGTAGCTGAGGAACACTGCTTTCTGTCTGTGGCTCTGCCGAGGACTCCTTAATTGTACCCGATTTATCACCTGAGTTATCAGACTGCTGTGTAGTTCGTTTCGAATCACTATTTATTATCTTGTCTGTTCCGTAGCGAACACCCTGAAATACCGCTGCCGCTACAAGGCCAAATACAACTGCCGCCGCAACGAGGCCAAGAAGCTTCATTCCAAGACCACTTTTATCCTTCTTTCTATGACTGTCACTTCTGCCTCCGTGATTATGTCCATCATTGCTGCCGCCATTTCCCGAACTGTCATTTGTTGAATGTACCAATGTGCTTCCTGTTGAATCTCCTGTTGTATTCGCTGCAATATTTGTTGCATCATCTCCGGTCTGCGTCATTCTTGCGCCCTGATTCATCAGGCTGCTGCTGTACATTGCTGACATTCCATTTATATTATTTGAAAATCCTGCATAGGAGCTGCCCGGAGCCTGCTGATGTGCTACCACATTGCCGCTTTGTGGCATCTGGGCTGCAACACTGCTTTGTGGCATCTGGGCTGTCACGCCGCTTTGTGGCATCTGGGCTGTCACGCCGCTTTGTAATGCCGGCTGGGATGATGCATCGATTCTTTTCGGTCTGTCAAATCTGCTATCTCCCTGGCTACTGATATATCCATAGCGATTTATACCATTATCCGTACTGTTCTGAGCTGTGATGCTTTGATCCATGTTGTTTTGATCCATACTGCTTCTATCCATATCTATTCCTTCTTTCTTATGTGTGATCAAGTTTTCCTATAGGTCAAAATATGCTGTTTTAAATTGCTTCCATATTTATCTTATATTTGATACTATAACGATTAAATGTGTCTTAATTGTGTATTTGATGTTTCTATTTTGTGCACTTTTGTAATATAATACAGTCACATAGGTATTAATTTACAGCAGGAATATTCCTGCATTACCGGAGGATATATATGTTTCGTGTATGGGGAAAGATAATGAAAGAAAACCGTCTTGTCAAGGATACTGTCATATGCATATCGGACTATGAGATGACAAGAACTCATAAGGTTTACAAAGCACTGGAGGACATGTGCTATGAGTTTGATCTGGCAAAACCAATTTGGCTTGACAAAAACAAGGAGGAATTTATCTGCCACGCAAGAACCCGTTTTACATCCGACAATTTTGTTGAGGATATTGATTTTGATTATTTGGATTTTCACGTCATAGAGGAGGAATATTAGTGTTTTTTGTAAACGGAATCAGCAAAAGCTTCGGCTCACAACAGGTTCTTCATAATATAAAATTTGAAGTGAATAAAGGTCAGTGTGTTGCATTGCTTGGAATAAACGGGTCAGGCAAATCTACTCTTCTCAACATTTTGTCAGGCAATATAAAGGCTGACTCAGGAAGCTACGGCTCAAATGAGCCTCTCAAAATTGCTTTTCTGCCTCAGGATAACCCTTTACTTTCTGAGCTTACCGCCATGGACAACATAAAGCTCTGGTACCCGGGCAGCACAAAGGAGGTCATGTGTGAGAAAAACAAGCTTCTCTTTCACAGACTTGGAGTTGATTCTTTTTTAAACAAAAGGGTGTCAAAGCTTTCAGGTGGAATGAATAAGAGACTCAGCCTAGCAATCACTATGATGTCAGAGCCTGAGCTTCTGCTTCTTGATGAGCCTCTTGCATCACTGGATATCCTGTGCAAGAACGGCATACTTGATTACCTGCGGAGCTATACAAAAAACGGTGGCACTGTCATTGTTGCAACCCACGAAAGTTCTGTGCTTGATATATGCAGTCACATATACACTCTTAAAAATGGTGAGCTCAAGCTTGCTGTGGATAATACCGCATCCGGTATCAGCCAAAGACCGGACGAGTCATATTACAGCAGACTTCTGCTTGAGAACTAAGCATATTAAGGCCTGATTATTAATGAAATATGAGGACGCCATGTTTATCAGACTACTTAAAACAGAATTTAAAAGAATAAGCTATTACGGCATATATATTATTATCACTGCTGCACTTCTCATGTCTCTTTTTACATTTTTGTCCATAAAGGCCGGGGATATTGTGTATAAGACTCAGGATAATGAGCCACTTGCAATCGGCATTGCCATGAGCCCAGAATCTAAATTTGCCGGAATGGCCTACGATATGATAAAAGGAATGGACAGCTACAAGGCTTCCTGCTCCTTTGTTCCATTTGACAACAAGGAGGATGCACTTAATGAGATGGATAAGGGTGCGCTTTATGCGGTTATCTATGTTCCTGACAATATAATACATGACATCATGTATGGCGAAAATACGCCTATCGAGGTTTACTATTCTGACAGCACCTCAATAGACACATTTGTTATAAATGATTTGTTTACATCCACCTCCTCCATGCTTGGAATAAGTCAGGCTGCCATATATTCTGTTCAGGCCCTGGGAAGAGAGCTTGAGCCCCTGGAGGAGGTTCGGGGACAGCTAAGTGATGATGTCAACATGTTCTTTCTCACAAGTGTTTTAGATAGAACATCGCTGTTTGTCATAGATAAGGTAAATGCAACTGCCACAAAAAGCATGACAGGCTTTTACATATGTGCATCAATGATTATTCTTATGCTGCTATGCGGAGTTGTGTTTATTGCCTACAGGCAAAATGCACCCAAGGTATATAGGGACAGACTGAAACAGTTTCACATAAATGGTGCTGTATACAATCTGGTAAGCTTCATTTGTATGCTTATGTGGGAGTATATTCTATACCTGAGTGTTTATCTTATCCTTATCATTGCCTCCTGCTTTACAGATAAGCTGAGCATTATAATAAGCACAGGCGGGCTTCTTTATGGATTTGCCACAGCTTTTCTCGTAACGCTTATGATACTTGTTGTAGATCTTCTTCCGGCAGGTATTCATGGAAGCACCATGCTCCTTGGAGCGCTTACAATTGCCATTGCCTACGTCAATGGTTTCTTCATTCCTGAAGCCTTTCTTCCGGAATTTGCAAAGAAGCTGTGCGACATGTCAGCATTCAACAGGCTTGCCCATCTTCTGTGTCAGACGATATGGAGATAACTACTAATTTATATATTATAATTCCACATATTATTTAAGGATTAACCATGACATCAATCAGACAATTATTTTTGCTTATAAAGAGAATATTGACGAAGCAAGTAATGGCTATTGTTCTTATCTTTATCCCTGCAGTTATATGCACAGTGAGTCTGCTGCCCGGAAAGGTAATGAAGACTGAGATTGTCTCAGGCGTGTACATTGAGGGTGAGGACGAATATACACATAAGCTTTTATGTCGTCTGCAGGATAGTTCCACCGGCTTTACCTTTACCGCCTACCCTACCGGGGATGCTTTGATAAAGGCTGTTCAGTCAGGTGAAATAGATTCCGGATATATTATTCCAAAGGGAATAGAGAACATATTAACAGGCATTGACAAAGACAATAAAATCAGCGTGATTATAAGCGATGAAACCTCCTTTGATAAGGTTACATCCGAGACCGTCTATGCAAGTCTACTGACAATATATGCGCCCCACATGGCAATCAGCATGTTAAGGGAAAAGTATGATATTCCCGATTATATCATTTCACATGACGATATCGTTTCGTATATTACGGAGCACTACGACGGTTATATCGCTGATGGTGACATTTTCCAGATAAACACATCTCTGTCCGGCTCCTATAAAACACAGGAATATGTGCAGCCGAACAATTTCCCTGTTGACACATTTGTCTATATTACTATATTCATATGCGGTCTTACCGGTCTGCTCTGCTTTATGAAGGACATGGATAGTGGAGTATATAATGCTCTGCCGGTATCCGGCAAATGGTCCTTCGCAATGAAAAATATAGCAGCCGGAATAATACCGGCTGCTATACTAAATCTTCTGTCTCTCCTGTTTTATATGAGACATAGTTTTAATATGGGTTATATCGTAGGGCTGGTTATATGTACGATGTTAACCTTCATAATATGCATCCTGTTAAAATGCATATTTAGAAGCTACAGGGCATATGTAACTGCCATGCCATATATGATTATCTGTACTCTTCTCCTGTCTCTTCTAGCTTCGCTCTAGCAGAGGTAGCCTCCACAATCTGCTTACAAAGCCGCTGATATGAACTTGCCGGTATGCCAATTTTGAAGCATACCTCGTCAGTGTACAAGGTGTCATCAACCATAGCCTCGCTGTTTGCAATCAGATACTGGACCTTTCCGGAATCATTGTAGTTTACTGTAATATCTACAGTCTTCATAAGCTGCATCTTATGTATACCGGCATTACCGAGGGCCAGCTTCGCCGCTTCAGTATATGCTCTTACAAGTCCGCCTGTTCCAAGAAGGGTACCGCCAAAATATCTGGTTACAACAATAAGGATGTCAACAACCTTATTTCCAGTTATAACCTCGAGTATAGGCTTTCCCGCAGTTCCCTGAGGCTCACCATCATCCGAAAACCTGAGAAGTGTATTCTCCTTACCTATGGCAAATGCAAAACAGTTGTGCCTGGCATCGTAATGCTGCTTTTTTATCTTCTCCACATATTGATAAGCCTCCTCCTCCGAGGTGACAGGAATGGCATATCCAATAAATCTGGACTTTTTCTCTATGATTTCATCCTGACCATGTTTCATGATTGTATTATACTCTTCTATCATCTTTTCTCCGCATTGCTTGTAAGGAGCTTTCCGAGCTCATCCATAAATGTATTGACGTCCTTAAATTCTCTGTATACGGATGCAAATCTTACATATGCAACCTGATCTAAGTCCTTAATCTTGTCCATTACAATCTCACCTATGGTGGTACTCTCGATTTCCTTTACCTCCATGTTGAAGATTGTGTTTTCGATATCATCAATACATTTTGTTACTGCCTCTGCTGATACAGGTCTCTTGTGGCAGGACTTTATTACTCCTGATTCAATCTTGGATCTGTCATAGGCTTCTCTGTTCTTATCCTTCTTGATTACAATAAGAGGAATCGTTTCAACCTTCTCATAAGTGGTAAATCTCTTACCACAGGCATCGCACTGTCTTCTTCGTCTTATTGCGCTTCCGTCCTCTGCAGGTCTTGAATCTATAACCTTTGTATCATCTGCTGAGCAAAATGGGCATCTCATATTATATCCTCCACTACTTTATTATCTTAGGTTATTATCTTTGCCGGGCACTTGGCTTTGCATGCACCGCAGTTGGTACACTTATCCTGGTCAATGTGAGCCAGATTTCTATCCATCGTGATTGCTCCTACCTCACACTGCTTCACACACAGTGTACATCCAATACAGCCTGCAGTGCAAGCTGCCTTCACCTGAAGTCCCTTGTCATGTGAATTACACTGAACAAGTCTTTCAGCATCATAAGGAACAAGCTCGATAAGCCTTCTAGGGCACTCTGTAATACACTTTCCGCAAGCCTTACATTTGTCCTTATTTATTACAGCTATTCCGTTTACAATATCGATTGCTCCGAATTCACATACTTCCTTACATGAACCAAATCCGGTACATCCGTATGTACATGCCTTAGGACCACCATTTGGATTGTTTCCTGCCAGCTTACAGCTTTTTGGTCCTACATATTCATATACATCCTTAGCCTTTTCACAGTCTCCGGCACACTTTACAAATGCCACATATCGTTTGTTTCCTGTGTTTTCAACGCCCATTACCTGGCTGATTTTTTCAGCAACGGCATCTCCTCCTACAGGACATGCTGATGGAGGCATCTCTCCCTTAGCGATTGCTGCAGCAAGTCCGTCACAGCCGGGATATCCACAGCCACCGCAGTTGTTTCCCGGAAGAAGCTCTCTCACGGCAATCTCCTTCGGATCAATCTCCACCTTAAACTTTTCTCCTGCAACTCCAAGAAGGACACCTATAACAATACCTACCCCAGCTACCACAGCTACGGCTACCATTATTTCAGTCATACAATCCCCTCCTTATATAAGTCCTGAGAAACCAAAGAAAGCTATAGCCATAAGCCCCGATGTAATAAGGATAATCGGTGTTCCCTTAAAAGCATTTGGTATAGGACATCGCTCAAGTCTCTCCCTTATTCCTGCAAGTATCACAATTGCTATCGTAAATCCAACAGCAGAACCAAATCCATTTATTACGCTCTCAAGGATTGTGTATTTATTCTGAACATTTGAAAGCGCAATACCCAGTACCGCACAGTTTGTTGTTATCAGTGGCAAATATACACCAAGTGATTCGTAAAGACTTTTCATCTTCTTTTTCAGAAACATCTCAACAAACTGTACAAGCGCTGCAATAACAAGAATAAACACGATTGTATTCAAGTACTCCAGCCCAAATCTGCTAAGTATTCCATAGTAGACAATGCTTGTAACAAAGGAAGCTATTGTCATAACAAATATTACAGCACCGCCCATTCCTGAAGCAGTGTTTACACTTTTTGAAACACCCAGGAATGGACAAAGTCCAAGAAACTGACTGAGGATAACGTTATTCACCAGTGCTGCGCCAATTGCAAGTAATAATATATTCATTATTCGTTACCTCCTTCTTTATTTTTCTTTATCCATTCCATAGTCTCCTTAAGCTTTATCTCTGTCTCAGCCCTCATCTGAGACTCATTATTCTTTATTGGCTCTGTAAGCTTTTGAGCTTCTTCCATTTTTTTCGGCTCAACCCTCTTTGGAGCATCTTCATTCTTATTTGAGACAGGTTTTGCTTCTTCAACTCCAATTTTGCCGCAGCATGCTGCGTTTATGCAGCCTGCGCAGGATTCCGGCTTGCATGTTGATGTCTGCTCCTGCCCATTTTCTGCAAGAACTGCTGCCTTCTTTGCATTTCTATTGTTGATAAAGGCAATAAGGAAGGCGAGTACAAAGAACGCACCGGGAGCAAGCACAAAGATTGTTACAGGAGTGTATAGGCTAAACACATTTCCAATAGCCTTAACGATTCCTGAAGAGTTCTGGAAATAATTTCCATCTCCGAGTATCTGAAGTCCAAATATACAGCCCTTACCTACAATCTCTCTAAACATACCTATCAGAGTAAGTCCCACTGTGAAACCAAGTCCCATACCAAGTCCATCAAATATTGATGGAAGCGGTTTATTCTTTGAGGCATATGCCTCTGCACGTCCTAGAATAATACAGTTTACAACGATAAGCGGAATGTAAAGGCCAAGACTGTCATTAAGTGACGGCAGGTATGCTTGGAGTAAAAACTGGATAATGGTCACAAAGGATGCAATAATGACTATGAATGAAGGTATTCTCACCTTATCAGGTATAACCTTTCGCAATAATGAAATAACAAAGTTACTCATTACGAGAATACACGTTGTTGTCAGCCCCATTCCTGCACCGTTGATTGCTGACGAGGTTACAGCAAGTGTAGGACACATGCCAAGCATCTGAACAAATGTTGGGTTTTCTTTTACTATTCCGTTATATAAACGCTCTGTACATTTTCCCATTATTTGTCACCTCCCTGAGCCTGCGGAGCGGCAAGAGTTGAAACATAATAGATTCCTGCATTAACTCCGTTTGTAACTGCATTTGTCGTTATAGTTGCCCCTGAGAGAGCATCTATCTCATCATCTGCTGTTGAACCTGACTTTGTATATCGAAATTCCTTAACATTTCTGCCACTAAATTGTGACTTGAAGCTGTCTGTGTCTGCTTCCATGCCAAGACCTACTGTCTCCGAAAGTGAAAGGAAGGAAATTCCGTTTATTGTACCATCTAGTCTTATTCCAACTGCAAGCTGAAGACTTCCGCCGTAGGCCTCATTATTTGTAACTGTGACAACATAGCCAAGACTCTCTCCCTTTTCATTCTTTGCAACAACAAGCTCATCTATATCCGCCATATAGCCTGCACTGCTCATAACATCAGCTGCCTGTTCCTTGCTGAAGGTTGGTTCAGCTTCAAATGTATCAGCATCTTCAAATACAGCCTTATAAGCCTCCTGCTTTGCGGCCTGCATTGCATTTTCAATTGGTTTTTTCGTTATCTTATATACATATCCAAGTCCCAGACCTGCCACTGCAGTAATTACGAGAATTGCTGCTGTAGCAATAACGATTGATTTTGTATCCATCTTCGACCTTGTACCTGATGTGTCTCCTGCTGCCGCAAGGTCAGCGCCCTCACCAAAGCTCTTAGGCTTTGTCCATCTCTCGATAAGAGGGACTAAAAGGTTTGAGAATATAATTGCGTAAGAAACGCCCTCTGCTGAGCCTCCATATATTCGAAAGCAGAAGGTGAGAAGTCCCAGAATCACACCAAACACAACCTTACCCATAGGGGTAATTGGTGATGTCACATAGTCAGTGGCCATGAAAAATGCACCCAACATAAGACCGCCACCACATAGGTGGGCTGCAAGGTATGAAAGATCAAAGCCTCTTCCTGAGGATATTGAATATATCATAATAAGAACCGCAAATGTACCGATATATACAAATGGTATTGTAGGCTTAATGATCTTCTTTATTAACAGATAAGCAGCACCGGCAAGCAAACATATAACAGAGGTTTCGCCTATTGTTCCTGATATGTTTCCAAGGAACATATGAAGCACATTCACATCCCCTCCGCTCTTCAGTATTGCGAGAGGTGTAGCACCTGTTATTCCGTCAAATGAGAAGGTAGTCATTCTTCCTGTAAATGAAATAAGAAGGAAACATCTTGCTCCGAGTGCAGGATTCATAAAATTGTAACCAAGACCGCCAAAGAGCTGCTTTACAATAATAATGGCAAAACAGCTTCCAACTATGGCCATCCATACCGGAACCTCAGGCGAAAGGTTCAGTGCAAGAAGCAGTCCTGTTACTGCTGCCGACAGATCACTTATCGTAACCTTTCTGTTCATAACCGTCTCATACAGCCATTCAAAAACAACACAGGATACAACACATGTTAGCACAAGTATTGCAGCGTCAAGCCCAAAGTTTATCATACCGAACACTGTTGCCGGAAGCAGCGCAATAATCACATCAAGCATAATACCCTGTGTGCTATGTTTATCTCGTATATGTGGAGATGATGATATTTTATATGTATTTTCCACGGGTACACCTCCTATTTCTTTTTGTTTGCAAGTATAACTTTTCTGGTACCTGCTATTGTCTGTGTCAAATGTCTCTTTGCCGGACAAATGTAAGAGCAGCATCCACACTCACAGCACTCCATACCATTGTTTTTCAAAAAGCCATCCATATCGCCGCACTCTGCAAGATCAGCAAGTGTTGCAGGAACTACTCTTCCCGGGCATATATCCACGCAGCGTCCACATCTTATACAGTTGCCCGGCTCAAGGTCCGCTACCTCATCATGACTCATACATAAAAGAGCTGATGTTCCTTTTGTTGCAGGTACATCAAGGGTGAACATAGCCTTACCCATCATAGGGCCTCCTGAGATAATCTTTTCAGGAATAACACCTTCCTTGAAGCCCCCTGCCGCTTCGATAATCTCTTTGCAGCTTGTGCCACATCTCACAAGGAGGTTGCACGGACTTTCAATTGCATCTCCGGTAATTGTCACTATACGCGAATAAAGCGGGCGACCCTCGATAACAGCCTCATATATCGATACAATCGTATCCACGTTGTGGACAATACAGCCTGCATCCGCAGGAAGCATTTTCGAATTGACATATCTTCCAGTGTTAGCATATATAAGCTGTCTCTCAGCGCCCTGAGGATACTTTGTCTTTACCGCATTCACAGTAATCTTTTCGTTATCCTTTACCTTTTCTGATAGAAGCTTTATTGCCTCCGGCTTGTTATCCTCAATAGCAATAATTCCCTTTGCATTGTCAAATAGATTAAGGCATATCTCAAGACCCAGTATTATCTTGTCTGCCTCCTCCATCATTCTTCTGTAATCCGATGTCAGATATGGCTCACACTCTGCGCCATTTACAATTATGAAGTCAATATCGTCCTCATTCTTTGGTGAAAGCTTCACATGAGCAGGGAAGCCTGCTCCACCCATTCCAACAATTCCGGCCTCTTTAATGATGTCCTTTACATCATCTCTGTAAAGAGTTGTGAGATCCTTTATGTTCTCGGAAAAGTCAATCTCCTGGAATAAGCCATCATTTTCAACCACAATGGACTCAACCTTATTGCCACCCGGCACATATCTTGGCTCAATAGCCTTAACAGTACCTGAAATGGACGAATGAATATTTGCAGATACAAATCCGCTGGCCTCTGCAATTTTCTGTCCAACTAATACTTTGTCACCTTTTTTAACAAGGGGGGTTGCCGGTGCTCCTATATGCTGACTTAAAGGATATACACAATCGCCCTTTGGAAGATACTCTCTTACCTGGGCATCCATGGACAGCTCCTTACCATCATAAGGATGTATTCCACCCAAAAATGTTAACAATCCCATAATCCACCTCTCTTCAAATGATTTTTTGCCGCACACTCTTCCTAAAAATTACCTAAAAATCACGCAGCTCATATAATGTTTTTTCTACCACATGATATAATAAACCTAAAGTCCATTAAAAACAACCAAAATGAACATTTCTTATTACTGCTGCTCCTGCAATTCCTATACACACTCCGGCTATACAGCCTGAAACCATAAGTGCAGGTATGTAATAGAAAATGCTTGAGTTTCTAAGCAGCCATGCGGCCGTGGCTATCTGTCCGGCATTATGACATACTGCTCCAAGAATTGAAACTCCCACCATTGAAAAGAAGTTTATTCTCCTAAATATTGTCATTACCATAAGGCTTGCAAAGGCTCCTGCAAGGCTATAAAGCATAACGGTCATGTTGCCAAATAAAATACTTGAAAGAATTACCCTGACAATTGCCACAATCCAGGCATCAGCTACTCTCATCTTGAATATAACAATGATAGTTACCATATTAGCAAGTCCCAGCTTAATTCCCGGAACAGCAAAGCTCAACGGAATTAACGACTCCACATATGATAGCACCATGGCTATTGCGATAAACATACCCAAAAATGCAATTCTATGAGATGATCTGTTTTTTCCCATGTTCTGTGTAATATTTTTATCTGTTACATCTGATTTATTTCGTTTTTCCATTATTACTGTATGTCCACATCTCTTTCCTTATAACTTTTTACTTCAATAATCAGCTTATGGGGAAGGCAGGTAATCGTCTCTCCGTCTCTATCCTTAAATCCCATGTTTACACAAACCTGATCCGGACAGTCTGCAGCTTCTATTCTAATACTATTATCCTTTACAGTAACTCTATTGCTGCCATCATCTGTGATATATTCCTTCTCACAAGCACTGTTTAAGCTTATGGTGTCAACCAGTCTGTTATCAATATACACATATGCCACATTTCCTTTTTTTGAAAACAACTGTATACAAAGCATAGCAATAAGGGACGCAGATATAATAAATAATACAAGTATTAAGTCTCTCTTTCTTTTCATACAAACCACCCGTTTTTTTATTTTTCAGCTATATCCAATAACACCTTGGCACAACCTAATGATATCTTTCATCCGCCTGAGGACATTTTATGTCTGAGATAAAACACAGCAATAAAGCTTATCAATTAACAATATTATACTCATCATCCGTAATGGTAAAGTAATCCCTTATCCCTTCACTGACATACACATTCTTTTCGCTGTCTATCAATATTACATCAGCTCCCTTCTTCTTAACAAGCATAAGAGCCTCATCAATGTCCATAAGCATACACAGCGTTGACAATCCATCCGACATAAGTCCGTTATCACATACTACTGTTGCACCGATAACACCTTTATCAGCCGGATATCCTGTTTTGGCATCAAGAATATGATGATACCTTACATTATCCTTTATGAAATATTTCTCATAATCCCCCGAGGTAGATATAAATGCTTCCCTGTCTTTAGGTATAGAAAGTATACCCATAGCATCGCCATTTTCAGATCTGGGGTTCTTCACACCTACCTTCCAGTCTTCTCCATCCGGCTTGCTTCCACACACATAAATACTTCCTCCTAACGCAATACATGCACCATAGCAGTCACTTTCATTTAGTAGCTTTGCTGCCACATCGCATCCGTAGCCCTTTCCAACAGCACCAAGATCTATAGACATATCAGGGGCTGAAATATATACACAGCCCTCATAGCAGGACACCTTTGACACATCAACATGTGTCATAGCCTCCTTTATACTCTCCTCAGATGGAATAGCTGTACTTCCTTCCTCGATACCCCATACATCGGATAAGGGTCTTATTGTAATATCAAGTAGTCCCCCACTTTCCTCTGAAAGAGCAAGAGTGTCACTTATCACGCCATACAGCTCACCGCTTACCTCATAGCCGGTATCCGGCATATAGCCTTCATTTAATCTGTAAAGCTCTGACTCCTCGCTCCTCCAGGATATCACATCTCTGTCAAGGGTATCCTCTGCAGAAACAAGTTCGTCAATAATCCTGTCGCCATCTAAAGCATACACGGTAAAGGAAGCCGCAGTTCCCATGACTATGGTATTCCTGTTATATTCCGTTTTCGTTCTGTTTTTCAACCCGCTTATTACCACTAAAGCAACAATAGCCGCAGCCAGAAAGGCTGCGGCACATATCTTAATACTTCTATTCATTATCCAAACCTCTATTTCAGGTATTCATCATGTACCTGTTCTCTAAGGGAATATCTGAAGGACTTTTCGTACTCCACACTTTCACTTATGCTGTGATTAACCTCCTCGAAGAAGCTTTGATTGATGGTCTCCATTTTATATATGACAGGCTCATTCGCATGTTTCTGCCACATCATTACTCCTCCATCAATAACATCCTTACCGTACTTCTCCTCAAACAAAGACTTACACTGTCCTGTACATAAGTATACATGTGCAAGCCCCCCCAGCGTCTTCTTAAGCATATCAGTCCTTATGATATACCCGTCACAGTCAATAGCCCACTGTGGTACCTGGTAAGGCTTTACAATGACAATAACCGGCATATTCCTGTCAGGACTGTCAATTATCCTATTTAGCCTGTCAAAGTCAATCTCCTCGGGCTCGTCGCCGTCTTGTAAAAGCACTCCTCCATCAACAAAGCCTGAAGTATTGAAAATATCCTTCATAAATTTTGGCCTGCTGTACCTTCTTTCCTTGACGCTGATAGTCTCACATATATTATCAACTGTCAACCTGTAAATATCTCCATCAGGAACAATATCTGTCTTTACATGCCATATTACTCCGGCTTCCGAGTTGCTTATATGCTGAAGATCCATGTGAAATTCTGATTCTTTGTTGGAAATATATACCTTATAGCCTATGGTAGAATAATCTATGTCAGACAATTCCTCCGGCATCTGTGGAAATACAGCGCTTATATGTTCTCTTACCCAGTTGTACACGATACAGCAGGCTCTAATATATCCATCAGGCATTATTCCAACCTTATGGCTATATACCACATTTGGGACCATAGGCTTTATCTCCGGTCTCATCTCTGTGCGAACAGCAGGAACGAACTGCTCCTTGTCAAGAAGCCTGGATATGTAATCATTATGTATAATCTCTTTATTAATCAGATACAGAACTCGGTCCGGTGTTAACTCCTTATGATACTTTTTATTAAGCAATATCTCAACAAGCTGTCTCTTTGTCACCATATGGAACTGCTCAACAAGCTCCGGGTTGTGGTCAAGATAATCTCTCAGCTCCGGCTTTAACGGATCCTGCGTAATTCTCAGTCTGTACTTGCTCCTTATCGCATTCTCCCAATTCTTTTCCTTGTATTGGGATTCATGAATTCTGTTGAAAATCTGGATGATAGACCAGTCACACAGCTCAAGATTCGCTATAATACTGTTCATAACCCTTGATAAGTCCTCATGTCCGGTCCACAGATCGGATTCCTTTGAATCTGAACCCAGCTTATACTTATATCTCATCTCATGCTCAATCTCATGCCAGCCCTCAAAAAGAACTGTCCTAAGCTGTACCTCAAAGGTCTGGTCGAAGGGCTTCTCCCACACGGAGGACGGAATATTTCTTATGTACTTGCTTGGAATTCTAAATACACCGTTACACTTCTGTGCTTCAAATTTATTCTCCTCATTTTTTGTCTTTGACCAATTGTCAACTAGGAAGGTCTCCTCAAGTATCCTCTCACATATGTCCATATCCTCAAGGTAAAAGAGATTGATTCGTATACCGATTATATCCTGTATTCTTCTTCCGCCTGGCTCGGCGCTATATTTGCCGGATTTAAGCTTTTGCCTTAAGGAAGCTTCTGTCTTGATTCTTGATGTGCTGTTAAAGTATAAGCCTGCGTTGTTTAGCTTTGTAACTAATGTATTAAGCAGCTTGTTCTTTACAATATTTATTTCCTCTATTTCATGCTCCGCCAAAAGCTTTTCATCACTTTTATATTCAAATTCACTATATGTCATTACACCATTCCTTTATAAATAATATTGCAATCACACTTCCTTGATATTATAACACATATTTTGTGTATTTTGTATAAATTATTGTTAAGTTTTCATAAAAAGTAGTGCAAATACACTCTTATTACTTCCTTATATACACTTTTCTTGCAAAATATGATTAAATATATATAATTATTTAATGTTACTTACACGTATGAGAGGTTTTTTATGATATTAGACTGTCAGGGCATCTGTAAGGCTTACGGAACGGATGTCATATTAAACAATATTTCGTTTCATTTGGAAGAAAAAGAAAAGCTGGCTATAGTTGGTATTAATGGCGCCGGTAAGACCACTCTTCTAAGAATAATAATGGGTAAGGAGCAGGCTGACTCCGGTCAGGTTGTAATAGCTAAGGACCGTACTATAGGCTATCTATCCCAGGATCAGGAGAATAATTTTAACACTACCGTCATTGGCGTAATGATGGACACCTTAAAGCCTATTCTGGACCTTCAGGATAAGCTTCGAGAGCTTGAGGAAGCTATGAAGGTACTAAGCGGCGCTGAGCTTGACAGAACTCTTGAGCTATACAACAAGTATACCCACGAATTTGAATATAAAAATGGATACAGCTGTGAAAGTGAGGCAAAGGGTGTTCTAAAAGGCCTTGGCTTTGAAAAGTCCGATTACGACCGCCATACTGACTCTCTTTCCGGTGGGCAGCGAACAAGACTCGCACTCGGCCGCCTTCTTATGCAAAAGCCCGATATAATCATTCTGGATGAGCCAACGAACCATCTGGATATGGAATCCATATCATGGCTTGAAGGCTTCCTTTCGTCATATCAGGGAAGTGTTATTATTGTGTCTCACGACAGATATTTCCTCGACAAGATCGTTACTAAGGTTGTTGAGCTTGACAATACACATAGCCTTATCTATAACGGCAACTACTCTTATTTTGCTGAAAAAAGAGCCGAAATAAGAGAAAACCTGATGAAGGCTTATCTTAACCAGCAGCAGGAAATAAAGCATCAGGAAGAGGTAATTACAAAGCTCAAGCAGTTTAACAGGGAGAAATCCATCAAACGTGCTGAAAGCAGAGAAAAACAGCTGGCAAAGGTTGAAAGACTTGACAAGCCTACAGAGGTTGCATCAGAAATGAAGCTTTCCCTTGAGCCATCCATTCTAAGCGGCGAGGATGTGCTTACAATAAAGGATTTATCGAAGAGCTTTGGTGATAACCTCCTGTTTGACGGACTCGAAATGGATATAAAAGAGGCGAGCATGTTGCCCTGATTGGTGGCAATGGTACCGGAAAAACAACGATACTAAAAATTATAAACAAGCTGGTGAATAAGGATGCCGGAGCAGTTGTTTTAGGCTCTAGAGTACAGATAGGCTACTATGATCAGGAGCATCAGGTGCTTACAATGAGCAATACAATATTTGACGAGATAAGTGATGCCTATCCGGACCTGTCAAATACAAGAATACGAAATGTTCTGGCAGCATTTCTTTTTACCGGGGATGATGTATTCAAAAAGATCTCTGACCTCAGTGGAGGTGAAAGAGGCAGGGTATCTCTTGCAAAGCTTAAGCTATCCTCCGCCAATTTCCTTATTCTTGATGAGCCGACAAACCATCTGGATATCACATCAAAGGAAATACTTGAGAATGCCATCAGAAGCTACACGGGTACAGTTCTGTATGTTTCCCACGACAGATACTTTATAAACCGTACCGCCACACGAATATTGGAGCTTGCTGACAAAAAGCTTACATCATATATCGGCAATTATGATTATTATGAAGCTCACCGAGTGAGCAGAGTTCAGTCAGGAAGCCCATTTACTCCTGTTTCCGGAACAACAGAAGAAAAACAGGCACCTGCCATCTCCCAGGCAAAGCTATCCTGGCAGGAAAGCAAGGCTGAGGCGGCAAGACTTAGAAAGAAGGCAAATGATCTTAAGAAGGTTGAGGAAGCTATTTTTGAGCTTGAATCTTCCATCGCGGACATAGATGAGCAGTTTATGCTGCCGGAAAACGGCTCAAATGTTGCTCTACTGTCAGAGCTTACAGCAAAAAGAAAGGATGCTGAAGCACAGCTTAATGAATTATATGAGAAATGGGAAGAGCTGTCTGAATAATTCAGACAGCTCTTCCATTTAATTTTTTACATACTCTAGTGTCTTATATGTACAATTTTCTTTGCATACTGACCTGAAAGGTCGTAGGCAGAATTACTTATGTAAACTTGATCGGATGCTCCCATTCCACCCTGAATAATCCAGTATTCCGGCTTATTGCCGCTGTCGCTTCCCCAGTCATGAACATGGGCATCACAGGTAGCTGCTGATATTCCAAAGCCCTTTAAGTAATCCTTAACAGCCTTTGCACTGGTAAACTTGCCAAGGAATATTCCAACATGAGTAGGCTCACCGTCTGTATAGTAGACAATAACATCACCCGGGATTAAGGCGTCATAAGAGAAGCTCTCTCTGTCCTTAGTGAGTTCAAACTCTGTCTTGGCTCCCCATGCTCCATTTGAGGCAACAATACCCGTCGCCGTAACCTCCTTTTCAGCCCAATAGGAGCAGCTGTTTCCTGAATTTACAAGCAGTCCCCCACTTGCAAAGCTTGTATACTTCAGTGTCATATCAACTGTAGGATCGCTGCCACCTGCATACTTTAACGCATTTGCCACAAATACATTACAGTATATTCCGGTCTTTCCAAGATATGCTCTTGTTACACGCTTCATCCATGTATCGTAGTCCCAGCCAAGCTGATCAACCTTAAAGCATCTTCCGTACGCATCAAACTTATATACAACGCCATCTACTGTCTTCTCCTGAGACCTTAAACAGACACCGTTTGCACTGCTGTAATAATATACAGACTTCTTGTTAATTACTGCCCTCTTAAGGCCTTCTGATGTACTTGTTAGCTTGGCACCTGACTTATATATGGTTGTCTTCTGGGTAGCATCATAGTACACATACTGAGTAACATTCACATTTTCGCTCACATACACTGCGCTTGTGCTATTTATAGTCTTCCAACCGCTGCTTCTTGACAGCTTACCGGCCGGATCAATATAGTAATAGCCTCCCGGAATGTAAACAACGATATTTTTCTGCTTTATCCAGCAATTATTGTTGTAAACCCTGTATGTATCAGCGTAGGCAGAAACAGGGTGACTCTTCTTATAATACAGTATGTCTGACAGTCCCTTTGAATCTATGTGCATGGAAATACTGTTGTATGCCGGAAGCCAAATATTCTTCGCAACTGACCATTTGCCACCTGTTGTTGGCACATATGCTCTGTATCTTATTCCATCAGGCTTTACACCGTACTTTACTGTACCCTTTTCAATGTAATATCTTACAAGTGGGGACTTTACATACCATTTGGTTCCGGTATATTTCTTTCCATTTACAAAATATATGAACGTTCCGTTTACATTAAGAAGGCCATTTCCACTGCTCTTCCAAGTTCCATTTTTCAGCGAATATAATCTTCCTGCATATGAAGAATCCTCAAATTCTTCAGTATAGTATACCTTTGTAGCAATATTCTTATCTGAGAAATAGAAAACATAGGTTTTAAAATCCACCCAGACTTTACTTACCGCCTTGCCATCCTCACCAAAATAGTAATAATCGTTTCCTACCTTCTCCAGAGAATTTTTATTTGTAACACCGGCCTCATAAAAATATATTCCTGTAGTAGTCTTTCTAAGTCCGGAATATGCATGACCCTTGCTGTTAAATAGAACCTTTATATTATTTACACTTACAGACCTTCCCTTTACCATAGAAGAAGTTCTGCCTGAATAGCTGTAAAAAAACTCTCCAAAGTATACACTTACTATATGTCCCTCAAACAGCTGGACATACTTTATGGAATTGATGCTTATGCATTTTCTTATATCATCCTCTGTAAGCTCGCCTGTCTGTGATGCACTTCCGTATTTGTACCAGCCGTCAGCAAAAACAAGCTTTCCGCTTACATAGTAATTATAATAGTCTCCGCTGGCACATATTCCTGTTGCTGCCACACCATTTTCATAATATGTATCACCATAAAGGCCTGAAATATTTACCGAATAATCCTTATTGTAGGTAAATTGGAAAAGTGATATCTTCTCCGACGGTTCCATTTTTATTGCCACAGTCCTCTTTGAGGAGTCATATACCATTGACTCAAGCATGTCAAAGCTTGTATCGGTGTAGCTTCCGTTATACTCCGCATTGTCATCACTGTCATCTGCCACTACAAGATAAAACTTGGAATTGTACTTAATAAGTGCATAAGTTATCAAAGTGTCCGGGTCCTCGGCAGACGCAATAAAATAGCTTCTTTTCTCCGCAAATGTAAGTCTGAACATCCCATCCGTTGAATTTGAAAATACAAATGACTTGCTGTCCATCACAAGTGATGTTTCTTCTACAATACTGCCAAGCTCAGCATAATCCTGTGTATCAGACACAGCATTGCCCGAGGCTGAAGCATCCTGTACATAGGGCAGTTCTCCGGCTAGGGCATTGGGTCTTCCTACACATAAAACAAAGATAACCGCACAAAAAATTATCGCTATATATATTGAAACAATACGTTTTATTCTATTTTCTATCATATCAGTCTTACCTCCATAGATGTATTAGTCACATACCATCATAGTACACGATTTTTACTGCATGTGAAATATATAATCTGATATTTGTGGGAAAGATTACCTATAAGCTCCTTCACCTTATCCATCGCCTTATCGTCCAGATTAACAAAGGGATCATCCATTATAAGCATAGGCTTTTCCCCTTCATACATTGCATCTGCAACTGCAGCCCTCATACAAAATCCAACAAGTGCACTTTGTCCTTTGCTAAGTGTGTCTGTACCTCTGAACATTCCTTTTTCTCTATAGCTTAGCACCATCTGTCCATCAAGGAGCATATCAGGTGTATTCTCGGATACGACGCTATAGTATGTGTTAAATGCATTTAGCACAGGAGCTGTATATCTGGCAGTAAAGCTCTCCTTTGCCTTTTCCATAAGAGTTCTTGTAGTACAAACAAGCTCATATGTGTGAAGATTTCTTTTCAGACATTTCTTTCTATCATCAAGCACTACACTTAACTCCTCCATGTCCGAAAGCTCTTTTTTTAGTGTGGCTATCTCCATATCATACTCTGCTATAGCCTCTTTCTCATCATTGCTGCTATCAAAATATTCATCAATATCTCTTCCTATATCTGAAAGCTCCTTTTTTGTTCTTCCGGTTTTTATACCACAGGCACATAATAGCACAAAAAGGAAAAGCACCAATGCGGAAAAAGGATACAGATAACCTTTCGGTAATAAATCAAATAAGCAAAGAATCAATAAAACTGAGGATAACAGTACAAAAAACAAATTGAGATAAAAGGCTGCTACACACCTTCTATATTTTCGGTTCACTCTTCTTTCCATGGCAAGCATATCTGATGCCTTACCCTTTGTTTCATTTCGTACCTTCAAAAGCTTTTCAATACGGCTTTTAATATGTGGAATTTTTCGCACCTTCTCATTAAGCCTCATAATTTCCTGTTTATCCTTATATAGCTCTCCGGTACGTCTTTCCGGGGACTTTACATTTGACAGCTTTTTTAATGTTCGCATAGCTGCTTCATAGTCTCTCATATCAAAGGCGCAGGCTGCGATATTTCCTATCTTGGCATTTATGCCGTCGGTTATCTCCGCTATAATATCCTTCTGTCCAATAAAAACAGAGCTGGCAAAGGAGTCAGCATCAAGCTCAAAAAGCTCTTCTCCAATATTCTCAGTAAAATCAAGGCTTCTCTTTCCTGTTGCATCGTCATACAGTGCACACTCATCATCACTTTGCTTTACACCAAAGGACCGCATAAGCCTATATCTTTTCTCTCCGACCTCAAACACTATCTCACCGCCGTACACATCGCTGCCCCACGGCTTGTAACGTTTTCTTTCCTTGTCGATATCACTTCTCTTGTTTTCCCCCATAAAGCCATAAAACATAACTCTTATGAAAGCTGCAAATGTACTCTTACCCCAGCCATTCTCCTTTAACAGGCAGTTTATGCCATCATGAAAGACAAGCTGGATATTCTTAAGCCTTCCAAATCCATGTACTGTGCAGGAAATCAATCTCAATCCGGCCACACCTCCTCGCCTGCAAGAGCGGCTAAGCCTATCCGGATAACGGTCTGCTTATCCTCATCAGACAAATCTGTCGCCATAACCGTTCGTATGAATTCACCCTTCAGTGTGGCATCACAATTACGGTTTATGTCCTGAGAAACAGCTTTTGTACAATTCTTCACCTCAAAATAATAAAAAGAATCTCCAAAGTGTTTCTCGATGATATACAGATCATTTTCTATATCAATATCGGATTTTCCAACTAAAGTCACTCGTACTATATTATCTTCCATATGACGGATATGTCCATTTGTATTATCAAATCCGGATGAAGTCTCCTGAGCGCCTCTTATCCGGGTATACAGCCTGTCCGCTATTAAATCAACCACATCATATACATCACTGTAACCTGTAATATCTATTTCTACGTTATAAATACATCTGTATGCAAATGGGATGAACGCTGTTCTTACTTCACACTCATCTTCATCAATATCAATCAGCACAAAGCCATGCTCCCCACACTCGTCAAAGCCCCTGCCCTCTAGGCATCCTGAATATCCGTATAAACCTCTGTTATCAAGTCTGCTAAGCTTATAGCTGTGTATATGTCCAAGGGCAAGATAGTCAATGTTCTTATCTCTCAGCCTTGAAAGAGAAATAAATTCATCATTTGATGAGCCAAAACCGGGATGTGTGCCATTTCCTTTAGCGCCACCTCCGTATTCACTTTCCTGACCATGAAGAACAACTATATTAATATCGTCCTCTCTCAGATTAAGCTTATCATATATTTTATCACTATTATCTCTATTTAACACAACGCCTGCGATACACACTCTGCCAAGAATGCCTGTCTCATAATATGTCCACGAATCGCTTCCATTCTCAAACATATGAAGATTATCTATTTTTCTTGTTTCAGCAAGAGATGCTCTTTCATATTCCAAAGACCTTTTATGACCTGATAAGCTTTTTGTATGTGAGGTGTTCTGCATGAAACCGTCGTGATTTCCCTGAAGATAGAACACATCAATGTCAGGATGACTCTCTATCTCATCTAACACCACATTCACTGTGCTAAGCGAAGCATTCTCCCCGTCAAACAAATCTCCTGCAATAATGATTGCATCAACATCATTTTTACCAGCATACTGAAAAAGTCTCTTAAAGGTTGATAATATTTCTCTTCTTCTCTCCCTGGACATATCACTATCCAAATGTGCTGTCATTGCAGAATCCAAGTGAACATCTGCGCAATGTATTATCCTCATATGGTAAAATCATTCTCCTGTCTATGTATTATGCATAAACGCACCCATATATTTATTGTTTATTGTTATACAGCATAGTATCTGCTTGACAATAATACATATCTCTCCATTAATATATATTATCGATTATAACATACTTTTTTCCAGCGAACTACTCGGTAATTGAATTACCGAGGATTCCCGCTTAATCTCCTAAAAATGTCTTGAAGCTTAAGCCTTCAAAACATAAAAAACATAAATAACAATAGATTTGAAGCTTTACACCTATACATTTTTTTAATAAAACAAAAACATCCGTACCCACAATTGAGTACGGATGTTTATCATAAACAGGGGATGAGAGAATCGAACTCCCACCAAAGGTTTTGGAGACCCCTATCATACCATTTGACCAATCCCCTATATCTCTTATTTCGTATACAGAGCTTTTATCCATATACAGAAAA
>JAGANU010000006.1 GCA_017624085.1 Coprococcus sp.
AAGGAAGGTATCAATGCTGCAATGAAGGCTGCTGCTTCAGAGTCATATGGCTACAATGAGGAGCAGATCGTTTCATCAGATATCGTTGGAATGAGATATGGTTCACTCTTCGATGCTACACAGACAATGGTAGCTCCTATCGGTGATGACTTATACGAGGTTCAGGTTGTTTCATGGTATGATAACGAGAATTCATACACAAGCCAGATGGTTAGAACAATCAAGTACTTCGCTGAGTTAGCTTAATTTATACCGGTGATAAGTACTCATGGCGCAATTGCCCTGAGTAGAATTTATAAGTATTTATAAGACCTTAAAAGGGGTCCGGTCTAAATGGACCGGGCCCTTTTTTCCGCTGTGGCAGATTTATGTCTGCTATGACGGTTTTGTCCACAAGGAACGGACATAAAGATTTATTATTAGGAGGATTTTGAAATGTCATTAAACAAGAAATCAGTAGATGATATCAATGTCAAGGGTCAGCGCGTGCTTTGCAGATGTGATTTCAATGTACCATTAAAGAACGGAGAGATTACAGACGAGAACAGACTTGTTGCAGCGCTTCCTACAATCAAGAAGCTTATTGCTGATGGTGGTAAGGTTATTCTTTGTTCACACCTTGGAAAGGTTAAGACAGAGGAGGACAAGCTTACAAAGACACTTGCTCCTGTAGCAGTACGTCTTTCAGAGCTTCTCGGACAGGAGGTTAAGTTTGTTGCTGAGCCTACTGTTGTTGGTGATAAGGTTAGAGCAGCTGTAGCTGAGATGAAGGACGGAGATGTTATCTTACTTGAGAACACACGTTTCAGAGCAGAAGAGACAAAGAATGGTGAGGCATTCTCACAGGATCTTGCAAGCATTTGCGATGTATTCGTAAATGATGCTTTCGGTACAGCTCACAGAGCTCACTGTTCAAACGTTGGTGTTGCAGGACTTGTTGACACAGCTGTAGTTGGTTACTTAATGCAGAAGGAGATTGATTTCCTTGGCAATGCAGTAGAAAACCCTGTTAGACCATTTGTTGCAATTCTTGGCGGTGCTAAGGTTGCTGATAAGCTTAATGTTATATCAAACCTTCTTGAGAAGTGTGATACACTTATCATCGGTGGTGGTATGGCTTATACATTCCTTAAGGCAAAGGGATATGAGATTGGTAAGTCACTTGTAGATGAGTCAAAGATTGACTACTGCAAGGAGATGATGGATAAGGCTGAGAGCCTTGGAAAGAAGCTTCTCCTTCCGGTTGACTCCGTTATGATCGATGATTTCCCTAACCCAATTGACGATCCTACAATCAAGACAGAGCTCTTTGATGCAGACAAGATGTCAGCTGACAAGGAAGGCTGCGATATTGGACCTAAGACAATCGAGCTTTACTCAGACGCTGTTAAGACAGCAAAGACAGTTGTTTGGAACGGACCTATGGGTGTATTTGAGAACCCTGTTCTTGCAGCAGGTACAAAGGCAGTTGCAGCAGCACTCGCTGAGACAGATGCAACTACAATCATCGGTGGCGGTGATTCAGCAGCAGCTGTTAACCAGCTTGGTTACGGTGCAAAGATGAGCCACATCTCAACAGGTGGCGGTGCTTCACTTGAGTTCCTTGAGGGTAAGGAGCTTCCTGGTGTTGCAGCAGCAAACGATAAGTAATTATAACAAATAATACTTACAACCAGCCATGCAGACGTAAGTCTGCATGGCAAAAATAAATCTTACGAGGTAAAAATAATGTCAAGAAGAAAGATTATTGCAGGTAACTGGAAGATGAACAAGACTCCTAGCGAGGCAGTTGAGCTTGTTAACCTGTTAAAGGACTTAGTAAAGAATGATGATGTCGATGTTGTATACTGTGTACCGGCTATCGATATCGTACCTGTAGTTGAGGCTACAAAGGGAACAAACGTAGCAGTAGGTGCAGAGAATATGTACTTTGAGGAGAGTGGTGCTTTCACAGGTGAGATTTCAGCAGCTATGCTTGTTGATGCCGGCGTTAAGTATGTTATCATCGGTCACTCAGAGCGTCGTGATTACTTCAAGGAGGATGATGTTCTTCTCAACAAGAAGGTTAAGAAGGCATTTGAGGCTGGTATAACACCTATTCTTTGCTGCGGCGAGTCACTTGAGCAGAGAGAGCTTGGCGTTACTATGGACTGGATTCGTCTTCAGATCAAATCAGACCTTGCCGGTGTAACAGCTGACCAGGTTAAGTCAATGGTTATCGCATATGAGCCAATCTGGGCTATCGGAACAGGCAAGACTGCTACATCGGATCAGGCTCAGGAGGTATGTAAGGGTATCCGTGATCTCATCGCTGAGATATATGACACAGACACAGCTGAGGCAGTACGTATTCAGTACGGCGGTTCAATGAACGCAGCTAACGCAGCTGAGCTTCTTGCCAAGCCGGACATCGATGGCGGTCTTATCGGTGGTGCTTCACTTAAGGCTGATTTTGGTCAGGTTGTAAATGCCGGAAAGTAATTTATCTTAGAAAAAGGCATCCACTTTTCTAGGTGGATAGCTATACCACATAAAAACAGCCTATGATTGTAAGGAGATCATCTACAATCATAGACTGTTTTTTATGTATAAGGCTATGTAACGAATGAAATAAAAAGCAAATGCTTCTATTGTTTATCAAAGTATTCTTTTCCTTTGGTAGGCTTAAAATAGGTTCTTATATATCCGTCTGTTGATACAATTACAAATTCATTTGTTTCTTCAAGATAGTACACATCATCCCCGTCCTCAGCTTCAAGCTTGTGCAGAGAGTTTGGATTGGCAATAACACGGTTTGCACCGTCCACATATTCCTGTGAATTGTTATATGTGAATTCGTTACCATGCTTCTCATAATGACTTTCAAGCGTTGACTCATTTCGGAATGTGTAGTAAGTCTGCTCCCTTAAAGTAGTAGTATCAGCTTCTGTGTCAGTGCTTGTCTGATTGTCACCTTCTTCGTCTTGCTGCAAGTTCTGAGCTTCCTGGTTCTCAGACGCAGTCGTTAAAGCCTGTGTTGTTGATTGCTGCTTTGATGAATCTTTTCCTTCATCCGGCTTATCACCACCCACAAAGCCTCTTATGATAAAGCATATCATTACAAATACTAGAAATATAATACCGACGATTTTATTTGTTCGTTCACTCCAGCCTCTGGTTGGCTTCTTGTATACGCCGTCCTGGTTCTTCTTTGACATGTGTTGTTCCTCCATATACTATTGAATAATATATAATATATAGATAAAAGCAAAACTTATCAATATGAGATTAATACATATAAGCTAAATATAGATACTATTTAATTACATCACGATTTTTTGCATGGTTTTTAAATTCAGAAAGTTGACTCAATCTATTAACTACCATATTATAGTAATTACTGGCTTTGGTATACAAACCATTTGTATCTGAACAATTATGAGTACAAAGCTTAGCTATTCATATTTTACTCACAATACAAAGGAGGGCATCATGGATAATTATGTATTGAGAAACGGATATAAGATTCCTGAGATTGGTTTTGGAACATGGAAGATGGATGACAAGGAAGCTGCAGTTAAAGCTGTAGTGGAGGCAATTTCTTGTGGTTACAGGCATATTGATACTGCTGCTTCATACGGAAATGAGAGTGAAGTCGGTGAGGCAATAAGAAAATCAGGAATCAGCAGGGATGAGCTGTTTATAACAAGTAAGCTGTGCAATTCCGATAGAGGATATTACAACGCGCTTGCTGCATTTGAAAAAACAATGGACAATCTGGGATTGGATTACCTTGATTTGTACCTAATCCACTGGCCTGCCAGCTCACATCAATTTGACAACTGGGAACAGATCAATGTTGATACGTGGCGTGCCATGATAAAGCTTTATAAGGAAGGTAGGATCAAGTCTATCGGGGTCAGCAATTTCCTGCCTCATCACCTAAAGGCTCTGATGGATATGGAAGTCGCACCAATGGTTGATCAGATCGAGTTTCATCCCGGAATGACACAACCGGATGTAACTGCTTACTGTCACCAAAACAATATATTGGTGGAGGCGTGGAGTCCTCTTGGAAACGGCGCACTTCTGAAAAACGATGTTATCCAGAATATGTCAGAAAAATACAAAAAGAGTCCGGCTCAGATATGCCTGAGATTTGTACATCAGCAGGGGGTTCTGCCTATTGCAAAGTCAGTTACACCATCCCGCATACAGGAAAACCTGGATATATATGATTTTGTCATATCAGATGAGGATATTTCAATTCTTGCAAATATGCCGAATGTGGCATATTCAGGTTCACATCCGGATAAGGTGGATTTTTAGTAAAAGCATATCGGGTAGGATAGTCATCGATAATTTAGCTAAAGGATATCTCAAAATATTAGCTAAAGGATATCTCAAAATATTAGCTAAAGGATATCTCAAAATATTAGCTAAAGGTTATCTCAAAATATTCTGCTTGCAATAAAAATAAGATTATTATATGATGACAATAGTTTAGGTGCACGACTGGCGGAAACAGCTGATTGCTGAGTAGGACTACCTACAGGGAGTGCATGTTAAGATTTAGCCGACCGCCTGGGCATTTATGCATATTATTATATGTTTAGTAGCTCGGGTTGCCGGCTATTTCTTTGTAATTTTATAATGTGTCAAGGAACCTGTCCCCGGTGACACATATGTGTCAAGGAACCTGTCCCCGGTGACACACAGATGAAGGAGGAAATGAAGATGGAGATGTTATCACTTGAGAAGGAGCTTAAGGAGAATGCATACCCTGGAAGAGGTATCGTAATTGGAGTATCAGAGGATGGTAGCAAGGCTGTTACTGCTTACTTTATTATGGGAAGAAGCTCAAACAGCCGTAACAGAGTGTTTGTAACGGAAGGTGAGGGTATTCGAACAGAGGCATTTGATCCGTCAAAGCTTGAGGATCCAAGCCTTATCATCTATGCGCCTGTAAGAGTTCTCGGAAACAGAACGATCGTTACAAATGGTGATCAGACAGATACGATCTATGACGGTATGGACAGTGAGCTTACTTTTGAGCAGTCACTGAGAATCAGGCAGTTTGAGCCGGACGGTCCAAACTATACACCTAGAATTTCAGGTGTCATGCACATTGAAAATGGTGTATATGATTATTCTATGTCCATTCTAAAGAGCAACAACGGAAATCCAAATGCAAACAACAGATACACCTTCTCATATGAGAGCCCGGTTGCAGGTGAGGGTCACTTCATCCATACATATATGCACGATGGAAATCCACTCCCAAGCTTTGAGGGAGAACCAAAGTGGGTTAAGCTCTCTGGAGATATAGATGAGTTTACGGATATGGTTTGGAACAGCCTGAATGAGGATAACAAGGTATCTCTCTTTGTCAGATATATAGATATCAAGACAGGTAACTATGAGACTCGTATTGTAAACAAGAATGTATAATAAAGCGGCCAATCCCAAACGATTTTTCGCAAATATATTTATCCACATATAATACCAATTAATAAAGGAGAATTGCAATGAACGAAATTCAGTTAAAGTATGGATGTAACCCAAATCAGAAGCCTTCAAGAATATATATGGAGGACGGAAGTGAGCTTCCTGTAAAGGTACTTAATGGTAAGCCTGGATATATCAACTTCCTCGACGCATTTAATGGCTGGCAGCTTGTTAAGGAGTTGAAGGCTGCAACAGGACTTCCTGCTGCCACATCCTTCAAGCATGTATCACCGGCAGGAGCTGCTGTAGGTCTTCCTCTTGATGATACACTTGCAAAGATTTACTGGGTAGATGATCTCGGCGAGCTTTCACCACTTGCATGTGCATATGCCAGAGCCAGAGGTGCTGACAGAATGTCATCCTTCGGTGATTTCATCGCCCTGTCAGATGTATGTGATGCTGATACAGCAAGACTTATTAAGAGAGAGGTATCTGACGGTGTTATCGCTCCGGGATACACAGAGGAGGCTATGGAGCTTCTTCTTGCAAAGAAAAAGGGCAACTACAACGTTATTCAGATAGATGAGAATTATGTTCCTGCTGAAATCGAGAGAAAGCAGGTATACGGAATTACTTTTGAGCAAGGAAGAAATGAGCTTAAAATTGACAAGGAGCTTCTTTCAAACTTTGTTACAAAGAGCAAGGAGCTTCCTGAGCAGGCTGAGATAGACATGAAGATTGCACTGATCACACTTAAGTATACACAGTCCAACTCTGTATGCTACGTAAAGGGCGGTCAGGCTATCGGTATCGGTGCAGGACAGCAGTCAAGAATTCACTGTACAAGACTTGCAGGACAGAAGGCCGATAACTGGTTCCTTCGTCAGTCACCACAGGTTATGGGGCTTCAGTTTGTTGACGGACTCGGAAGAGCTGACAGGGACAATGCTATCGATGTATATATGGGAGATGAGTACGAGGATGTCCTTCGCGAGGGCGAGTGGCAGAAGCGCTTCAAGGTAAAGCCGGAGGTGTTCACTGCAGATGAGAAAAAGGCATGGCTTGCTAAGAATCAGGATGTGGTACTGGGCTCAGATGCATTCTTCCCATTCTCAGACAATATTGAGAGAGCAAAGAAGAGTGGTGTTAAGTACATTGCTCAGCCGGGTGGATCCGTTCGAGATGACCTTGTTATCGAGTGCGCTGACAAGTATGGTATGACAATGGTATTTACAGGTATAAGATTATTCCATCATTAGTATTTATTTTTAAACTATGTTTGTTTACATTTTCTTCATATTTTAATATTTTTTTCATATTTGGCTTGACATATACATAATATGGTGTAATTATTCTATATATAACGAATGTGTATGATGCGAATTACGTATTAGCTTGTCGATAATTGTATTTTCATGTAATATAGGCATTCGATATAAAGATATGGTAAGTCTTTATGAAAAGAGGGGAAATAACATGAAGAGAATAAAGAGAAAGTTTTTCGATTCAAAAGGTTTTTCACTTGTTGAGCTTATTATTGTTATTGCTATTATGGCTATCATAGCAGGTGCTCTTGCGCCCACACTTATAAAGTATGTAGAAAAGAGTAAAAGGTCTAAGGACATTGCAAATGCTAAGGCCATTGAAACTGTAATGATTCACGCCTTTTCTGATGGTACTATGGAGGTTCCGGAGGGACTAAGAACACAAGGGTATGGTGCCTGGGTAATGATGTGCAAGGGTGACAAGAGCTATGCTCCGTCTCCATATCACGGCAAGAACTTCAACGGTGTATGGTGCGGAGCTGACAGAGGTGTAATAATAGATGGTCATGCATCAACCGCTGACTGGAACTATTGTACTGAACTATATAATTTTCTCAAGGCTGAAGGAGTTAATATTGATAATGCCAAAACCAAAGCCAGCGCAAAAAATGATGGTTGGGACTGGATCATCGTCCAGGTGTGTGTTGACAACGATGGAAGACTCTGTTCTAGAATATATTCCGGCTTCAAGAATGAGGATGGTGGTAATTTTAGAACACCTAAGTCCAACATAGAGAAAGTTATGGAACGAGGAGTTATTCCTATCGAGTAATAATATTGTTTCATTAGGAAAGCTTAATACCTATTTCATAATATATAAACGAATAACCGTATATTCTGTCAACTGGAATATACGGTTTTTTGTATGTATAACATCTATTTTTTATGAGAAACACACTTGAGGGCAGTATAAAACTAATTTAGCTTTATATTCCAGCAATCATGTGATAATATGTTACGAGGATTATCATTTATTTGCATGAGATAATTTACATACAGATAGAAGGAGTTATTCAATGTCAAAGAGAAAGAAAAGTATATTTAAGAAAAGAAGAAGAATAAATGTTGGTTTGATCATTTTTGTCCTTTGTTTATTTGGCGTACTTGGTCTGTTTCTTTCATATGCAATATCTGCAATTATGTCAGATAAGGATGAGCTGTATAAAAAGGGAACAGAATACTATGATAAGGGACTTTATGATGCGGCAATAGAATCCTTTAATCAAGCCCTGGATGAGAAACAATTATATTCAAAGAGAAAGGATATGAACATTAAGCTATATCTTGCAGACTCCTGTCTAAAGAGCGCAAGATATACGGAGGCAGCCGCTATATATGGCGAGCTTTCAGAAGCCTCCTTTAACAGCGGTGGAACGGATGTTTCTGATTTGAAGGACCTGGCAGTTGCACTCAGTGATTTTTCAAAGGGCAATTACGGAGGTGCCATAGATGTATTAAAATCCCAGGCAAAGACATATCCTGAGCTCAATATGTACATAGGAACCTGCTATGCAGTTACTGATGATGTGGAAAACATGTTTAAATGCTACGAAACCTATGTGCAGGCTTTTGGATTTAATTCATATATATATGCCATGTACGGTTCATACTACTTAAATAAAGGGGATATGGAATCATCTATTGCCTATATTGAAAATGGTCTTAGCTGTAATGATACCGTATATAGAAAAGAGCTTTTGTTGCTCCAGGTAAATTATTATGAAAAGAAGGGTGATTATGACACGGCATATGAGCTTTCCTGCCAGCTTGTGGAAGAATACCCTGACTTTGAGAAAGGAAAAAATGAACAGACATTCCTAAGCACACGAGTAGCTCAGGATTAAACAGACATCATTTATGATAAGGAGGTGGCAGCTTGGAGATTCAGATGTGGAAAGAGATTCTTTCACCATATCAGCAGGCAGTGGATGAGCTGCTTGTTAAGTTTAACCATATAATCATGCAGTATAGGAGTATGGGTATGTACTCCCCAATTGAAAGCGTGACAGGTAGAGTTAAGACTGTATCAAGCATATTAGACAAGCTGCAGAAGAAAAAAATCCCCCTGGACCGCATAGTAGAAGAAATGGATGACATTGCCGGAATCAGGGTTATGTGCCAGTTTACGGAGGATATAGAAAAGGTAGTTGAAATCATTCGTGAAAGACAGGATATGAGAATTCGCGAGGAAAAGGATTATATTACAAATAAAAAGCCAAGCGGATATCAGAGCTACCACATAATACTCGATTATGATGTGTATACGGTAAGTGGCTGTACAACACTTCAGGCTGAGATACAGATAAGAACGATGGCCATGAATTTCTGGGCGACAATAGAACATTCTCTTCAATACAAGTATAAGACCGGAATACCCGATGACATAAGGAGAAAGCTTCGAAATGCAGCAGATGCCACGGTAGCACTGGATCATGAGATGAGCTACGTCAGAGGCGAGATTATGGATGCCCAGAATTCCTTTAATATCAAGGCAAATATAGTATCGGAGATCATTGTGGGAATTCAAAATCTATACAAAGTAGGTAATCCCCGTGAGGTTCAGAAGATACAGGATGAGTTTTACTCCATCTATCAAAAGGACGATGTTGCCCTGCTTGAAAACTTTGCAAAACAGCTTGATTTGATAGCAGAGGGCTATAAGGCTCAAAGTATAAACTAAGGAGAGGCTATGTCACTACCAAAAGCATACGATGAAAGAATAAAACTACAGCTGGGTGAAGAATATGACGCGTACATCAGCTGTTTGAATGAGGAAATGCATCACGGAATACGTGTAAATACATCAAAGATATCTGTAGAAGAGTTTCTGAGAATATGCCCCTTTGATGTAACCCAAATTCCATGGACCACTAATGGATTTTATTATGACCCAAAGGAGTGCACGCCTTCAAAACATCCATATTATTTTGCAGGTCTTTACTATATTCAGGAGCCGTCGGCCATGACGCCGGCCAGCGTCCTTGATATAAATGAGGGTGATCTGGTTTTGGATATATGTGCTGCTCCCGGCGGCAAATCGACGGAGCTTGCAGCAAAGCTTAATAATACAGGCATAATTATTTCTAACGATATCAGTAACTCCAGAGCAAAGGCTCTCCTAAAAAATATGGAGCTGTTTGGAATAGGAAATATGTGTGTAGTCAGCGAACCGCCAAACAAGCTTGCAGAAGCTTTTCCATGTACATTTGATAAGATACTTATTGATGCTCCTTGTTCAGGGGAGGGCATGTTCAGGAAGTCATCATCCATGATTACAGCATGGGAAAACAATGGCATAGAGCTTTTTTCAGGACTTCAACGAGGAATATTAAATGAGGCCGTGAAGATGCTAAAGCCGGGGGGCAGACTTCTTTATTCAACCTGTACCTTTTCTCCTCTCGAGGATGAGCAGTCCGTTGAGTATCTTCTCTCAATAGATAAAAGCCTGCATCTTGTGGATTTTCCAAAGTATGAGAGGTTTGACACGGGAAATCCAAAGTGGGGCGAGACGGACAACCCGGAGCTTGTAAAGTGCGCAAGACTATGGCCTCACCACTTAGATGGAGAAGGTCATTTTATAGCTTTGTTTGAGAAGGATAAGGAGGGCTCACATTTTGCTGCAGCTCAGTATAAATATAAAAAATATGGAGCTGACGATGATTTTGACAGTTTCTTTTCCCACATTTCAGGAAAATCAGAAATAGACAGAAATTGCATAGAGGAAAATAAAGGAAGACTATTTTTTATTGCAAATGGAATGCCGGACGTTAAAGGTCTCAGACTCCTTAGGCACGGTCTTTTCCTCGGCGAGGTAAAAAAGAACAGATTTGAGCCAAGTCAGAGCCTTGCCATGTATTTGAAGGCTGATGAATATGACAACACCTTTAATCTTTCACAGGATGATGTTCGTGTAGTTAAATATTTAAAGGGAGAAACTATAGAAGCAGATGAAGACGCCCGCTTATCTGAAGGATATGTTCTTGTATGTGTGGACGGATATCCTCTCGGGTGGGCAAAGAATAACAGAAATACACTTAAAAACAAGTATTTATCTGGATGGAGGATGATGTGATGAAGAAAGTAGCAATTATAACAGGTGCTTCCTCAGGGATTGGAAGAGAATTTGCAATTCAGATTGCGCAGAAGTATAAAACAGTAGAGGAAATATGGCTTATTGCAAGAAGAAAGGATAAGCTGGCTGAGACAAAAAAAATGATAAACTCTGTTAGCAAAAAGCTGGTTAGAATTCTTGCGCTTGATCTGACAAAGGAAAATGATATTCGTTTTTATAACTCAATTCTTGAGCGTCAGGATCCTTCTGTCAGGGTTCTTGTCAATGCTGCCGGCTACGGAATAGCAGGTCATTTTGAGGATATGCCTTATGAGGATATAACCGGTATGATAGATCTTAATTGCCGGGCCCTTGCCGCAATAACAAAGATAACCCTTCCCTACATGAGTGGCCCGTCAAATATTATCAACGTTGCCTCAGTTGCTGCCTTTTTGCCACAGCCTTCATTTGCCATCTACGCTGCAACAAAATCGATGGTGCTTAGCTTATCAAGAGCACTTGGCAGAGAGCTTTCAGATAGGAATATCACGGTGACAGCGGTTTGTCCGGGACCGGTAAAAACCGAGTTCTTTGAAATAGCAGAAAAATATACAAAAACTAAGTCTTACAAGTCGCTTTTCAGGGTAAAGCCTGAGGCAGTTGTTAAAAAGGCTCTCTTTGATGCTTACTACCTTTGTGACGTATCAGTATATTCACCTGCAATGCATGTCCTCAGAGTGCTGTGCAAGGTTGTACCACATAAGATTGCAATAAGCTTTTTGAAATAATGTATTTTGGAGGTGGACATGAATAAGGGTCAGCATGGATATATGAATCAATATAAGCGGAATCTGCTTATCAGTATTATAATACTTGGTCTTTTTGTAATAGCCGGCGTTGTATTTACAATAATTCTATTTGACACAAGGAAATCTATATTTATTATTATCCCTATTCTCATTGCTCTGCCTCTCGCAAAGCAGCTTGTAGCTTATCTTCTCTGTGCCAATTTTAAAGAGCTGACAAATGAGGAATACGAAAAGCTTAAGAAGCTTGAATATTTTAATGAGCCGTCAATTACCTATGACATATCTATAAGCAGATATGAAGGAATAATATATTTCCCTGTTGCAGTAATCCGGGATGGAAGAATGCTGTTTTACTACAATGGTGCATTTGGGAAAAAAATATCAGATGAAAATGAATTGAAAAAAATCATTCAGGCATCCTTTGAAGGACAAAAAAAGAATTATGTAATAATAATTTCAACTGATATAGACGATTTTGTCGCCAAGGCAAGGAAAATTAAAGCGCCAAATGATGATTTTGTATGTAGTGATGAGAAGATAAGAAACAGACTGTTTGAACTGGGACTTTAGTATGAGAGAAATAATAATTTCAAAGGACGAGGCAGGACAGAGGCTTAATAAGTATTTGATGAAATATCTTGATAAAGCCCCATCAAGCTTTGTCTACAAAATGATACGGAAGAAAAACATTAAGTTAAACGGAAACAAGGCAACCGGGAGTGAAATTATATATCTTGGCGATGTAATACAGGTTTATATGTCTGATGATACTATAAGCAGCTTTAGAAGCCAGGGCATAGAAAAAACGAAGGAAAAGCCTAAAGGGTACTTTAAGCCTGAGGTCATATATGCTGACCGGGACATACTAATCGCTCACAAGCCGCAGGGAGTGTTAACACAGAAAGCGTCAAAGGATGATTATTCCTTAAATGAAGCGGTTATCGATTACCTTCTTGATAGCGGTCATATATCAGCGGATACTCTTATGACCTTTAAGCCTTCTGTTTGCAACAGGCTTGACAGAAATACTTCGGGTATAGTGCTGTGCGGAATATCCCTCACAGGAAGCCAGGAGCTTTCAAGAATAATCAGGGAGCATCTTTTGGACAAATACTACTACACAATAGTAAAGGGTAGTATAAAGTCATCCATGGATGTAACTGCTTACCTTGTTAAGGATGAAAAAACAAACATGGTACAGGTCTTTTCCTCCAAGGAAAAGGCTTTTAATAAGGCAGGAAATGATAAGCCTGAGGAAATACACTCTATATTTACTCCGATACAGTGTAAAGGCGGCTATACAGAACTTAAGGTCAGACTGATAACCGGCAAAACCCACCAGATCAGAGCTCAGCTGAAGAGCCTTGGTTATCCTATAATAGGAGACTCCAAATATGGTGACAGCAAGGAAAACATACAGATTAGGCAGAGATTTAAACTGAAAAATCAGCTTCTTCACTGCGGTGAAATTACATTTGCCGATATAGATGGTGCGCTTAGCTATCTGAGCGGCAAATCCTTTTCTGCCTTTAAACCACCAATCTATAAAACTATTGAAAGGGAGCTGTTTGACTAAATGGCTACTTGGAATTCCAGGGGACTCAGGGGCTCAACCCTTGAGGATATGATTAACCACACAAATGAATATTACAGAGAAAAGGGACTGGCACTTGTTCAAAAAATACCAACTCCAATTACCCCTATAAAAATAGATAAGGAAAGCAGCCAGATAACACTGGCTTATTTTGAAAAGGATTCCACTGTTGATTATATAGGCGTTGTGCAGGGTATACCGATATGCTTTGATGCAAAGGAATGCAGCACGGACACCTTTTCTCTTAGAAATATACATCAGCACCAGGTTGATTTCATGAAGGACTATGAAAGGCAGAATGGTATAAGCTTTTTAATAATCATGTTTACAGGTAGAAATCAGCTGTACTACATGAGATTTTCTGAGCTGATGGACTATATAACCAGGGCTGAAAACGGACATGCTCAGAACTTCAAATATAACGAGCTGAATACCGCATATTTTGTAAAAGCAAAGGGTGGAGCTTTGGTTCACTATCTGGAAACCTTAAAGCTTGATTTGTCTGAAAGAGAAGAATAACATATTTTAAAACTCAGTTGACAAATAATGAGTGCTTTACTATAATGGGCACGTTGATATACTAACAAATTAGCGAATTAGCACTTTAATTCAATAAAGCATCTATACTGTTATTAAGGAGAATATATATATGCAGGACAAATTATTACAGACACCGGATGGAGTTAGAGACACCTACGACGTTGAGTGTAAAAAGAAGAGAAAGGTTATTGAAAAGCTCCATCATATCCTTGAGCTATACAGCTATCACGATATTGAGACTCCTACCTTTGAATTTTTTGATATATTTAACAGAGATAAGGGCTCCGCGCCATCAAATGAGATGTACAAATTCTTTGACAGGGATAACAACACTCTTGTATTAAGACCTGATATTACCCCTTCCATTGCAAGATGTGTTGCAAAGTATTATGCACATGAGGAGCTCCCTATCCGACTATGCTACACAGGTAACACCTACACAAACACCTTAAAGCTTCAGGGAAAGCTGAAGGAGGTTACCCAGATAGGAGCAGAGCTGATAAATGATGATTCCTCTGCGGCTGATGCCGAGATCATAGCAACAGTAATCGACTGCTTTGAGCAGCTTGGCATAAAGGATTATCAGATTGAAATAGGACAGATTGATTATTTCAAGGGACTTGTTGCAGAGTCTCATATCAACAGTGAGGCTGAAGACCAGATTAAGGAATATATACATATAAAGAACTTCTTCGGTCTTGAGGAATATGTAAAGGAGCTTGACATAAGCGATTCTCTCAAGAAGGCCTTTGCCTCCTTTGGTACGTTGTTTGGCGGTTTTTCAATGCTGGATAAGGCGGAGGAGTATGTATCCAATGACACCTCACTGAATGCCATCAAAAGACTAAAAAGAGTATACAATGCTCTCAAATTCTATGGTTATGAGAATCATTTAGGCTTCGACCTCGGTATGCTTGATGGATACAATTACTATACCGGTATCATATTCAGAGGTTACACCTACGGCACCGGAGATGCTGTCGTAAAGGGTGGCCGTTACAACAATCTTCTTAAGCAGTTTGGCAAGGATGCACCGTCAATAGGCTTTGCCTTCACAGTGGAAGAGCTTCTTATGGCTATGTATAGACAGAATATTGAAATCGATGTGGATTATTCCAATCTGATAATCCTCTATGACATAGAGCATCAGGAGAGTGCAATAAAGGCAGCCATGAAGCTTAGAAGCAACGGCAAAAAGCTTGAGCTAATAAGAAAATCACAGCGAAGAACAATAAATGACTATATTGATTATGCAAAGAGGGAGCATTTTTCAGGCCTCATTCATTATGAAAGCAATGAAAAGGCCGTAATATATGACTTAATTACAGATTCCTCAACAATGTGGAATGGAGAATTATAGAAGGATTACTATATCAGACAGAAAGGTATAATATTATGAGATATTTGACATTTGCACTGGCAAAAGGTCGACTTGCAAAAAAGACACTTGCATTGCTTGAACAAATAGGTATAACATGTGAGGAAATGAAGGTTCCTGACACAAGAAAGCTTATATTTGTGAATGATGAGCTTAAGATGAAATTCTTTCTTTCAAAGGCTACGGATGTTCCAACCTATGTGGAATATGGTGCCGCTGATATAGGTGTTGTAGGAAAGGATACACTTCTTGAGGAAGGAAGAAATCTATATGAGGTTATGGATCTGGGCTTTGGAAAGTGCCGTATGTGTGTATGCGGACCTTCTTCAGCAAGAGAGCTTCTGAAGCGAAATGAAATAATTCGAGTTGCAAGCAAATATCCTGTTATAGCAAAGGATTATTTTAATAACAGAAAGCACCAGACTGTGGAAATCATTAAGCTTAATGGCTCTGTGGAGCTGGCTCCCATCGTTGGACTTTCAGAGGTTATTGTGGATATTGTAGAAACCGGAAGCACCTTAAGAGAAAATGGTCTTGAGGTGCTTGAGGAGGTTTGCCCACTTTCTGCAAGAATGGTTGTAAATCAGGTTAGCCTAAAAATGGAAAATGAAAGAATCCATAAGCTTCTTTCAGATCTAAACAAATTGATAAAGGAACAGTAAAAAACGGAGGATTTAGACATGAGAATAGTAAAGCTTACTTCAGAAACAAAAAAAGATCTTCTGAATAATCTTCTGAAAAGAAGCCCAAGCAATTATGGGGACTATGCCGATACCGTTCAGGGTATCGTTGATGATGTCAGGGACAATGGAGATGATGCTTTATTTGCATATACAAAGAAATTTGACAAGGCAGATATCACAGCTTCCAATATTAAGGTTACACAGGAAGAGATCGATTATGCATATACTCAGGTAAGTGATGAGCTTTTAGATGTAATTAGAAAGGCAAAAAAGAACATACTGGAGTATCACGAAAAGCAAAAGCAGTACAGCTGGTTTGATTCAAAGCCAAATGGAACACTTCTTGGTCAAAAGGTTACACCGCTGAAGGCAGTTGGTGTCTATGTTCCGGGTGGTAAAGCGGTATATCCTTCTTCCGTTCTTATGAATGTAATGCCTGCTAAGGTTGCCGGTGTAGATAAGATTGTAATGACAACTCCTTGTAATGCAGAGGGGGTTGTGTATGCTACAACTTTAGTTGCAGCACACGAAGCAGGAGTGGATGAGATATATAAGGCAGGAGGCGCACAGGCTATTGCAGCCCTTGCATATGGCACGCAGTCGGTTCCGAAGGTTGATAAGATTGTCGGCCCCGGAAACATATTTGTGGCCCTTGCAAAGCGCGCAGTATACGGACATGTAAGCATTGACTCCATAGCAGGCCCATCCGAGGTGCTGGTCCTTGCTGACGAAACTGCAAATCCAAGATATGTGGCTGCTGACCTTCTTTCACAGGCTGAGCATGACGAGATGGCCTCAGCAATACTTGTCACTACCTCAACAGAGCTTGCAGAGAAGGTTTCTGTCCAGGTGGACAAGTTTATTGAGGAGCTTTCAAGAACAGAAATTATGAGGAAGTCCATTGACAACTATGGATATATACTTGTTGCTGACAACATGTCAGATGCAATTGATGCGGTAAATGATATTGCGTCTGAGCATCTTGAGATTGTTACGGCAAATCCATTTGACGTAATGACAAGAATAAGGAATGCCGGAGCTATATTTATTGGAGAGTATTCCTCAGAGCCTTTAGGTGATTATTTTGCAGGACCAAACCATGTTCTTCCTACAAATGGTACAGCAAAATTCTTTTCACCTCTTTCTGTGGATGATTTTATTAAGAAGTCAAGTATTATATACTACTCTAAGGAGGCTCTTGAGGCAGTACACACGGATATAGAAACATTTGCGAAGTCAGAGCAGCTTACAGCACATGCCAATTCAATTGCTGTAAGGTTTGAGGGCTAATACAAGCTAAAGATACAGGAGGTAGCGATAAAATTGGCAGATAAGGCATCAAGGATATCAAAAATAACAAGAAAAACAAATGAAACAGATATAGTAGTGGAGCTTAACTTAGATGGCAGGGGTGAAGCAAAGATAGACACTGGAATAGGCTTCTTTGATCATATGCTGCAAAGCTTTGCAAGACATGGCTTCTTCGACCTCAACATAACAGTAAAGGGTGACCTGTATGTTGATTGTCATCACACCATCGAGGATGTGGGAATCGTACTTGGCAAGGCCATAAAGGAGGCTCTCGGAGATAAAAAGGCTATTAAGAGATTTGGAAATTTCTTTCTTCCTATGGATGAAGCTCTTGTACTTTGCGCAATCGATTTGTCCGGTCGTCCTTACCTTGTGTATGACCTGGAGCTCAAATCAGAGAGAGTTGGATACTTTGATACACAGATGGTTAAAGAATTTTTCTACGCAGTTTCCTATGCTGCAGAGATGAATCTCAATCTGAAGCAGTTTTCCGGCAGCAACGACCACCACATAATTGAGGCCGCCTTCAAGGCATTTGCAAAGGCTCTTGACGAGGCCGCTTCGATAGACAGAAGATTAAACGGAAGAGTGCTTTCTACAAAGGGAACACTTTAGGAGGTAGCTATATACAATGTGTAATAAGCATAATAATAAAGATATGGCATCAAATTCCTTGTACAAAAGTGAAAAGATGGATATAATGGAAAATGGACAAACGGATACCTCAGCTGAATGTATGTTTGAATCGACAATTCCTTTTGATGATTTCAAGCTTAACTCAGACGGACTTATTCCATGCGTTACCCAGGATTGCGAGACCGGCGATGTTCTTATGGTTGCATATATGAACAAAGAATCATACGAAAAAACCCTTTTGACAGGACGTATGACATACTGGAGCAGAAGCAGAAATGAGTTGTGGACAAAGGGAGATACATCAGGACATTATCAGTTTGTAAGGTCTCTTAGCATAGACTGTGACAAGGACACGATACTTGCAAAGGTATCACAGATTGGAGCTGCCTGTCACACAGGAAACAGAACATGTTTCTTTACAAGTCTTATTAAAGAGAATTAACAATTATACAAATCTTATCAGCCTGTGAACAGTTTTAAGCTGATGGAAGATATAGTGGAGGGCAATAGACAATGCAGAATTACGGAGTTAACGAACTTAGGAAAATGTTTCTGGAATTTATGGAAAGCAAGGGACATCTGAAGATGAACAGCTTTTCACTTATTCCGCACAATGATAACAGCTTGCTGCTTATCAATTCCGGTATGGCGCCTCTTAAGCCATATTTTACAGGACAGGAGGTTCCGCCAAGAAGACGTGTAACAACATGTCAGAAGTGTATCAGAACCGGAGATATTGAGAACGTTGGTAAGACAGCCCGTCATGGTACCTTTTTTGAGATGCTTGGTAACTTCTCCTTTGGAGATTATTTCAAGCACGAGGCAATTGCATGGACATGGGAATTCTTAACACAGGTTGTAGGACTTGATGAAAACAGACTTTATCCTTCTGTATATTTGGAGGATGATGAAGCATTTGATATATGGAACAAGGAGATAGGTGTTTCTGCTGACAGAATATTCAGATTTGGCAAGGAAGATAACTTCTGGGAGCATGGTGCAGGTCCATGTGGTCCTTGTTCGGAAGTATATTATGACAGAGGCGAAAAGTACGGTTGTGGCAAGCCTGGCTGTACGGTAGGATGCGATTGTGACAGATACATGGAGGTTTGGAACAACGTATTTACACAGTTTGACAATGATGGTCATAACAATTACACAGAGCTCGACCAGAAGAATATCGATACCGGTATGGGTCTTGAGCGTCTTGCTGTAATTGTTCAGGATGTAGATTCAATCTTTGATGTTGATACAATCAAGGCACTCCGTGACAAGGTATGTGATATGGCCGGTGTTGTATATGAGACGGATCCACAGAAGGATGTATCAATAAGACTTATCACTGACCATATACGTTCCGTTACATTTATGACCTCAGATGGTATCGTGCCATCAAATGAAGGTCGAGGCTATGTGCTTAGAAGACTCCTTCGCCGTGCAGCAAGACACGGAAGGCTTCTGGGTATTAAGGGTAAGTTCCTGTCCGAGCTTGCAAACACTGTTATCGAGGTTTCAAAGGACGCATATCCGGAGCTCGGAGAGAAGAAGGAATATATATTCAACAAAATAGATAAAGAAGAGGACAGCTTTAACAAAACGATCGATACAGGACTTGCTATTCTTAAGGACTTTATCCTTGATATCAAGGCAGAGGGCAAGACTTGTCTTTCAGGTGATCATGCATTTAAGCTGTATGACACATATGGCTTCCCACTTGATCTTACAAAGGAGATTCTTGAGGAGCAGGGCATAACCGTTGATGAGGACAGATTTACTGAATGCATGAACATCCAGAGGGAAACTGCAAGAAAAGCAAGAAAGACAACGACCTATATGGGAGCTGATGCAACTGTATACGAGGAGCTTCCTGCTGACATGACATCTGTTTTTGTTGGCTATGATAAGCTTTCGTATTCATCTGATATTATTGCAATCACAACGGAAATCCAGGATGGGGATTCAAAGAAGTCCGTGATAGCCGATACCGTTTCGGAAGGTGCACAGGCATCTGTAATAGTTAAGGAAACTCCTTTCTATGTTACCATGGGTGGTCAGACAGGAGATAAAGGTATTATCAAGACAAAAGGTGGTACATTTGTTGTAGTTGACACAATCAAGGCTGTAGGCGGAAAAATTGCTCACATAGGTTATGTTGAGTCCGGAGAGCTCAATGTCGGTGATGTAGCTGAGCTTAAAGTAGATACCGACAACAGAGCACTGATCTGCAATAACCATTCAGCAACACATCTTCTTCAGAAGGCCCTTAAGCTTGTTCTCGGTGATCACGTTGAACAGGCCGGTTCTCTTGTTGAAGCAGGAAGACTGAGATTTGACTTCTCACATGACCAGGCACTTTCAAAGGACGAGATTAAAAAGGTTGAAGAGCTTGTAAATGAGCAGATAGCAGCAAATATTCCTGTATGCACTGACGTAATGTCAATCGATGAAGCGAAGAAGACCGGAGCAATGGCACTCTTTGGAGAGAAGTATGGCGAGAAGGTTCGTGTTGTTTCCATGGGTGACTTCTCCAAGGAGCTTTGTGGAGGTACACATGTAGCTGCAACAGGACTTATCGGAACCTTCAAGATTATTTCTGAGACCGGTGTTGCTGCAGGAACAAGACGAATTGAGGCACTTACATCTGTTGGAGCACTTGATTATTACAAGAATATAGAGGAAGAGCTTATAGGCGCAGCTAAGGCCGCTAAAACAGATATTCATGGAGTAACCGCCCGTATTGAGCAGCTTCTTGCAGAGGTAAAAGAGCTTTCAAATGAGAACAAGAAGCTCAAGGATAAGATGGCAAAGGATGCTGCAGGTGATCTTCTTTCAAATGCAATTGATGCAAACGGAGTAAAGATACTTACTGCTAATATTCCTGATACAGATATGAACGCTCTTAGAAATCTTGGTGATGACCTTAAGAGCAAGCTGGGAGACAGTGTTGTTGTACTTGCCTCAGCAAAGGATGGTAAGGTTAACCTTATTGCGATGGCAACAGATGCTGCAACAGCAAAGGGAGCACATGCAGGAAATATCATCAAGGCAGTTGCAGGTCTTGTTGGTGGCGGCGGCGGTGGACGTCCTAACATGGCTCAGGCCGGAGGTAAAAAACCTGACGGAATTGACGCAGCTCTTACACAGGCTGTTACAGTTGCTAAGGAGCAGCTTGATCAGTAATTATGCCTTATAATTAAATAATTTGTCATTTTCTTGTTGACTATAAGGCATTTTATGTTTATAATACATTTTGTGCTTAAAAATACCCAATCAGTTGTTATTTGGTAGCATAATTTACAACTGGAGGGAGGTCAGGTGAGAGAATGTCAAGTGTAATTGTTAAAGAAAACGAGAACTTAGATAGCGCTCTTCGCAGATTCAAGAGAAATTGTGCGAAGGCTGGTATTCAGCAGGAGATTCGTAAGAGAGAGCATTACGAAAAGCCAAGTGTAAAGCGTAAGAAGAAATCAGAGGCAGCTAGAAAGCGCAAGTATAAGTAAATCATTGTTTTACATTGATTAGATATTTTGATTTTTCAGAGTACCGATTTTATCGGTACTCTTTTTTTGTTGCAAAACATATAATATCCAAAAGGTGTAAGGATATATATATGAACGAAAAAATTAAAAACATAATATCATTTGAACCACCATGCTGGAGCCCGGATGTAAGTGCCGGTACTTCAAAAATTACTATGTATAACAACGACGAGCTTATAATCGAAAATTTCAGACATGTCATATATTCAGATGAAGACAAAATATCTGTAAAAACAAGAAAAGGTGTGCTTAATATATATGGCACTTGTCTGAAAATACGGCATTACGTGTGCTACGAAATAAGAATTACCGGAAAAATAAGTGGAATAGATTGGTTAGTGGTATAAAAATGGATATAAGGAAGATTCTATATGGTATATGCTTTGTTGAATGTAATAAAGAATATGCCTTACGTCTGTTAAACATATGTGGTCATAGAAACATAAAAACATGGAGCAGTACTTCTAAAGAAAAAGCAGGCTTTTATACATATAGCAATAACATTAATCTTATACAGGATATTGCCCAAAACATAAATGCTGCTGTCACGATAACAAAGCGTGAAGGAATAATTCGCCGGATCATAACAAAACGACTATTTATTACGATAGCAGCCGCAGTAGTATGTATGGCACTCTTTGTTTTCTGGGCAAGCAGATACATATGGTATATAGAAGTATCCGGATTAAGTACATATACAAAGGATGAAATCACAAGCGTTTTAGATATGGATTATCCATGCTATGGTGTTAACAAAAAAGAAATAGATACGGATTTACTTTCTGAGTTTATTATGGACAGCTTTGATAAGATATCCTGGGCGTCATGCAGTATTACAGGAACCAAGCTGATAATAAAAATATGCGAAGCTCAGGATATTTTTATCCCGGACTCCTGCGATATGCCTTGTAATATTGTAGCTTCCATGGACTGCACAATAAGCTCTATTATTGCAAATGCAGGAACACCGGTAGTGAAAGCCGGAGACCAGGTAAAAAAGGGAGATATTCTAATATCCGGAGCAGTAAATATTATGAATGACAGCCTTGAGATAGTGGAGACAAAATATGTATGTGCAAGCGGAGAGGTATATGGCGTGAGCAATATTCCATACCAGGATAAAATAGACAGTATATCTTACAAAAAGAATATTACGAAAGATAAGCTTTTCTCCGTAGGAATAACATTTGGGAGAACCAGTGTAAACCTGTATAAAAGAAAAGAAAGTGAAGCTGATTTAGGCCTTTCGTATGACAAAGTATACAATACATATCAAGTGCATTTTTCAGACTTGTACCTTCCCTTATGTGTCAATTTAGGAAAAAATGAGTACTATGAGCTTAAGAGCGAAAAACGCACGAAATCTGAGCTTGATGCATTTGCAAGGAAGGAGCTGGCAAGATATATTGGCAAAATGCAGGAAAAAGGGGTGCAAATTGTCCAAAAAAATGTTATGATTACACATGGTACTGATGGTGTAACAGCTGAGGGTGATATGAAGGTCATCATTCCGGTTGGATCCTTAAGTCCCATTGACACTGATGTATCAAAGGATGCATCCAATTAACACACATAAAGCAGAGGTATATATTTGGACAATTATTCAGAATCTATTACAGTTGCCTCAAGCTATATTCAAGCTGTATTTGGGCAATTTGATGTAAACATTAAAAAAATTGAAAAAGCATTTAATGTATCTATGATACTAAGAGATGATAAGCTCAAAATAAGCGGCACAAAAGAGGAAGTCGGGAAGTCTGTCGATGTCCTAGAACAGCTTATTCACAAGGCAGAGACAGGATCAGTCCTTGATGCCCAGAAGGTTGACTATATTATATCTATGGTTTTAGGCAGCAATAGTAAGATTAAAGAGAACTTAGATGCTCTTGACAGGGATATCATATGCCACACAATAAATGGCAAACCTATAAAACCAAAAACCATAGGTCAGCGGTCATATACAAGTGCCATAGATAACAATATGATTGTTTTCGGTGTAGGCCCGGCGGGAACAGGTAAAACTTATCTGGCCATGGCTAAGGCAATTACCGCATTTAAAAATAATGAGGTTAACAGGATTATCCTCACAAGGCCTGCTATTGAAGCAGGAGAAAAGCTTGGCTTCCTTCCCGGAGATCTGCAGAGCAAGGTGGACCCATACTTAAGGCCGTTGTACGATGCTCTATATGAGATTATGGGCGGAGATGCATTTATGAAAAATATGGAGAAGGGACTGATCGAGGTGGCACCTCTGGCATACATGAGAGGACGTACCCTGGACAATGCGTATATCGTTCTCGATGAAGCGCAAAATACAACTCCGGCTCAGATGAAGATGTTCCTTACTCGTATAGGCTTTGGTTCCAAAGCAATTATAACCGGAGATCTTTCCCAGAAGGATCTTCCAAAAGACGCTCAGTCAGGACTTGATGTGGCACTTAAGGTTCTTTCCGGTATAGATGACATTAGTATTTGTCATTTAACAAGCCTGGATGTTGTAAGGCATCCGCTGGTACAAAAGATTGTAGATGCATACGACAAATATGAGGAGAGAATAAACAGGCAAAACAGAAAAAAATCTGAAAGTCGTCCTGAACAAAAAAACAGAGGAAGATAACATGTCAATTAATATAGAAAATGAGTATGGTGATATTGATATAAAGGACTATGAAGAAGTCATAAAAAATACAATTGAGGCTTCACTAGACTTTGTAAATTGTCCATATGAATGTGAGGTCAATGTGATACTTACAGACAATGAAACCATACATGAAATCAATAACCAGCAGAGAGGCATTGACAGAGCAACAGATGTTTTGTCCTTCCCTCTGATTGATTATACAATTCCTGGAAACTTTGATGGTCTTATAGATAGCCGGTGTGACTACTTTGATCTGGCAACAGGTGAACTGCTATTTGGAGATATTGTAATATCTATTGATAAGGTTTATGAACAGGCTGGACAATATAATCATTCAAAGACAAGAGAACTGGCTTTCTTAGTGGCGCACAGCATGCTTCATTTGTCTGGATATGACCATATGGAGGATAACGAACGCCTGATCATGGAAGAAATGCAGGAAACTATACTTAAAATGAAAGGATATACAAGAGACTATGAAGATGCTTAAAAGGGGATTGATTATTACTGCAGCTTTGGTGATGGGAATATCACTTGTCGGATGTGGTAAAAGTAATGATAAAGGAACAGAAAGTACAACAGAAGCTGTATCTGAAGTTGATGTATCACAGGCTGAATTTATGAAATCTGCATCTGCAGGGACAGAGACCTTCCATGAAGGAATTTATAACGACCTTACAGGTGAGTGGAATGCCAAAAGAAAGAAACAGTATGGCAGACCTATTGCAATTATGATAAACAATATTGAAAATGCCATACCTCAGTCAGGTATAGGTCAGGCTGATATTGTTTATGAGTTCGTTGTTGAAGGCGGAATTACAAGAATGCTTGCCATTTTCAGCGACTATACCAAGCTTGAAAAGGTTGGTTCAATCAGAAGCTGCAGACCTTATTACGTTACAACTGCAAATGAGTTTGATGCAATTTACATGCACTATGGTCAGTCACCACAGGGACAGGATGAGCTGGACAGAACCGGCATAGACCATATAAGCGGACTTAGCGGAGAGGGAACGGTTGCATTTTACAGATCATCAGACAGAGACGCACCTCACAATGTATATACAAATGGTGAGATGATTAAAGCAGGTCTTGACTACCTTGGATGCCGCACAAAGCACGAAAAGGATTTTGAAAGCAAATTCCTCTTTAATGAGGAGGATACTGAACCGGCCGGTGAGGCAGTAAATAAGCTCACACTTAATATGAGCAACTATACACAGCCATGGTTTGAATACGACTCAAAGAATAAGGTGTACAACCGATTCCAGTATGGAGATAAGCAGGTGGATGATCTTACAGGAAAGCAGCTTACCTTCAAGAACATTATCATTCAGTTTGCTCACTATACAAGCATTGATGATCACGACAGACAGCTTATTGACCTTGTAGGCACAGGTGATGGCTATTATATTTCAGACGGCAAGCTTGTACCTATTACATGGGAGAAGGCTGATTGGGATTCCGTTACAAAATATAAGACATCAGATGGCAAGGAGCTTATGCTCAATCCGGGAAAGACATATGTTACGGTATTTGAAAGCAACAATGTTGCCGGAGTAGTATGGGAATAAATTAAAGGTTCGTAATAACCTTAAAACTGCATATAAAGTTACAGAGGACCCGGACAATAAGTTACGGGTTCTCTTTTTTATATTTTTCAAAAAACTGCATACCATTAATCATAGAGGTGATTATAATATGAGAAGATTTATGTATTATTTTATTATCATTTTATCTATAATTGTGGTATCTTTTATAATTAGAGAAATAATCCAAAAGAGGTCTGCTGAATTTGTTGATACAAAAATAACAGTCAACGTCTGTTCAAAGCAAATGAGCAGTACATTAAAGGAGACTTCAGCCCAGTCTGATAAAACAGACAAATACAATGGCTTATCCGGTGATATTGTTATCATAAATGAAGAGCAGTTTGATCACAGAATGTTCTATGTCAGCTCCTACGATGGTTATGTGGCTGTATTTAACAAATATGGCAGTCTGTGCAGACTTTCCGATGTTGTAACTGAAGGTACACCCACCCCTGTAAGAAATCAGTTATACAAAAAAATATATTTTAAGAATATAACGGAGGCCTACAATTTTATAGATGATCTGTAATGGATAAGCTTATTGGACGCAACGCACGTCAGGAGGAATGATTATTGTACGACATTATTGTAGTAGGAGGCGGTGCTGCCGGAATGACAGCCGCCATACAGGCTAAACAGACAAATAATGACATAAATATACTTATAATTGATAAAAACAAAAAACTGGGCAAAAAGCTATATGCAACAGGCAACGGTAAATGCAATCTGGCAAATGAGAGACTTGATTTATCCAGCTATTACAGCGCAAATGAATTCTTTCCCTATGAAATAGTGACTACAGATGGTTATCTACAGGTAGAGAAGTATATGAATAACCTGGGTATATCATCATATAGTGATGAGGGGTATATTTATCCGGCATCTCTTCAGGCATCCTCAGTTGTCTGGGCAATGACTGACAGAATAAGGCTGCTTGGAATTGAACGGAAGCTTTTAGAAGAGGTTACTCTCATAGAGGATATTTCAAATCTAAGCGAGTGCAATAATACAGCATACAGAGTGCATACAGACAAAGGAAGGTACGAAGCTACATGTGTAATTGTAGCACCCGGAGGAGCAGCTGCACCAAAGCTTGGGGGCTCAACCATTTCCTATAATATGCTTAATAAGCTGAATATAAACATTATTAAGCCAAGACCTGCTCTTGTTAAGCTTTTGTGCAGTGATAATATAAATGCACTAAACGGCGTAAGGGCAAAGGCAAATGTTTCCCTGCTCTGTGACAACAATTTATATGATAGAGAGACCGGAGAGGTGCAGTTTGGAGAAGGCTACATATCCGGAATAGCAGTTTTTAATCTAAGCATTATGTGCGGTGTATTGCTCAGTGAAAACAAGAAGCCATTAATCGAAATAGAGCTTATACCAACCATGTCCTATGAATGCTGTTTCGACTATTTAAAGGAATTTGTAATCAATAATAGCGATAGAAGTGCAGAGGCTATGCTAAATGGTCTAATAAACGAAAAAATAGCATCATACATTACCGAAAAGCTATGTATACAAAAACAAAGGGCAGGGGACTTAAATGAAGCTCTGCTTTCTGATATTGCTTACTTGGTAAAGCATCTTACCTTTACCATAACAAAAACCGGAACCTATGATGACAGCCAGGCAACAGGCGGAGGTGTTGACACAAGGCAGCTGCGCTCGGATTCCCTTGAGACGTATGGTCATAAAGGTCTGTTTATTGCAGGAGAATATGCAGATGTTACAGGCAAATGTGGAGGCTACAATATAATGTGGGCCATTTTAAGCGGTCAAAAGGCAGGCGAGGCGGCCGGACGGAGAATCAATCATGATAAGAATTAACAATATAAAATTAAATCTTAAATACACAAGCAGTGATATAGAGAAGATTATCAAAAAAACGCTTAGAATCAGTCATGTACCAAAATACAGCTTTGCCAGGCTATCCTTAGATGACAGAAGGCCTAATCAGGTAAAATACATTGCCTCTATTGATGTGGATATTGAGCTTTCAGAAAAAAAGCTAAAATCACTTAACAATAACAATATTATGTCAACAAGCAGTGTTGTTTATCATTTTCCTGACTCCGGAAATACAGTTATGAAACACAGGCCCATTGTTATCGGAACAGGTCCATGCGGTTTATTTGCAGCACTTTATCTGGCAAAAGCCGGTTTTAAACCAATTGTATTTGAACGTGGTCTTGATGTTGACAGCAGAACAAGGCTTGTAAATGAATACTGGAATGGACAGGAAAGCTTGCGTGCAAACTGTAATGTGCAGTTTGGTGAGGGTGGAGCAGGTACATTTTCTGATGGAAAGCTAAATACAGTAATAAAGGATCAGTCAGGAAGAAGAACCTGTGTACTTGACACATTTGTAAAGTATGGGGCAAATCCCAATATAATGTATATTAACAAGCCTCACATCGGCACAGATGTACTTTCCGCAATAGTAAAGGCAATGCGCCAGGACATAATTGCCATGGGCGGAGAGGTTCACTTTCATTCACTGTTTTGCAATTTTTATTCAGATAAACAAAGCGGGATTACCCATGTTGTAATAAAAGATTTATGCTCAGGTGAGGAGAAAACCTACAATACACAGGCCTTGGTGCTTGCTATCGGTCATAGTGCCAGAGATACATTCAAGATGCTTTATGAGCAGGGCGTTATAATGGAGCAAAAGCCTTTTGCCATGGGACTCAGAATTGAGCATAAGCGAGTTGATATTGACAGGATGAAATATGGTGATAATCCGGAGTATAGCCAGCTTCTTCCTGCGGCTGACTATAAACTAACCTACCAGGCATCCAATCACAGGGCTGTATATTCCTTTTGTATGTGTCCGGGAGGATATGTTGTTAATGCCTCCTCTGAGGAAGGTCAGATATGCGTTAACGGGATGAGCTACAGTGGTCGGAATGGTGTAAATTCAAACAGTGCCATTGTAGTAAATGTTAATCCTTCTGATTTTGAATCAAGCCATCCCCTTGCCGGAGTAGAATTTCAAAGGAAGTGGGAGAAAGCCGCTTATGAGGCGGGAGAGGGGCATATTCCTGTACAACTGCTTGGAGACTATAGGAATGATATTCCATCAACCGGCTTCAAAAGCATCAAGCCTTCCATAAAGGGTAGCTACAAGCTTACCAGCCTTAAATGCTGTTTGCCAGAGTATGTAAAGGATGCTATAATAGAAGGAGTTATGTCCTTTGATAAAAGGATGCCGGGCTACTACACAGATGATGCTGTTCTATCAGGTATTGAGGCAAGAACCTCATCGCCTGTAAGGATAATAAGAAACGACGAATATGTCTGTGAAGGCACAAATATATATCCCTGTGGGGAGGGTGCCGGATACGCAGGTGGCATAACATCTGCCGCTGTAGACGGACTTAAGATAGCAGAGGCAATTGTATCAAAATATACACCGCCTCAATAGGAGAGTAAAAATGAATAGGGAATACTTAAAGGGAAAAAAGAAAATAGTAATCAAAATAGGATCTTCTTCGTTAATTCATAAAGAAACCGGCGGGCTTGATTATACAAAGCTTGAAAAGCTGGTTCGAATCATATGTGATCTTAAAAATCAGGATAAGGATGTTGTCCTTGTTTCTTCAGGTGCAATAGGAGTGGGCGTTCAGTCACTGGGCTTATTAAGAAGGCCTAAAACAACATCGCTTAAGCAGGCGTGTGCTGCAGTAGGCCAGGGTCAGCTTATGATGATATATCAGAAGCTATTTCAGGAATATCACAGAACAGCCGCACAGGTGTTACTTACATTTGATGTAATATCATCAGATGAAAGAAGAAAAAATGCAATCAATACCTTTAACGAGCTTTTACAGCTTGGGGTTGTTCCTATTGTAAACGAAAACGACACTGTAGCCATTGACGAGCTTGATGACAGTGTTGCATTTGGCGACAATGACACACTATCAGCAATCGTTGCATCCATGATACATGCTGACCTACTCATACTTCTTACAGATATAGATGGCCTTTATACGGATGACCCACATAAAAACCCGGATGCAAAGCTTATTTCCAAAGTAACAACAATAGATGAAAGCATAATGAAGATGGGAAAAGGCGCAGGCTCTTCTTATGGTACCGGAGGCATGACTACCAAAATTGCAGCTGCCCGAATTGCTACAAATTCTAACTCTGATATGGTAATAGTATCAGGAGACAGTATGGATAATATAGTAAGGGTAATGAACGGAGAAGACATAGGAACTCTGTTTACATCATACAAAGATCAACAGTTTGATGTTGTAGATTTTATTCTCAGCAAGGAATACCTGGTTTAAGGAGATAACAATATATGAATGAAACAATAATTGACGAGGCAAAGATTGCCCGAATAAACGAGCTCTACCATAAATCAAAAAAAGAAGGCCTTACCGAGGAAGAAAAAAAGGAGCAGAAGGAGCTTCGTCAGGAATACATCTTTGCTGTCAGAAACAGCCTGAGAAGCACATTAAACAACATTGATATTCTTGAAAAGGATGGAACAATAACAAAGCTTGAGGACTTAGATCCTACCAGAAAGGCATAGAATATGTGCAAAAATAAAGTATCTGTTCGTAAAGAAATAAAGGCCCTTAGAGATAGCCTTGATATGGAGCAGGTTATAAACTGGTCTGATAATATATGCAAAAAACTGTTGGAGCATAACTCATATAAAAAAGCATCAAATATATGTATTTACGTTTCCAAGGGAAACGAAGTAAAAACAAATCACATAATGAACCAGGCAATTGCGGATGGGAAAAATGTTTATGCTCCAAAGGTATTTAATAAAGAGATGCACTTTATAATGATAGAAGGTATTGAAGATTTGAAGCCTGGAAGCTTCGGTATATTAGAGCCACATTCTGACATATTTAAAGACCCCCAGGATGGTCTTATTGTTATGCCGGGGGTGGCTTTTGACAAATGCAGAAACAGAATAGGCTTTGGAGGGGGATACTATGACAGATATCTTTCCGACAAGCCAATGCTATATAAGATTGCACTGGCATATAATTGTCAGGTGGTAGATCATATTGTAGCAGAAGCTACTGATATAAAACCGGATATTATTATAACTGAAACAGGCGTTATCGTATAGTTTTATGAATTTTGGAGGTATGCAGCTTGAATAAAGAGGAAATTTCAGCAAAAATTGCAGAGCTTGAACGCATGATTGCAGATAAAAACGCGTACAAAGATAACAATGCAAAGGGTACTGAGGATCATGCCTCAAACACAGAAGTTTTTTCAGATGCCTACGGACTGTGTCTGGGCGGCGGAGGCGGTAAGGGTGCCTATCAGCTGGGCGTATACAAGGCTTTGTGCGAATACGGGCTATGGGATAAAATATCACACATATCAGGCTCATCAATAGGTGCCATAAATGCAGTCCTTTTTGCAGGTGCATCTCCGGAAAGAAGTGTAGAAGCCTGGGGTAAAATTGATTTCGAGACAGTGTTTGAAATAGATGAAAATCTTATGTTTGACGGAAAGCCGGGCTTTATGGCAAGGAATGAAATGCTCAGCCTTATGGAAGAGTACGTTGATTATGATGCTGTAAGAGAAGGCAATAAGGATATATGTGTAACGATATCAAACTATATTTCAGAGGAAAATAAAGCTCCTGAATATGTATGCCTGAATGGACTTTCCAATGAAGATATTGATAAGCTTATTTTGGCATCCTCAGCACTTCCTGTCCTGTATGAGCCGGTAAGCTACAACAATAAGCTGTACTATGACGGAGGCATAACTGACAATATTCCCGTTAAGCCATTATATGACAATGGTTTAAGGCACATTATCGTATGCGGACTTAACCCCAATTCAAGGAAGAATCTGTCAGCATATAAGGACGCAGATTTTATCGAAATATATCCTAGTGTATCTCTTGGAGACTTAGTTACCGGAACCTTAAATTTTTCAGCAAACGCTACAAAATTCAGAATGCTTCTCGGCTACAAGGATGCTTTAAGAGCCCTCAAGGTATATTTTGAAAAGGACCCGGCATATATTTCACAGCTTAAGCACTATGAAGAAATAGACCTTGCGGATATAAAAACTGAGATGAAAATATATAATGCCCAAAACAGCTATGATGATAATGTTAAGAATATTGACAGATTATTAAGTGGACTTGGCATTTCAAATATAGAAAAATAGATTACATAAGCTTAACTTAACGAAGAAGGAAACAAGATACATGAATACCACACCCATTTCAAATATTATTGATAACATAGACTTAAGTGTTCCGGCCCCAAAAAGCGAGCCTGAAAGGCAGTATTACTTTATCAAAAAGGGTAGGGAATATGTAGCAAAAAAGAGCATGGAGCTTGGAAGAAGACTCACATGCTCCATTCAGACCTACGGATGTCAGATGAATGTAAGAGATTCTGAGAAGCTTTCCGGTATACTTGAACAGATGGGCTATGAGAAAACCGAATCAGAGCATGCGGATTTTATTATATACAACACCTGCACAGTCAGGGAGAATGCCAACAGGAAGGTATATGGGCATCTTGGTCTTATGAAGCATCTCAAGGAAAAGAACCCGGACATGATGATTGCCCTGTGTGGCTGCATGATGCAGGAGCAGCACGTTGTTGAAACTATAAGAAAAAGCTATAGCTTTGTAGATATGGTATTTGGTACCCACAATGTTTATAAGCTTGCCGAAATATTTGTAAATCGTATGGAAGCAAATGGACTTGTGATTGATATTTGGGAGGACGCCTCGGAGGTTGTTGAGGATTTACCTGCCAAAAGGGATGTGCCATTTAAATCCGGTGTAAATATTATGTTCGGATGTAATAACTTCTGCACATACTGCATTGTGCCTTATGTAAGAGGGCGGGAACGCAGCAGAGAGCCGGAGGATATTATTGCTGAGTGTAAGCGTCTTGCAGATGATGGTGTTATTGAGATTATGCTTCTGGGACAGAACGTAAATTCATACGGAAAAACGCTCAATAACCCTATTACATTTGCAAAGCTCCTTAAAGAAATATGCAAGATCGATAAGATTGAGAGAATCCGCTTCATGACCTCTCATCCAAAGGATCTTTCTGATGAGCTTATTGATGTAATAGCAGACAATCCAAAAATATGCAGGCATATTCATTTGCCCGTACAGTCAGGCTCATCAAGAATACTTTCGCTGATGAACAGAAGATACACAAAGGAAGCTTACCTTGAGCTTGTCGAAAAGATAAGAGAAAGGATTCCTGATATTTCAATCACAACAGACATAATTGTAGGCTTTCCCGGGGAAACAGAGGAGGATTTTCTCGAAACCATGGATATTGTTGAAAAGGTTCAATATGATGCAGCATTTACATTTATCTATTCAAGAAGAACGGGAACACCTGCTGCAGCCATGGAAAATACAGCTACAAAAGAGGAAATACAGGACAGATTTAACCGTTTGTTAAAAAGGGTTCAGGAAATTAGTGATAAAAAAACAAGCCTTCTAAAAGGTCAGACGCTCCCTGTGCTTGTGGAGGGAGCATCCAACAAGGATGGTCTTCTGACAGGTCGTCTATCAAACAATAACCTTGTTCATTTTAAAGGATGCAGTGAGCTTGTAGGCACCATAGCAGATGTTACCCTTGTCGATTGTAAAGGCTTTTACTATATCGGTCAGCTTGCAGAATAGGAGAAATAAAAGTGGCAGCATTAACACCAATGATGGCCCAGTATATGGAGACAAAAAAAGAATACATGGATTGTATTCTTTTTTACAGACTGGGTGATTTTTATGAAATGTTCTTCGATGATGCACTTACTGCGTCAAGAGAACTTGAGATAACATTAACCGGAAGGGACTGTGGTCAGGAGGAAAGGGCTCCTATGTGCGGAGTTCCATACCACGCCTGCGAGGTTTATCTGAATAAGCTTATTGAAAAAGGCTACAAGGTTGCAATATGCGAACAGGTTGAAGATCCAAAGCTTGCAAAGGGAATTGTAAAAAGAGAGGTAATAAGAGTTGTAACGCCTGGTACAAATATGTCCCAGGCAATTCTTGATAACACAAAAAATAACTATCTCATGTGTGTATACGGAGAGAAAGGAGAGTACGGAGTTTCTCTCTGTGATATAACAACAGGTGAATTTAGGTGTTGTCATGTATCATCCTTAAGTAAGCTTTACGATGAAATAAATAAGTGCTCCCCATCCGAAATAATAGGAAACCCGGATTTTCTTAATTCAAAGCTGGATTTCGCTTATTTAAAGGACAGGCAGAATATTCTTATATCCGAAGCTAAACCGTTTTACTTTAATTATGACACATGCACTGATTTTATAAAAAGACAGTTTAAGGTAGGAGATACTCTGGGTCTGGGGATTAACGAGTACACCGACATGGTTCTCTCTGCCGGTGCATTACTTCAATATCTTCATGAAACCCAGAAGAACTCGTTACTTCACATAAATAAGCTTGATATTTACTCTATAGAGGATTTTATGATTATTGACGGCTCCTCCAGAAGAAACCTGGAGCTGACAGAAACCTTAAGAGATAAACAAAAAAGAGGCTCCCTTCTGTGGGTGCTTGATAAGACAAAGACAGCTATGGGCGCCCGTATGCTCAAGAATATGATAGAGCAGCCGCTCTTAAAGAAGGAGGCCATACTTAAAAGGCTTGATTGTATTGAAAGCCTGAACAACAATATAATAATTCGAGATGAGCTTAGAGAGTATATGAATACAATATATGATCTTGAGCGTCTTATGACAAGAATATCCCTTAAAACAGCAAATCCAAGAGATCTTATTGCATTTAAAACGTCTATTAAGCTCCTTCCGCATATCATACAGCTGCTAAATGAATATGATGATGCTTTGCTCCGTGATATACAGGAGGGAATCGACCCACTTACAGACATATATGAGCTTATTGACAGAGCAATTGTTGAAGACCCGCCTATACTTATTAGAGAGGGTGGTATTTTTAAGGATGGCTATTTAGAGGACATTGATACATTAAAAAATGCTAACACAGATGGCAAGAGCTGGCTGACTGAGCTTGAAGCAAAGGAAAAAGATCATACAGGAATAAAGAATCTGAAAATAAAATTCAATAAGGTATTCGGATATTATTTCGAAGTTACAAACTCATATAAGGAGCTTGTCCCTGATTATTTTTTAAGAAAGCAGACTCTTGCAAATGCTGAGAGGTATACAACAAAGGAGCTTGACGAGCTTGCAGGAGTAATTCTCGGCTCCTCAGACAAGCTTGTAGCCCTTGAATATAACACCTATGTTGAACTGAGAGACAAGCTTGCAGAGCAGCTTCAAAGGGTTCAAAGTACAGCCCATTGCATAGCAATGCTTGACTGTATGTGTTCTCTTTCATATGTTGCGGTTGCAGGAGGATATGTAAGGCCCGACATCAATACGGATGGGGTTATTGACATAAAAGACGGAAGGCACCCGGTTGTTGAAAAAATGATTCACAACGATATGTTTATTGCCAATGACACATATTTAAACAATGTCGAAAGTCGTATATCAATAATAACCGGACCAAATATGGCCGGTAAGTCCACATATATGAGACAGAGTGCACTTATTGTTCTTATGGCTCAGGTAGGCAGCTTTGTTCCGGCCTCCTATGCAAACATAGGAATATGTGACCGTATATTTACAAGGGTTGGGGCCTCCGATGACCTTGCATCCGGCCAATCAACATTTATGGTAGAGATGAGTGAGGTTGCAAATATCCTCAGAAATGCCACAAAGGACAGTCTGCTCATATTAGACGAAATAGGACGTGGAACAAGCACCTACGATGGTTTGTCAATAGCCTGGGCTGTAGTTGAATATATAAGTAACAGCGAGCTCCTCGGTGCGAAGACACTGTTTGCCACCCATTATCACGAGCTTACAGAGCTTGAAGGAAAGCTGTCCTCTGTCAACAATTACTGTATATCAGTAAAAGAGGACGGGGATGGCATCGTCTTTCTTCGAAAGATTATTAAGGGCGGAGCAGACAGAAGCTATGGTATTCAGGTTGCAAGGCTTGCAGGAGTTCCTGATGCCGTAATTAACAGAGCAAATGAAATAAGTAATCAGCTTATAAACGAGGATATAACCAAAAAGCTAAAAGATATAAAGATAACAAATGAGTTTAAGACACAGGCTAAATCCACACAGATGTCCATGTTTGGTTCATTTGCCGAGTCCCAGATTATAGAAGAATTAAAGCTTCTTGATCTTTCAAATATGACACCAATGAAAGCGTTGTTATTCTTGAATGAATTACAGGAAAGACTGAAGTAACAGGAGCGTATTCATGATTCGATTATTAGATGCAAATACAATAAACAAAATTGCAGCAGGTGAAGTAATAGAAAAACCAAGCTCAGTAATAAAGGAGCTTGTTGAAAATGCCATTGATTCAGGTGCTTCGGCCATATCTGTGGAGGTAAAGGGCAGCGGTCTGTCCTTTATGCGTGTAACAGACAATGGCTCCGGAATACCAAAGGATGAGGTGAAAACTGCCTTCCTGAGACATGCCACAAGCAAGCTTGTAACAGTTGAGGACCTGCTTAATCTTTCCTCCCTTGGATTTAGAGGTGAAGCACTTGCAAGTATTGCATCCGTATCCCAGGTTGAAATGATCAGCAAGACGAAAGATGCTATTACAGGAATCAGATACCAGATACATGGAGGAGTAGAAATCTCCAATGAAGAGATAGGATGCCCAAATGGCACAACTATTATTGTCAGAAATATTTTCTATAACACGCCTGCCAGGAAAAAATTCATGAAAACAGATGCAACTGAAACAGGCTATATATACGACCTTATATGTCGCATTGCCATGTCTCATCCTGAGATTTCCTTTAAGCTTATTGTCAATGGAACAAATAAGCTGTTTACGTCAGGAAACGGAAAGCTGAAGGATATTATATATCATATATACGGCAGGGATATAACATCAAATCTACTTGAGCTTGATGCTCAAAACGATTTTTTGCATATAAGCGGCTATATTGCCAGGCCGTGCATATCAAGAGGCAACCGATCATTTGAAGGGTACTATGTCAATCACAGATATATAAAAAGTTCAGTGATAACCAAAGCAATAGAGGATGCCTATCGAACCTTTGTTATGATTCACAAGTTTCCATTTACAGAAATTAACTTTGATATAAGGCCTGACCTGCTTGATGTAAATGTACACCCGACAAAGATGGAGCTAAAGTTTGCAAACAGTCCTGAGGTTTACAGCTTTACCTATAACGCCATAAGAGAAGCGCTGCTGTTTAAGGAGCTTATTCCTGAGGTAAGTCCTGAAAAAGTAAAAAAGCAGGAATCATTTTCTTCCAGAAAAATTGATAATGCGCCTGAAGCCTTTGAAAACAACAGGCGTAAGGCAGAGACAGCGAAAGCCATTTATAGCCCGGATAACGCTGCAGCAAAAAAGAACAATGATAGTCCTGATATTTCCAAGCCAAAGCAGACAATCTATTTCCCGGATCATGCTGAGCCGGCAAAGCATTCCTTTGTTGCAGAAAGCAGTGCGCATTATCAAGTAAACACCGGAAATAATAACTATAAACCCACCGAGGAACACATAGACAAAATACCGGATATAGACCCGGCAATTATAACGGATGCCTCACCGGCTCCTGAAATAATAGATGCTGAAAAACATGATAAACCGGTAGTTGATATTATTGTAAATGTAGAAGATGACAAGTCATATAAGCAGCAAAGCCTGTTTACAGAAGGCTTTCTCACAAAAGAAGCCCGTAGCAGACACAGACTGATCGGTCAGCTATTTAAGACCTACTGGCTTATAGAATACGAAAACAAGCTGTTTATTATGGATCAGCATGCTGCTCATGAAAAGGTTAAATTTGAGGAGCTTTTGGAAAACTATAAAAACAAAAAAATATACTCCCAGTATATTATGCCACCTGCCGTGGTGTCACTAAATGCCGCGGAAATAAACTATCTGCAGAGCAACATGGACTTTTTTGAAGGCCTTGGTTATCAGCTTGAACCATTTGGAGGAAGAGAATATAAGCTGAACGCAGTGCCTGACAATTTATTTGGGCTTGACGGCAGAGAGCTTTTTATCGACTTTATAGCCGAAGCAAGCAGCGATTTAAAAAGAGGGACGATCGATACCTTCATAAGTAAGCTTTCTACTATGGCATGTAAGGCAGCCATAAAGGGAAATACTGAGATGAGCTTTAAGGAGGCAGATGCTCTTATTGATAAGCTGCTTAGCCTTGAAAATCCTTACACCTGTCCTCATGGAAGACCAACTCTTATCTCCATGACAGAAAGCGAGATTGAGAAAAAATTTAAGAGAATCGTATAAGTATAGGTATAACACATGAAAAATTTGATCATACTGACAGGACCTACAGCGGTGGGCAAAACCGACCTGTCCATAAGACTTGCAAAGGAGACAAATGGAGAAATTATATCTGCCGACTCAATGCAGGTCTACAGGACTATGGATATAGGAACTGCAAAAATAAAGAAAGAAGAAATGTCCGGTATTCCTCATCATCTGATTGATATTCTTAATCCGGACGAGGAATTTAACGTTGTACTATTTAAGAAATACGCAAAAGAGGCTATTGAAGATATAACGGGAAGAGGCAAAACTCCAATTATTGTAGGGGGAACAGGCTTCTACATTCAGGCCGTACTATATGATATTGATTTTGAGGCAAATGATGATGATATGTCATACAGGTATAAGCTGGAGGCAATTGCAAAGGAAAAAGGCAATATTCATCTTCACAATATGCTTGACATGATTGACCATGAAGCTGCCCTGAAGATTCATCCAAACAATATACGACGGGTAATCCGGGCTCTTGAATTTTATGATAAAACAGGTAAAAAGATATCGGAGCACAACGAAAGGGAAGCAGCCAGAAAGTCACCATATAATTTTGAATATTTTGTGTTAAATGATGAGAGAAGCAAATTATATGATAGAATAGACAAACGGGTTGATGTAATGATAAAGGAAGGTCTGTTGGATGAAGTCAAAGGACTGCTTGACAAGGGATATACAAGAGATCTTGTATCCATGCAGGGTCTTGGCTACAAGGAAATTATTGACTATCTAAACGGAGCTGTAACCATAGACGAGGCTGTTTATACACTTAAGCGGGACACAAGGCATTTTGCAAAAAGACAGCTTACCTGGGCAAAGCGTGAAAAGGAGGTAACCTGGGTAAACAAATATGATTTTGCCGGTGAAGATGAAATACTGGACTTTATGCTAAGCAGACTTAGAAGCAAAAATATAATATAAAAAGGATAGAAGCTACCATGAAAGACTTACTAAAAGAATACTACACACAGCTAAATGTTGATGAAAAAGTTTTTGAATACTGCAACAATATAGAGCAAAAGCTTAAGGAAAGATTTGCAAGGATTGATAAAATCTGTGAATTAAATCAGTTAAAGGTACTTAAGGCCATGCAGGACAACAGACTGAATGAGGGACATTTTGCAGGCTCATCAGGCTACGGCTACACAGATGACGGAAGAGATGTTCTTGAGAAAATATACGCTGACGTATTTCATACAGAGGATGCCCTTGTAAGGTCTCAGATAGTGTGTGGTACTCATGCTATCTGTACTGCATTATTTGGAAATCTTCTGCCGGGAGATGAACTTCTAGCCATCACAGGTAAACCATACGATACTATGGATGAAATAATCGGCATAAGAAAGTCCAGAGGCTCTCTGGCTGAATATGGTGTTACATACAGCCAGGTTGACCTGCTGCCGAGCGGAGAATTTGATATTGATGGTATAAAAAATGCCATCAACGAAAAGACAAGGCTTGTTCATATTCAGCGTTCCAAGGGCTACGCTGTAAGAAAAACATTATCAGTTGAGCAGATAGGAGAGGCTATAAAGGCTGTTAAAAGTATCAATCCAGACATTATATGTATGGTAGACAACTGCTACGGCGAATTTGTCCAGGACAGGGAGCCGTCCGATGTAGGAGCAGATCTTGTTGTTGGCTCACTTATCAAAAATCCGGGTGGCGGTCTTGCACCAATCGGAGGATATATATGTGGAAGGAAGGAGTATATTGAGAACGCCTCCTTCAGGCTTACAACACCGGGGCTTGGCAAAGAGGTTGGAGCTTCTCTGGGAAACACAAAGGCTCTTGCCCAGGGACTGTTTATGGCACCATCCGTAACTGCCGGTGCATTAAAGGGAGCCATATTTGCCGCAAATATTTACGAGGGCCTTGGTTTTAAAGCAGTTCCGGACAGCACAGAGGAAAGATATGACATAATACAGGCTGTAGAACTAGGTACTCCTGAGAGAGTAATTGCATTTTGTAAGGGGATACAGGCAGCTGCACCAGTTGACAGCTATGTAACCCCGGAGCCATGGGATATGCCGGGATACGACTCTCCTGTTATTATGGCAGCCGGTGCTTTTGTCTCAGGTTCTTCCATTGAGCTTTCTGCCGATGCTCCTATGCGACCGCCTTATGCAGTATATTTTCAGGGTGGTCTTACATATCAGCATGCAAAATATGGAATAATAATGTCATTACAGAAAATGGTAGAAAAAAACCTTATTGTATGGTAGATTAGTTAGATGTTCAAGTACGGATAAGCCTTGCGCTTGGAGAGGCGTAAAAGGAGGTACTCATGAACAACACAGGAAATAATATTAGCTCTCTGAATAGAACCATGAGGGAGCTGTGCGAAACAGAAAGGCCATATGAGAAAAGCATCAAATATGGAGTTAACACACTGTCTGATGCAGAGCTTATCGCCATTATTTTAAGATCAGGCAGTAAGCATTCCAATGCTTTGTTAACTGCGTATAACATACTTAACGCTCACCCGGTTCATAAGGGCATAGTGGGTCTTAACTATCTTACAATCGATGAGCTCAAGTCTATTGATGGAATTGGGGAAGTGAAGGCAATACAGATGTGCTGTCTCGCCGAAATAGCAAAGAGAATGTCAAGGGCTGTCCACAGACCCTTTATATCCTTCAATTCACCCCAAAGCATTGCCGATTATTATATGGGTCAAACCAGGTATCTTGATAAGGAATGCGTATATATACTCATGTTTGATACAAAGCAGAATCTTATCAAGGAATTAAAGCTTTCGGAGGGTACGGTGAACAGAGCGCTGCTTTCAACAAGAGAAATATTTATACAAGCCCTTCGATACGAAGCAGTTTACATAATATTAGTACATAATCATCCGTCAGGAGATCCAACTCCAAGCAATGATGATATTGATATCACTTATCGTATATACGATGCAGGAGAGCTTGTTGGCATAAGCTTAATGGATCATATTATTTTAGGCAATAACTGCTATGTCAGTTTAACCGAAAGAGGTATTATCAATGAAAAAACGACGAACCAGAAATAAAAAAAGAATAGAAATATCCCCAAGATATTTTCTTCTTGGACTTACTGCACTATGTGTTATCCTTATGCTCACCTCACTTTTTGCAGGAAACATATTCACACCTATAAGAGACTTTACAAATATATTTGTTCAGCCCATGCAAAAGGGAGTAAACACAATAGGAACCTGGGTATGGAGCAAGGCCGATGCCTTTGAAAACTACGACAAGCTTATCAAAGAAAATGATAGTTTAAAAAAACAGCTTGAGCAGGCGCAGAATCAGATTTCAAAATACCAGCAGGATTCCTATGAGCTTGAGCGCCTTACCAAGCTATACGAGCTTGATCTGTCTTATTCAGATTACCAAAAGACTGCTGCCAGGGTTATAGCAAAGGATACCTCAAACTGGTTTGATGTATTTTATGTTGACAAAGGAAAAGAGGACGGAATATTTGAAGGGGCAAATGTTCTATATGGCAGCGGACTTTGCGGTATTGTAATAGAAGCAGGAGACGACTACTCAAAAATCCGCACGATCATTGATGATACATCCAATGTTAATGGCATGATTCTGCCTTCAGAGGCTATATGCAATGTGGAAGGAAGTGTCAACAACTATAACAGCGGATTTCTAATTGCCGAAAACATAGAAAAGGATTCAGAGATCAATATAGGTGACCAGGTCGTCACATCCTATGTATCAAGCAAGTACCTGTCAGGCCTGTGTATTGGTTATGTTTCAAGGATAGAGGCTGACTCCAACAATCTTACAAAAACTGCCTATATAACACCTGCCTGTGATTTTTCAAAGATTCAGGAGGTACTTATTATTCTGGACAACAAAAAAAATGTTACAGAGTAACAATTATTTATTTGGGAGAAGGAAATAAATTTGAGAAGAATCATCACTCTTGGTATACTCATTATTATATGTTTTGTTTTACAATCTGCATTTTTTCCATTTATTGAGGTAGCCGGTATTTCACCTAACCTTTTGCTTATTCTTACAGTTTCCTTTGGTCTTATGAGGGGACGAAAGGAAGGAATGCTGGTTGGCTTTTTTTGCGGCTTTTTATATGATTTATATTTTGGCTTTGCCATAGGTCCATTTATGATCATCTATATGCTGCTTGGTTATTGTAATGGTTTTTTTCACAGACTTTATCTGGTAGAGGATGTTCTGTTACCTATAATTATTGTAACCATAGATGATTTTGTATTTAATTTCATTACCTTCATTATTTTCTTCGTCATGAGAAACAGACTTATGTTTGGTCAGTATATGAAGGACATTATATTGCCTGAAATGATATATACTGCAGTACTTACCATGATAGTATTCAAGCTGTTTGTATATATTAACAAACGGCTGAAACGTGCTGAAAAAGGAAGTGACATCTAGTGATCAGAGATATATTTGAAATAATTAAAGAATTTATTGTTGAAAAGCTTAAAAGCAGAATGTTTTATATAACCCTTTTGTTTTTATGTCTGTTTGGCGTGCTTGTATACAGGCTTTTCAATCTTCAAATTGTTAACGGTCAAAAATATCAGACCAATTTCCAGTACAAATCCTTAAAGACAGTCCCGGTAAAAGCAACCAGAGGAAAAATATATGACTGTAATGGTAAGCTCATAGCATACAACCAGTCTTCATATAACCTTAGCTTTACTAGCAATGCAGACCTGACAGATGCCGCAGCTGAAAAGAATACCACGGTAAATGAGCTTAGAAATGAAATTGTGTATAAAACAATTCTTATTCTTGAACAAAATGGAGATCATCTGTCTGTTGAGCTTCCAATTAAGCTTGACTCAAACGGAGACATGAAATTCACCATAAGCGGCTCCCAGCTAAACACATTCTATATGAATGTGTTTGGTGCATCCTCTGTAGACAGTCTTAAGGATGAGCAGAAAAATGCTACAGCCCGTGAAGTGTTTGAATATATGAAAAGTGACGAGCTGTTTCATGTTTCCTCCGAATACTCAGACAGTTATGCACTTAAAATACTTGCAGTCCGTTATGAGGTATGGCTTAACAGGTATCAGCAGTATATGACTGTCAATATAGCAAGCAACATAAGTAAGGAAAGCTATGCTGCAATCACAGAAAATATGGACACTCTGCTGGGAATGGATGTAAGCATAGAGTCAAACCGTGTTTACAATGATGCCTTGTACTTTGCCCACATTATTGGATATATAGGCAATATTTCCAGTGAAGAGCTGGAAGAGTACAATGCAAAGCTTGATGAAAAGCAAAAATACAGCAGCAATGACATGGTAGGAAAAATGGGCTTAGAGCAATCCTTTGAGGACGAATTAAGAGGCGTTGATGGTTTGCAAAAGATGTATGTAGATAACATGGGAAAGGTGCTTGAGGTCATCGAAAAAACGGACTCTGTTGCCGGCAATGATATTTACCTGACCATTGATTCAGATTTGCAGAAATATTGCTACAATGCCATTGAAAAGGAGCTTTCCTCAATTATCCTTACAAATCTGAAGAATGTAAGCACCTCATCAGACAGGGAGGATATACCTATAACGGATGTGTATTCCGCACTGTTCGAAAACAATATTATAAATATAAACGCGCTAAATGCAGCAAACGCCACAGATAATGAAAAGTCCGTTTACAGCACCTTTGTGTCCAGCAAAAAATACACATTAAACAGCTTATCTGACATACTAAAGACAAGCCATACAGAGCTCTACAATCTGTCTGACAGCTATAAGGACTATATGGAATTCATATGTGAGACACTGAGCAGTGAAGGCATATACGACAGCAGCGTAGTGGATAAGGACAGTGATACGTATAACGACTATATAAACAACAAAATATCTTTATATGAATATTTGAAATACTGCATAAGCCAGGGTGTTATCAATATCGAAGATATTAAGGCAGGAAGCGACTATTATGACACAGACGAAATATATGATGTTGTAGCAGATTATGTTCTAAAAGAATTTGAAAGCAACTCTGATTTCGACAAACGAATATTCAAAAACATGATATTATCAGGAGAAATAACAGGTTCTCAGGTTATTTATCTATTATACGACCAGGGTGTTCTGAACAGTACAACAGACGAGGACTACGAGGCCTTCGCAAACGGTGTGTTCGGCAGCTATGAGTTTATGTATCGTAAAATTAAAAAGCTTGAGATTACTCCTGCCATGCTTGCTCTTGATCCCTGCTCCGGCTCAATTGTCGTTACAGATCCTGAGAACGGACAAGTAAGGGCACTGGTAACATATCCGAGCTATGACAACAATAAGCTTACAAATGTAATCGATTCCGATTACTATACAAAAATAACACAGGACAAAACAACTCCTATGTATAACCGTGCAACAATGCAGAGAACCGCTCCGGGTTCAACCTATAAAATGATGGTTGCTGCAACCGGACTTAGAGAAGGAGTAATAGATGTAGGCTCCGTTATATCTGATTACGGTACATTTACAAAGGTTGTTCCATCACCTCAGTGCTGGCTTCGAAGTGGACACGGAGCCCTGGGTCTTGCATCTGCAATAGAGGTTTCCTGTAATGGTTTCTTCTTTGAGGTAGGCTACAGGCTGGCAACTGACGAAAATGGTGTCTATCAGGATTCTCTTGGTATAGACAAGCTTCAGACATACGCAGCCGCCTTTGGACTGGATAAAAAATCCGGTGTGGAGATAGAGGAAATGGATCCTCATGTGTCGGACAACGATGCTGTCCGTTCGTCTATAGGTCAGGGTACAAATAATTATGCTCCTGTCCAGCTTGCCAGGTATGTAACTACTATTGCCAACGAAGGTAACTGCTACAATCTGACCCTTGTAAATGAGATAAAGAATGTGGAAGGACGCGTTGTTTTCCACAATGACAATGTACCTAGTAACAAGGTTGAGCTGACGGACAGCCAGTGGGGGACAATCAAACAGGGAATGAGACAGATGGTAAGAGACCATACCAGCTCCATTGCGCTTATTAACCAGATAAATGTTAATGTTGCGGGAAAAACAGGAACAGCAGAGGAGGATACAACAAGGCCTGACCATGCTCTTTTTGTATCATTTGCTCCTTATGAAAATCCTGAAGTATGTGTTACCTGTGTTATTCCTCATGGATATACCTCTGGAAATGCAGAGGAGCTTGCCGGAATGGTATATGCCTATATGTACGACCCTGATAAGCTAAGCACACTTGATATTACAGGAAATAATCAGATGTCAGACTAATTTACCAATGATATATCACATAAAGCCTGTGAAATATATATACAGGAGCATTTGATATGGATGGTAATAGTGAAAAACTAACAATCAAAGCAGATAAATCAGGCATAGTTATATGTATCAATAAAGATATGACGAGGGATGAAATCTGCTTTGAATTGTATAGAAAAATAATGGACAATATAGGAGCATTTAAGAAGAGTGGCACCATATATGTATCATTTAACTGCATGCACATAGGTCTGTCTCTTGCACAGGATATTCTGGACTTTCTTAACAGTATTGATGAGGTCCGGGTCATATTCAGGATAAAAGAGGAGTACCTGGACAGGCTTACACATACTTTGTCAGAAGCTTCTGATACAGCAGCTTCATCCAAAGCAACTATGCCGGTTAAAGATTTTTCTCTTCTTGGCGACACCTCAGAAAAGCCATATATATTCCGAGGTGACATAAAGAAAAGACAGACTCTTGAGACAAAGGGAAATATCATAATAATAGGAGATGTTCTAAAGGATGCTACAGTAGTTGCCGGCAGAAACATCATTATTATTGGGAGTCTGTATGGAAATGCAATTGCAGGACGAGTGAGCTGTAATTATAGCTACATAATTGCCCTTGATATGCTCCCTCAAAAGCTCGCCATAGGCAAGGCATCCTTAACTTGTCCAAGGATAAAAAATAAACTTAATCTGCCAATGATAGCAACAAACGAATATGACTTAATAAACATTAGCTATGTCTAATGAGTTAAAATGGAGGACATTATTATGTGTGAAGTTATTGTTGTTACATCAGGCAAAGGCGGAGTAGGAAAAACAACCACATCTGCAAATATAGGTACAGGGCTTGCAATGCTTGGTAATAAGGTTGTTATGATTGATACCGATATAGGTCTTCGAAATCTTGATGTCGTATTAGGATTGGAAAATCGTATTGTATATAACCTTATAGACGTTATTGAGGGAAGTTGCAGATATAAGCAGGCTCTTATTAAGGATCGAAATCTTAACAATCTGTATTTGCTTCCATGTGCACAGACAAGAGATAAGACAGCTGTTACACCAGAGCAGATCATAAAGCTGGTAGATGATATCAGAGAGGAGTTTGACTACATAATAATAGATTGTCCCGCAGGAATTGAACAGGGCTTTAAGAACGCAATTGCCGCAGCAGACAGGGCAATAATCGTTACCACTCCGGAAGTGTCAGCCATACGGGATGCAGACAGAATTATTGGTCTCTTAGATGCATATGGAATAGAAAAACAGCATCTCATTATAAACAGAATACGTTATGACATGGTAAAAAAAGGAAATATGATGTCAGCCGATGATGTAGTTGATATACTTGCAGTAGATTTGCTTGGTGTTATTGCTGATGATGAAAATATTGTAATATCAACAAATAAAGGAGAACCGGTCATAAACACAAACACACTGTCAGGACAATCCTACATGTCAATATGCAAAAAGATAATTGATGACTCAGTTGATGTGTTTGACTATTATAATGCAAAAAGCCACTTCATCCGCTCAATTTTCAAAAAAAAGAGAGCATAGACAGATAGGAGATTACCATGAATAGATTATATGTATATAACACCGGCGCCTATGCAAAAGAAAGACTGCTTGGTATTCTTGCCTCTGACAGAATGAGCTGTAATCCGGATTTTATTGAAGATGTTAAAGAAGCGATAAAGACTCTTACCGGCAAATATGAAATTCTGTGCGATGGTGATGTAGATATCCAGATAAAAGAAAGGATTCTCATAGCCAAGGTGCCTTTACATAAAATAAAGCTAACACAAGATGACAAGGATCATTTATATAAACAAAACAAACGAGGATATGATAATTATGAAGCTGAAAAAGAAGAATCCCCTAAACTTAAATCAGTTTAGTCTTGATAATGAACAAAAAAAATACAGCATACTGGATTATAACTTTAAGCTGATACTTCTCATAATAGCTGCAATGGCTTTGGGCTTTGTAATAGTAACCAGCGTTGATGAGACTAAGTTTACAAAGCAGCTTATCGGTATGTGTGGCTGTATCCTTGGCATGATAATTGTCTCGCTTATAGACTACAACTTTATATGCAGGTATTACATGGTGCTATACTCCATAAATATAGTACTTCTCAGCCTGGTACTGTTTTTAGGCTCAGGCTCCGAAGAGCATGGTGCCAGCAGATGGTTTGCCATATCAGATTCCTTTACCATCCAGCCATCTGAGTTCTCAAAAATCATTCTTATCGTATGTACTGCAGTATTTTTAGAGAAGCATGCTGAGGATTTAAATAAATTAAGAACACTGGTACGGCTCGCCATTTTCCTTGCCATACCTATAGCACTTATTCTTGCTGAGCCCGACCTTTCAACCACATTATGTCACTGTGCAGTTTTGTTTATTATGATTTTTATAGCCGGATTAAGTCTGAAGCTCATTGGAATAGCTGCGCTTATTCTTATTCCCTTTTTAGGAGGCTTTTTATGGTATATCCAACAGGAAAATCTTCCTCAATTTCTTCATGACTACCAGAGAAACCGTATTCTCGGTTTCCTATACGGAAGTGAATATGGTTCCTCCCAGGATCAGCAGAATAACTCCGTTATGGCCATTGGCTCAGGTCAGCTTACCGGAAAGGGTATAAACAGCTCCGACGTCGCTACGGTAAAGGATACAAAGCTTATATCTGAGCAGGAAACTGATTTCATTTTTTCGGCAGTTGGAGAGGAATTAGGCTTCATCGGAAGTGTTATTATTATTGCAATTTTACTACTCATAGTGTTACAATGTATTAGAGTTGCTAGAAAATCTAGTGACAAAAAGGGTATGTATATTGCTGTAGGGATGGCATCCCTTATTTGTATTCAGACTTTTATCAATATTGGGGTTGCAACAGCACTTCTGCCGAACACCGGACTGCCTTTACCATTTATAAGCTATGGACTTAGCTCTCTGGTAAGTATATGTGGTGGTATGGGGATTGTTCTGAATATTAACCTGCAAAAGAAAAAATTCTAGGAGGATTTTATGAATATAGGACTTATCGCACATGACGCAAAGAAAAAACTCATGCAGAATTTCTGCATAGCATATAAAGGGATACTCAGCAAGCACTCCCTTTATGCTACAGGAACTACAGGAAGACTTATCGAAGAGGTAACGAATCTTACAGTTCACAAATATATCGCGGGACATTTGGGAGGAGAGCAGCAGCTCGGGTCCCAGATAGAAAATAATGACATAGATATGGTTATTTTCCTCAGAGATCCTCTTCATCCAAAGAAGCACGAGCCTGATATTAACAATATTTTTACACTGTGCGATACTCATAATATTCCCCTTGCTACCAATCTTGCCACTGCTGAGCTTTTAATTCTGGCCCTGGACAGAGGCGATCTTGATTGGAGAGAATTCTACAAATAACAATATATGTTCTCTCGGACATATGGAGGTTTGAAATGTTGAGAAACAGTAATAAACACTTATACAGACTTATTGCAGCAATACTTATCATTCCTGTATTGCTGCTTTCCGGTTGTAGCAGCAATTCCTACAAGGCAGGCCAAAAGCTGGATATTGGAATACTTCCTGAGCTTCCTCTTTATACAAGCTGCAGTATGGCTGAAAACTACGCAGTTATTCCTCCGGATACGCAGATAAATGCAACTGATTTCGTTGATACATATAGTGCCATGCTTGTAAATGACACAAAGAAGACCACTGTGGTAGCTCACAATGTACACAAAAGAATATACCCGGCAAGCATGACAAAGATTATGACCGGAATCATTGTCATGGAATACATTGAAAAGGGTGTTATCTCCCTTGACGATATTATAACCTTAAACAGAAAGGTTACATTTGACGATTGGGATGCTATGGCGAGTGATTTAGTAGGAGGCTGTAAGGCAACAGTAAAGAACCTGCTTTACGGGCTCATGCTTACCTCATACAATGACTGCGGTGTCATACTTGCAGAGGTAATCGCAGGAAGCGAATCAGAGTTTTGTGATATAATGAATAAAAAAGCAAAGGAGATTGGCGCAACAAACACCAACTTTGAAAACTGTCATGGTCTCCATTCCGATAATCATTATACGACCGCATACGATTTATACCTGATTATTAAAGAGTTTTCAAAGCATGACCTTGCTTACATAATCGATTCACTTAATACATATGACTTTGAGTATACTGATGCTGAGGGCAATTTGCAGGTAGTTGAAATAGAGCCAACAAATAAATTCCTTACAGGAGATGTAATACTTCCAACCGGCTACAGTGTAGGCTCATGGAAAACCGGTACTACAGAGGAGGCTCTCAACTGTCTCATTATGGAGCTTAAAAACGACACAACCGGCGACGATTTTGTAGTCCTTGTTGCCGGCGCAGACGGAATGGAGCTTTTATACAGTGCAATGACTAAGCTTATAAATATGGCAAAATAAACACATGAATCTGGTTGGCATATGAATTCTTTGCCAGCCTTTTTCACTGAAAAAAGCAATAGGAGATATGGCAAGCATGTCTATATTCAGAAAAAATACAGATAATAAGGAGCAGAAAGAAAAAAAGCGTATCAACATAGGCTTTGGTACAATGCTTTTTTCCATTGTGTTTCTTTATATATTATTTAGAGTGATCATCTATGTAAATGACACCGATCCGGTTGTCTTTACAGTGGAACAAAGCACATATAATACTGATTTTACCGCTACCGGAATAGCAATAAGAGATGAAAAAATCATAAGCTCATCAACCACCGGCAATGCATGCTATTACATAAGGGATGGTGAGAAGGTTTCTAAGGGTGCCAACATATTTGCAATAGATGCTTCCGGTTCCATGCAAAGCGTTATGGATGATTTGAAGGAAAGTGGTTCAGAGCTTTTATCCTCAACGGACTATAAAGACCTTACAAATCAGATGAAAATGTTTACAACAAGCTTTTCTGAATCTGTTTTTGGAGATGTATATAACTTTAAAACCAGCCTGGACAACAAGCTGATGGAATTGTATGAAGATATGGCTATGAACAAGCTGGGACAGACAGGAAGCAGTGGCGGATCCTATCTTGCCGAGAAGGCCCCTTATAGTGGAATTGTGTCCTACTATGAGGATGGCTATGAAAACATAAACGTAGGTAATATTTCTTCTGCTCTTTTTGATAGAACTACATACTCCAAAAGAACACTAAAGTCAGAGAGCCAGATAGCTGCCGGTTCACCTGTGTGTAAGCTTATAAATGATGAGGAGTGGAAGATTGCTATTTTGCTAAGTGAAGAGGAATACAGCAAGGTAACAGACGATGAATACGCCACCTTCACAATAAACAATTCAAATGTAAAAATATCTACAGTCTACGAAAAGATAGAAAAGGCAGATCAGCATTTTATTGTTGTAACCTTCAACAAGTACATGGCAGAGTATGTAGGCCAAAGGTTTTTAGATATCAATTTTTCGTTTGAAGAATCAAACGGTCTTAAGATTCCAGCATCCTCAATTGTTAAAAAGGATGCATACATGATACCAAAGCGGTTTTTATCCGGTGGAAGTGGTGATAATGAATTGCACTTTAATCAGGAAACAAAAAATGAGAAGGGTGAATCCCATGTTGAACAGATTGAACCGAAGGTATACTTTACAGACAAGAAATTCTGCTATGTTGATTCTGATGACATTCCGACAAATGCTGTGCTAAGAAGAAATAATTCCGACGAGACATTTTCTATCGCTACTGCAGCAAAATATACTATGGACGGTGTTCTGTGCGTATCAAGAGGAACTGCACAGTTTAAAAGAATTGAGATCATGGTATCAGGCAATGATTATTATATTGTAAAGCCCGGTATCAGCTATGGTATTTCAAGATACGACAGAATTCTGCTAGATGGAAGCTCTATGAAAGAGGGCGACATACTCTACTAAACGAATAAAACGGGAGATGATTATATGCTTAAAACCAATTACGAGGAAGTTTATAACAATATTTTAAGGGCATGTGAAAAATCTGGAAGAAATCCTGATGATGTAACTCTTATTGCTGTAAGCAAGACAAAACCACTTGAGGATATCGAAGAGCTGCTCACTGACACAAATGCTATGGATTTTGGAGAAAACAAGGTTCAGGAGCTGGTAGATAAGTACGAAAGAATATCAAAGCCTGTAAACTGGCACATGATAGGTCATCTGCAGACAAACAAAGTAAAATATATCGTTGACAAGGTCTGTCTTATCCACTCTGTTGACTCCTTCAATCTTGCAAAAACAATAGAAAAAGAAGCAAAAAAGCACGGCGTTACAGTAAATATTCTCATAGAGGTAAATGTTGCTGAGGAAGAATCTAAGTTTGGCCTTAAGGTGGAAGAGGTTTTACCACTTCTTATGGAGATCAAAGATTTTGAACACATAAAGGTAAGAGGACTTATGACCATTGCACCATTTGTAGATAATCCCGAGGAGAACAGAGTCCATTTCCGCAAATTAAGGGATTTATCACTTGACATACAATCTAAAAGCATTGATAATATTGACATGAGTGTCTTGTCTATGGGAATGACAAATGACTATGAGGTTGCCGTTGAAGAAGGAGCAACATTAGTGAGAGTTGGCACAGGTATATTTGGTGCCAGAGATTATAATATATAGGGATTAAAGGAGAACTGTCATGGCGAAGAAAAGTTTTCTTGATTACTTTAAAATAGGCGATTCAAACGATGAAGACTTTGAGGACGATTTGTTTGATGAAGATGAAAATGAATATTACGATGATGATACAGAGGATGATGCTGCTGATTATGATGACGACTACGATACTAAGGATCAGAAGAGCAGAGCGATCCCTCTTAAGCCTTTCAAAAGCAGAGGCACTTCATCGGATGCTTCTGACACAGGCAGACGAACAGGCAGACAGTCTAATCAGGGCAATGCTTCAAACAGTAAGCTTGTATCAATAAATTCAAGATCAGGAAGAGCAGCAGACGAGAATGAAGTGTTTGTTATTAAGCCTGATGAATTTGATGATGCACAGATGATTATCGATCATTTAAACAGAGGTCAGATCATTGTAATAAATATGGAGGAACTTGATCTTCCTACAGCCCAGAGAATTGCTGATTTTATCGGTGGTGCCAGCTACGCAATCGATGGCCTTTTCCAGGCTATCTCAGGAAATATTTTCCTTGCTACACCAAGCGGAACATATGTGTCAGGTGATCTCAGGGAGGAGCTTGCAGAAAGCTCATTACAGAGGGGTACAATAAACAGTAAAGCCAATTACTAATATGTATATTATTCGGGGGATTACATATGCTTACACCAGTTGATTTACAATCAAAGAAATTTGCCCTTGGAATGGGCTATGCAAAGAAGGATGTGGATGCTTTTTTTGACATGGTTGTACTTAGCTACACAGAGCTGTACAAGTCAAATGCAGATCTTACAAGCCAGGTAAAGACTCTTACTGACAGTCTTGTTCATTATAGAACAACCGAATCAAAGCTTCAGAAGTCTCTTATGCTTGCAGAAAAGAATGCGGAGGAATCAGCAAAAAATGCAAATGATAAAGCACGTCTTATTGAGAACGATGCAAAGATCAAAGCAAACAGCATTGTACACGAAGCAAGAGAAGAGCTGGAACGAATAGAAGACTCTATCGAAGCCTTAAAGCAGCAGTATAAGGATTATGTGTGTGCTTTCAAGGCACTTATGGATGGACATATGAATTATCTAAGCACAAGTGCAATAAACAATGAGTTTGGCCTTGATTTCTCTGATATAATTTGCGAACCTGTTTCTCAGTCTTCATATTCACCTTCCTCTGCACAGTCTGCAAGAGCTGCTTTTTCAGGATCCTTTGACGGTGATCCACAGGGAAGAGAAGAGTCAACCTTAGGTTCCGGTGGTGGTTCATCCATGGCCGATTCACCTCTTGGCGGGGCAGGAAGCTCAAGCCTTACAAGCGACTCATCTGTGTACACTAAAAATCTGGGTGGCAAGTCATTTGTCAATCCATTTGGTAACTAAACAAATATTTTACCGGGAGAATGTTGATATGAATAATAATCTCACAGTTCACATGAATGGTGAGCCAATATATGACATTTTCTTTGCAAATGATTTTAATTCCCTGCCTGATTTATTGATGAGGCAGGGAATTGCTGATAGAAGGGTATGTATTGTAACGGAAACGAACGTTGCACCTCTTTACCTTGAGACGGTTTCATCCCTACTGTCCGGAAAATGCAAAGAACTAATTAATGTGGTATTTACTGCCGGAGAGGAAAACAAGAACCTCGATACGGTTAAAATGATATACGAGAAGCTTATTCTGGCTAAGTTTGACAGAAAAGATATTCTGATTGCCTTGGGCGGAGGAGTTACCGGTGATATTACCGGATTTACAGCTGCGACCTATCTAAGAGGCATTGATTTTATTCAGATACCCACAAGCCTGCTTTCACAGGTAGACAGCAGCATAGGCGGCAAAACCGGCGTAGACTTTGATGCTTATAAGAATATGGTCGGTGCTTTTCATATGCCAAAGCTTGTATATATTAATGTGTCTACTCTAAAAACCCTTCCTGAGGAACAGTTTGTGTCCGGAATGGGAGAAATAATAAAGCACGGGTTGATAAAGGATAACGCTTACTTTAACTGGTTAATTAAAAACAAAGATGGCATATTAAGCAAGGATCCTGATCTTCTTATGGAGATGATAAGGACCAGCTGTAATATAAAAAGACTTGTCGTTGAAAATGATCCAACTGAAAAGGGTGAAAGAGCACTTCTTAATTTTGGACACACACTCGGGCATGCTATAGAAAGATACCTTAAGCTAAAGCTAAGCCACGGGGCATGTGTTGGTCTTGGCTGCATTCTGGCAGCACAGATATCGTACAATAAAGGTGACCTCTCAACGGATGAATTACAGCTTATCAGAAAAGCGTTTAAGGAATATAACTTTCCTTCAGCTTCTGAATATCCGGTGGATGTAGATTCTGTTATATCATATACAAAGAATGATAAAAAGATGGTAGGAGATAAGATTAAATTTATCTTACTTCACAGCATAGGAAATGCATACATTAACACGGATGTTACATCAAAAGATATGAAGGATGCATTTGCAAGCTTTTCTGAAGGAGTGTAAACCCATGAAAAAAAGAATGATTTTGGCCGCAATAAGCATAGTAATACTTACAATGCTTGACCAGCTGGTAAAATATCTTATCGATACAACCTACAAGGTTGGAGAGGGATTTCATATAATTGAAGGTGTATTCAGAATTACATATGTACAAAATAAAGGTGCGGCCTGGGGCAGTTTTTCGGGCAAGCTTGTATTTTTGCTTGCAATTACATCATTGATTCTCATATTTGCAATATATATATATATCAGGCTTGCAATGAAAAAAGGGACTAAGTATTCACCGCTTAGAATATCCTTTGTATTTCTTATTGCCGGTGCTATAGGTAACATGATAGACAGAATTGCAAGAGGCTATGTTGTTGACATGTTTGATTTCTGTCTAATCAATTTTCCTGTTTTTAATGTTGCAGATATATATGTAACCTGCAGCTTTGCAGTAATTGTTATCCTGATTCTTTTCAAGTACAAGGATGAGGATATCTCTGATATAATAAAGGGCAACGATTAAAGGAGCTTTATGGAAGAATATAACCTTGAAGCCTGTCCAAACTGGTCAGGAAATAGAATAGATAAACTGTTATCGGAATATTTTGACAACTATTCAAGATCCTTCATCAAAAAACTATTTGATGAAGGATTCGTTCTTGTAAATGGAAAGGCAGTAAAGTCCAGCTACAAGGCAAAGGAAAATGATATTATTGACATATCTGTACCGGATCCAACAGATATAAACATTGAACCGGAAAATATACCTCTTGATATAATTTACGAGGATTCTGACATTATATTAGTAAATAAGCCAAAAGGTATGGTTGTACATCCCGCTCCGGGGCACTACAGCAATACCCTTGTAAATGGGCTTATGTATCACTTCAAGGACTCCTTATCCGGAATTAACGGGGAGCTTAGACCCGGAATTGTTCACAGAATCGATATGGATACTACAGGAATACTCGTTGTGTGTAAAAATGACAACGCCCACCGTATACTTTCAGAACAGCTAAGCCGCCACAGCATCACAAGGAAATACTATGCCATAGTACACGGAAACATAACGGAAGATGAGGGAACGGTAGATAAGCCAATAGGACGAAATCCTAAGGACAGGAAGAAGATGGCAATCAATGAAAGAACCGGAAGGAGAGCAGTAACACACTACAAGGTACTTGAGCGCTTTCATAACCAATATACTATGATAGAATGTCAGCTTGAAACCGGAAGAACCCATCAAATCAGGGTTCATATGGCAAGTATAGGACACCCTATTTTAGGTGATTGTGTCTATGGGCCAAAGAAATGTCCGTACAAGCTTCAGGGACAAACCCTCCATGCAGGAGTATTGGGCTTTATTCACCCTACAACAAACAGCTACGTTGAATTCACATCCGAGCTGCCTGATTACTTCAAAGACCTTATTATTAAGCTTCGAAACATATAGGTTTTTAGTTTACATATTATTGGTGAAATGTTATAATATTCTATATAGTTCTTATGTATATTTGTACATATAGCATAATTTTGGGATTGGAGTGATTATTATGGCCGGAAACAAGATAATTACAATAGGAAGGCAGTTCGGCAGCGGAGGCAGGCAGATTGGAGAGGCTCTTGCAAAGAGAATGGATGTTCCTTTCTATGATAAACAGCTTTTAAAGGAAGCTGCCAAGGAAAGTGGTATCTGTGAGGAGATATTTGACAGCTTTGATGAAAAGCCTACTAACAGTTTCCTTTATTCCCTTGTTATGGATCCATACTCCCTGGGCTTTGGAGGTTCAACGGAATTGCCACTGAACCACAAGGTTTTTCTAGCTGCATTTGACACAATAAAGAGTCTTGCTGAAAAAAACGGCTCATGCGTCTTTGTGGGAAGATGTGCAGACTATGCTCTTCGTGATATGGATAACGTCGTGAATGTCTTTATTTACGGAGATCTTGAAGACAGAGCCAAGCGTGTTGCAGAAGACAAGGGGATAACCGAGTACAGAGCGAAGGATCTTATCAAGAAGGAAGATAAATCAAGAGCTTCATATTACAACTACTATACATCAAAGAGATGGGGAGATATGAAAGGCTACGATATCTGTATCAATACATCGAGGTATGGAATTGAAAAAACCACTGATATTCTGTACGATATCATATGTAACTACTAGTAAACCGAAAACTATGTAACAAATAAACCGCTGGCACAATAACCGGCGGTTTATTTTTTAAATGAAAGGAGAAATGCCATGAAAAAATTACGAAACGGACTTTTCGTTTTTGCCTTGCTTTTTACAATGATACTTTTTAAGCCTGTAACTGCATCAGCAAAGGAGCTGTCAAACGAAGATTTTACAGATATATCCATATCTATAACGGACAAAGATGGCCCGGCACTACAAATGGGCAGCCGTATAAAGGCACCGGCGGATGCTTTTGATGTAACATGTACTGACACAAACGGCTATTTGTGGGAGATTGTTCCCGGCAGTTCTTACTGGAAAGACATGACAGGCTACAGACTTTCCACATCCGATACGGCATCTTGCTGTTTGATTAATCTCCATCTATGTCTTGTTCCTGTTCTTAAGGATGAGGATACCGGATTTACTGATGGTTGTTTTACAAGTGAAAATATAAAATCAATATCCATGAATGGCTATGAGCTTGACACACAGTACAAGCCGGACGGATCCGGTACAGCTATACTGATAGACGTAACATATGTGTATATTGATATGCAGGGAGAGACTTCCACCGGCTTCTATATTGCAGGTCAGGAGGCTTCTGTTATTGCAAGCGAGGTTGACGGCAGTCATTTTTGCGGATGGTCAGGCACTTATTACATAGACGGCGTTACAAAGTCTATTGAATTCGCAGATCCGGCCGCTCCAAAAACTACATTTGTCGTTCCTACATCAACACTTATTATATCTATCAAGCAGTCCCTAGAGGAGCATACAGCTCCGGTTGCTGCCTTGGCACCTGCAACTACAGCAAAGGATGGGAAGCTTGTGTATTCATGTGGCACGTGCAAGAAAACCTTAAGTAAAACAACTGTTCCAAGAATTGCAAGCATAAAGCTGTCTGCCACATCCTGTACGTACAATGGCAAAGTCAGAACACCTTCTGTAACCGTAAAGGACAGAACCGGTAAAGTTCTTGTTAAGAACACGGATTACACCGTCAAGTATGGCGCAGGAAGAAAAAATGTAGGCAAGTACGCTGTTAAGGTTACCTTCAAGGGCAAATACAGTGGCGAAAAGCTTCTTTATTTCAAGATAAACCCAAAAGGTACAAACTTTACAAGGAAGCTGTCAGGCTCAAAGAAATTCGCTGTAAGATGGGCAAAACAGGCAACTCAGACAACCGGATACCAGATACAGTATTCCAGATACAGCAATTTCTCCGGTGCAAAGACTTTAACGATAAGAAATAATACAACTGTTACTCAGAAAATATCAGGCTTACTTGGCAACAAAAAATATTATGTTCGCATAAGAACTTATTACAAGTCAGGAAGTGCTGTATATTATTCCGGCTGGTCCAAGACAATAAGTGTTGTGACAAAACCATAGATTGATGTCAGTATTTTCGTAACGACCTTAACACAGTAGGCACTAGGAGATGGATCGTCGTTTACGAAAGGCTTCTGATATGGCAAAGGAACATCATAGATTTCTCGGTTCTCGGTATTATGGTGCTATTTCTAATATACCAGAATGATTAAAACTCTATGATATTCTGCATATTTATAATAATACTGAAAATTTTTATAGAATTGTTAGAAAACAGGAGTCGGATAATTCCGACTCCTATTTTTGCGTCTGAAAGCAATGTCTTTTCAGACACAGATGTCAAGCTGATACTTTGGTTGCTTTTTAATTTTCAAAGTGATACACTATTTTAAGAAAATAGACTGATAACAAGGGTTTCTCCCTTAGCATTTAAAACCTTATATTAATGTCTATACCAACCATCAAGATTTGCTCCTTCAATTGCAGATATGATTCTGTCCTTTACATCCGGAACTCTTTCCTTTAAGGTGTCAATTATCTCTTTGCTTTCCTGACGCTTTGTAGCCCCGTCAGCAGGGCATGGATTCTTGCAGACCGGTAAGTCATTATTATCTGAAAAAGCTCTTATTTCGCCTTCTAATGCATAAATAAGCGGTCTTATAAGTGTAAGGCCCGATTTTTCAAGATGTGTGACAGGAGAGAAGGTATGAATACGACCCTCATATAGCAATGACATAAGGTAGCTGTCTACAACATCATCCTTATGATGGGCATAAGCAATCTTATTGCAGCCAAGCCTTATAGCGCAGTCATTAAATGCTCCTTTTCTCATGCGGCTGCACAAAGAACACGGACTTTTTTCATGTCTATGGTCAAACACAATTTCTCCTATCTGAGTCTTTTCAACTGTATAGTTTACATTAAGTCTGTCACAAAATTCTTTTAATCTGTCAGTATTAAAATCGGGGAAACCAAGGTCAACCGTAATGGCCTCAAGGGAGAACTTTGCAGGGTAGAATTCTGAAAGCTTAGATAGAGCAAGCAGGAGAGTGAGACTATCCTTTCCACCTGAAATACCTACAGCAATTCTATCGTTATCCTGAATCATATTGTAATCTGTAACGGCTCTTCTAGTATATGAAAGAAGCTTTTGTAATTTCATCTATTTTTCCTCGTTTATCACTTTTTATAAATTATTCTTTCTCTTTTCCCTTAGCTTTACCTCGTTTCTATGGGCACGTTTTCTTTCCTCATCCATGTCTGCATAATGCTTTCTTGTCGTATTTACATCTGAGTGACCAAGCACATCTGCAACAAGGTAAATATCATCTGTGGCTCTATAAAGCTCAGTGCCAAAGGTACTTCGAAGCTTGTGAGGCGTAATATGCTTTAACGGAACAGATGTTGAGGAATACTTTTCCACAATATTCTCTACAGAGCGAACACTTATTCGCTTCAACTGTCCGGATAAAAATAATGCATCCTCATGACCGTTTTTTGGAATTAGCTTTTTTCTTTCCTCAAGATAATCTGATAAAGGTCCCTCTGCTTCATCACTAAAATATACGTAAGCCTCCTTGCCGCCTTTTCGTATAATACGTATGCGCATATTGTCAAAATCAACATCATTTATATCGATTCCTACACACTCAGATACACGCATTCCTGTGCTTAACATAAGTGACATGAGCGCTAAGTCACGTTTCATGTTTTTCTCATGAAATTTTTTTTGTCTCCCGGAAAGATTGCTGCCATATTCAACGGAATCAAGAAAGTTTGCAACCTCATTTGGCTCCATACGAATAATCTGTTTCTCATGTATCTTAGGCATATCAACCTTTTCAACAGCGTTGGAGGTGATACGGTTATTCTTATAAAGATACGCAAAAAATACTCTGAGGGCAGAAAGCTTTCTCTTTAATGCCTGCTCACCATTCGTATATGTACGGCCATTTTTCGTGTAAAGCCTCATTGCATCTAAAAATTCTTCAATATCCTCAGCCTCAAGTCTGCTTAAATCATCCGTCTTTATATCCATAGGTGTTTTGTTCTTGAAATAGGGGTTGTTCTCACATAGATAATCAAAAAATATCTTAACATCTCTGGCATAGCCAAGCCTGGTTCTGGTGGAGGTTGTGTTCTCCAAGCCTCTAAATGCGATCGTGACATACTGCGGCAGCTCCCTCAAAATATTTCTAAGAAGCATTATGTTGTGTTCATCAACCTGTTTGCTATAATTCCTTGCCATAAATCCTCCGTTATATTAAAATGTAAGTTAAATATACAATAAGTGTGTTTGTTCGTATCATAAGTTCCTTATATAAATATAGCATAAATGTGGCATTTTTGCCACATATTTTTTCGTAAAACCTGAGTTTAGCGAATAAATATGTGTTTAATATCACTTCTATTTTTATTTATGTAATATCAATACTTTATACCCCCCACATATCGTGTGGTTTTGAGAAATCAATAAGTAAAATCACAAATTCTGCACTACGTCTTATTGCAAAAAAATGCAGGAGAAATATTCTCCTGCAAAAATAAAGGATAAAGTGAAAAAATAAATATGAACTAGTTCATGGCATTAACCTTATAATATGGAACTAACAGATTCGTTCCGGCTTCAATTGATGAGGCGTGGTTTAAATGATTGATCGATACTACTTCATCAATATATTCCTGAGTTGATGAATACTCATCCGTCATATATGTCTCAGCTATGCTCCAAAGCGAATCTCCGGAGTTAATCTCTATACAAGTATAATACTTTGTACTGGAATGTGTTGCATCTGCTTCTGAAGCGTCCTTCTGAAATACAGCCACATAGGCAATTGCAAGAACTATAATTGAAACAATGATTGTAATCTTCTTATCACTGATAAAACGTACTATCTTATTCATATCCTGTACCCTCCTGAAACTGAACATGTGTTTGTTATGCTTGTATTATATCGAACAGATGTTTTTCAGTCAAGACCTTTTTCGAACATTTGTACGATATTATACTACAAGTAGAAAATTATCTTTTTTCGTTCTTTATGTACTAGTTATACATTAATATGTGTTCGTTTTTTTCCACATAACATTATTTTTTATTATTTCAGAACATTCGTTTGCAATATCAGAACATATGTGCTATTATTTGTACATAAGAACATGTTTTACCTTGTTCACGATTCCATACACAATCAGGAGGTTTTATTTATGGGAAAGGGTAAGATATCTGATAAACAGATGCAGATTCTTGAATATATAAAGGAACAGCAGTTGATGAAGGGCTATCCGCCTTCCGTAAGGGAGATTTGTAAGGCTGTTGACCTCAAGTCAACTTCTTCCGTTCATGCACACCTGGCAACGCTTGAGGAGAATGGATATATTAGGCGCGATCCGACCAAGCCAAGAGCTATAGAGATTATTGATGATGATTTTGCCTTAAACAGACGAGAGGTAATCAATATTCCTATTGTAGGTCAGGTTGCAGCAGGGGAACCGATTCTGGCTACCCAGAATATTATGGATTACTTCCCTGTTCCACCGGAATATATACACAACACCAACAACCAGACCTTTATGCTCCGTGTTAAGGGAGAAAGCATGATTAACATAGGAATAAATGACGGAGATCTCCTTATCGTAGAGCAATGCTCTTCTGCCTCCAACAGAGATATTGTTGTAGCGCTAATTGAGGATGGTGCTACTGTTAAAAGATTTTTTAAAGAGAATGGTCATATAAGGCTCCAGCCGGAGAATGATTATATGGATCCTATCATTGTTGATCACTGTGATATTCTTGGTAAGGTTATTGGTCTTTTCAGACAAATGTAATATGCTGTCTACATATATAACATATAACATTACATACTAAAAAAGCTTCAACATTGTGTTGAAGCTTTTTACATTGGAATATATTTGTCTTTATATGTATATTTTAATAGATATGCTTATCTGCATTCTGCTCAGCAATCTGTTTGAATTCATTGAAATGTGCCTGGAACAATAGAACAACCTTCGGATCAAAATGCTTTCCGCTCTGGTTTACAATCTCTGTATAAGCCTCCTCCATAGTCCAACCCTTCTTATAGTATCTGGCTGAGGTCAATGCATCAAACACGTCGCATACAGCCATCATACGGCTAATATATGCTATCTCCTCACCCTTCATATGAAGATACCCGGAGCCATCCCATTTTTCATGATGCTCCTTTGCAATTGTTCTTGCAAGCTGTAATATCTGACCAGGGCATTTTGAAAGAAGCGCATCACCATACAGAACATGATTCTTCATGATGGCATATTCTTCATCAGTAAGTCTAGAAGGCTTATTTAGTATTTCCTCGCTTATCATGAGCTTACCAATATCGTGCATCATTGCAGCTGTTGACAGCATGTCCACATACTCATCATCAAAGCCTGATGCCTTTCCAAGCACCTCCATGTACTTGGAAACTCTCTTGATATGCTCTCCTGTTGATTTGGACTTACTCTCTGAGAGCTCAGCAAATGAATATATCAGCTCCTTCTGATTCGTCTTTACCTCACTCGAATGGTCGATTACGTTAGTAAGCATAATAGAGTTTCTAGATACAATATAGTATGAAACAAATGACATAAGAAATATGGCAAATACACACGGAGCAATAGACAGTATCATATTGTCTGCGAAATCCTCATGAACCGGTGGAATAACCATGTCGCTCAATCTATAGTTTACAATATCTGCACTAAACACACCTACCGTTGACAAAAGCGCAGTGTAAAGAACCATCGTTTTATTGTAATATAATGATGCAATAAGAAGTGGAAACAGCCATACTATCATTGCAGTGTAGGAAAGTACACTGCATAGTATTGTACACTCTGCCACAGCAATAGCAATCACAAAATACTTTATGCATTTGCTGATATCATTTTTCAATAAATCAATAAAAATAGTCGGACACAGAGAGAGCATAACACAGAATCCCATAGAACAGCTTAGTATAACAAAATTACACTGTCCTCCTATTACCGTTAATATCCAATATACCAAAACAAGAATGATAAAAAGTCGCATACACTTTGATGCAATGTGGTTTATCTTGATATAATTATCACTTAGAAGTCTATTGCTTTCCATATACTATCTCACCGTCACTCCATATCTTCTCAATATTATAAAATCTTCTTGCTTCCTCTGAAAATATATGAACAATTATATCATAATAATCTAGTAAAATCCATCCACCTTCGCAGTAACCCTCCACACTTTTCAGCTCATGTCCTGCTTCTCTCATGAGTTCTTCTACACTGTCTGAAAGTGCCTGAACCTGTTTTTTGTTTGCACCATCTGCTATGACAAGGTAATCGCAAAGCGTGGAAATTTTACTTATATCAATTACCTTAACATCAAACGCCTTTTTTTCCTCAAGGGCAGCTATTGCAGTTTTTACCATTTCCATTGAATGTGTCATAAATATCTGTTCTCCCAATAATGCCATTAAAGCCAAATAGCCTACTTTATTTCTCTGTCAGCAACAAGCTTGATATAATACTCATAAGTCCTATACGACATATCATCTGTGTCCTTGCTCTCATCTTCTTTTAGATATGCCAGAGTATTCTTTAGTATATGAGCTATACATACATCTATATCTGTAAAGGCTTCTCTTCTGATCTCGTCTATCTCAGGAAGCGGTTTTCTGTTTGGTTCTATATAATCAGCAACAAACACAATCTTCTCAAGCATGCTCATACCAGGCTTACCTGTAGTATGGAACTCTATTGCTGATAATATTTCCTCGTCAGTAACACCATATTTTGATTTAGCATAATATGCGCCAAGCTTTGCATGAAGAAGCTCCGGATTGTTATATTCAAGCTTGCTGATTGGCAGCTTATGTCTCTCACATCTTGCAATTTTATCCTTTGGCTCAAGACATTTTGCGCAGTCATGAAGAAGTCCTGCAATAAGTGCCTTGTCAACAGGAACACCATAGACCATCGCAAGGGCTCCCGCAGTGTATTCAACCCCAATGGAATGTTCAAATCTCTTCTTTGTAAGCTTCTTTTCAAGTCTTTCGATCATATCATACTTATTCATACGTCTATCTCTCCCACATGTGTATATATATGATTATCAAAGATATATTGTCCCACAGCATCAGGTACCATTCCTTTTATATTCTCACCTGCCATAAGCTTTCTTCTTATAAGGCTTGACGATATATCCATCTGAGGTATCTTCACATATTTTATATTGGCACCCGGATACAATAAAGAAAGCTCCTTTATCTTGTTCATAGCCTTTTCTTCATCTACGTCATCTCTTGCAGTAACGAGAAGTGTTGAAAGTGATACGATAATATCAGGCCTGTGCCATTTGTCAAAATTCATAAGCGAATCACCACCCATGATAAAATGCCAGCTAACGCCCTTATATCTCCTTGTAAGCTCTTCTAAGGTATCCGATGTATATGTGATGCCGGGACGTGTTATCTCCATATCTGAATACACAAAGCCTTCTATATCCTTAACTGCAAGCTTAACCATGTCCTCCCGATATGTATTATGAACATCGCCGGATACTCTCTTGTAGTTTGGAATATTGTTCGGCATGACAACAATCCTTTCAAGCTTGTACTGCTTCATCGCCTGTAGACCGATCTCAATATGTCCATTGTGTATGGGATTAAAGGAGCCGCCTAATATTCCTATCTTTATTCGCTGTGAATCTGACATATAAAACCCCCGCCTTATGGAAGGACTATTTTCTTATGTTCCTTTGACTCCTTGTAGAGTACAATCTTACGTCCTATAACCTGAACTACCTCTGAATGGGTTCTCTCACCAAGTATAGCTGCAATTTCCCTCGGATCATCAAGGCAATTCTTTAAAACTGAAATCTTAATAAGCTCCCTTGCCTCAAGAGCTTCAGCAACTGATTCTGTAAACTCAGGTGTAAGAGATGATTTTCCAATATTTAGTATTGGCTGGGTTGTCTGGGCAAGTCCTTTTAAATATGCTCTTTGTTTGCTATTCATATCTAATATCAGGCAGCCTTATGCTGCTTACTCTCCTTTTTATTTATAATAATCAAACTGAAGGAAATACATTCTTACGGTATCTCCGTCCTGTATACCAAGATTTTCAAGCTGTGTTAATATACCGTTGTCCTTTAAGAACTTCTGGAAGAAATCAAAGCCCTTTTCCGATTCGAGGTTGGTGTATCCAAGCATCTTCTCGATGCGAGGACCCTCAACGATAAATACGCCCTCCTCCTCTTCTGACTTCTTTACCTCAAATGGAAGCTCAGGGTCATCCATCATCTCAAGATCGATCTCAGGCTCAAACTCGATAATCTCTCTTGGTGACTGTTTTACAAGCTCATTTACATACCAGAGAAGTTCATTTACGCCCTTTCCTGATACGGCAGATATAGGAAATATCTTATAACCCTCTGACTCCGGAAATTCCTCCTTTAACATCTCTATAACAGTTTCATAACCTATATCGTCGAGAAGATCAACCTTATTTGCAGCTATAACCTGAGGTCTGTTTTCAATATCCCTGTTATACTTTTTAAGCTCATCATTTATGATGTGAATGTCTCTTATTGGATCTCTTCCATCAACGGAAGCAGCATCTACAATATGGATTATTACCTTTGTTCTCTCAATATGTCTCAAAAACTGAAGTCCAAGGCCTGTTCCCTGGGAAGCCCCCTCTATTATTCCGGGAATGTCTGCTATTACAAAGCCGTTCTTATCTCCAAGGTCAACAACACCCAGGTTTGGAACAAGTGTTGTAAAGTGATACGCCGCTATCTTAGGTCTTGCATTTGTCACTCTTGAAAGGAAGGTAGATTTACCTACACTTGGATAACCCACAAGGCCTACATCTGCTATACATTTTAGCTCAAGGTCAATGGTCAGCTCTTTGGCCGCCTGACCAGGCTGTGCGTATTTTGGTGCCTGCATTGTTGATGTAACATAGGTTCTGTTGCCACGGCCTCCCCTTCCTCCTTTGAGAAGAACAACAGGCTCCTTTTTATATGCCATATCAAGAATAACCTTCCCTGATTCGGCATCTTTAATAACGGTTCCAGGTGGTACCTTGAGAACGATGTCATTGCCATTTGCACCATGACAATTCTTTTTTCCGCCTTCCTGACCATCGCCGGCTCTATATTTTGCGACATGTCTATAATTGGTAAGCGTATTCATTCCTTCATCAACCAAAAATAGTACATCTCCACCATTTCCACCATCGCCTCCATCAGGACCGCCGTTTGGCACATACTTTTCTCTTCGAAATGATACATGCCCATCGCCGCCCTTTCCGGATCTTACATATATTCTGGCTCTATCGGCAAACATAATATACCGCCTTTCCCTAAAATCTACACTCAATAATCGAAACACATACGACTATTATAATGTCAAATAGTATTTTATGAAACACACATTTATTAGTATATCCCAAAATGTGTAATTTGTCTGTAAAAAAAGACTGGAATAATAAAAATTACTCCAGTCTCTTTATAAGATATTCAGGACGAAAAAATCCTATATAGCATAAACATATCCAATATTACTCATTAACTACTGGATAGATAGAAACCTGCTTCTTGTCTCTACCCTTTCTCTCAAATCTTACAATACCGTCAGCTGTTGCAAACAGAGTGTCATCTCCGCCGATACCAACGTTAAGACCTGGGTGAATCTTTGTTCCACGCTGTCTGTAAAGGATGTTACCAGCCTTAACAAACTGACCGTCAGCTCTCTTTGCACCAAGTCTCTTTGACTCAGAATCTCTGCCGTTCTTTGTAGAACCAACACCCTTCTTATGAGCGAAAAACTGAAGTTCCATCTTCATCATGATAACTACACCTCCTTAAAGGTTAAACAAATATAATCACCGTAGGATTGTTCTATTCCGGTAATGCCTATGACAAATGCTTTCATTAGAGTGGATGCTTGAGTATCATCCACAGTACTTAGCATAAAGTCTATATCACCATTCTCTCTGTTGCAGTCAAGAGTAAAATCTGCACAGGTAAGCTCTTCTATGGAGTTGAGCACAGTGATTGTTATTGCTGAAACTGCGCTACACACTATATCCGAACCCGGATTGTCATACTCTGCATGACCGCGCGTCTTAAATCCTACATAATCTGAATTGCTGTTTTTAAAAATAACTACATCAATCATGTCTTATCGTTTACACAGTCACTATGCGTTGATCTTCTTGATCTCAACCTTAGTATATGACTGTCTGTGACCATTCTTCTTGTGATAGCCAGTCTTTCTCTTGTACTTGTAAACAATAACTTTCTTAGACTTACCTTCACCAACTACTGATGCTGTAACAGATGCATTCGCAACTGCATCTCCACACTTAACGTCTGAATCAGTGCTTACTAAGATAACATCATCAAATGTAACTTCGCTTCCAGTCTCAGCTGCCAGCTTCTCTACCTTGATAACATCTCCTTCAGCTACCTTGTACTGCTTACCGCCTGTTGCTATAATTGCGTACATGGTTCATACCTCCTTAATCAAACTCGCCAGTTTTGGTGGTGCACAGGGCACACTTTTACCTAACTGTGCGGCATACTCATATAATCTAACATTAACAAATGTATTTGTCAACATTTTTCTTCAAAATATCATAGCATTTCTGCCAGTGGCTTTTGAAGCTTCTTTCTTGTAAGCTCTACAAGTCCAAGCCTTGTAATATCAACAAATTTGGCAGGAACCGGATCCTTTGCCAGTTCAGCTGTCAGTACATCTCTTATGGTAAATATGTCATTAGGATTTTTCATATTGATAAAATCAATAATAATAATACCGGATAAATTTCTAAGTCGAAGCTGCCGGCAGGTCTCAACTGCCGCCTCAGTATTTACCTTTAACAGATGGGCCGACATATCACTTCCCGTAACCGCTTTTCCTGTATTTACATCAACCGTTACCAGAGCCTCTGTCTGCTGAATCACAAGATAAGCACCGGACTTTAACCAAACCCTTTCCTTTGTGGCGTTTTCCATTTCCTTGCTTATGTTATAGAGAGAAGAAAGTGGCAAAGAATCATCCTCATACAATGTAACTGTTATATCGGAAATACTTTTTTTGCCGCAATACTCAACAATATCTTCGTATATATCCTTGTGATCACATACAATTTCATCGATTCTGTTGCTTCCGATTACAGTTATATTATCAAGATAATCCTCAGGAGCTCTATAGAGACAGGAAAAGCACTTTCTATGAGGTGCATTTTTAAGGATCTGGGACAGCCTGCCGGAAAGCTCCGTAAGTTCCTTTCTTACGAGAAAAGGATCTGCATCACCAGCATTTGTCCTTATAATACAGCCCATATTATCCGGCAAAATCTCTCTTGCCAGCCGCTTTAATTCATCTCTCTTTTGTTTGTCAGATATTTTATTTGATACACCTATGGCTCTTCCTGTGTGTACAATCGCATAGTCTCCTCTTAAGGTCAGCTCCGATGAACCCACAGGGTTCTTCGTCTTTACAGCTGCCCTGCTAATTTGTACAACGATTTCATCTCCCACCTTAAGGCTGTTATGAACAAGTCCATCAGCATATATAATGTCATTATCATCCAGACTGAAATAACACGGAAGCTTATCCCCGTAGTCAACAAAGCAGGCGTGAATGTTCTTAACAATATTTTCCACCTTTCCGATATATATGTTTCCCAGAACTGATTGTGTATCAGAAAGATTGAAATCTGTTATTTTTCCATCCTCAAGTATCGTTTGAAGAATTTTATCATTATAGTCTGTAACTACAAGTTTTCTCATATACTAAGCTCCCAATGGCGTTTTTTTGCAATGTGCAAATCTGTTTCCTTCGGATTTAATAACTAAAAGCTTCTTCCTGCTTTATATAGCGCAATCAGCTCTCCGTCATCCCCGTTCATGTATGTCTCTAATCTGTGGATATGATATAGCGGTTTCTCCTCAGATATACCTAAGTATTCAAAGAAAGCGGCAAGCACAAGCTCCGGTTTAAGATTATATTCACTTCCGGTTTTTAAAAGCATATAAATTCTGTTATCTGTATCATGCATTTCAAGTATACCGGGCTTTATATTCTCAAGCTTCTCATTCTTTTTTGTTTTTTTGAGTATATTTATTTCATCCTGAGAAAGAAACTCTGATATCTTTTCCTGTAAATCTTTTATCTGCTTCAGCCTGTCAAGTCTGTCCTTGCTGTCTGCTATCAGGTACCTTGATCTGTCCCCAAAGGAAATCTCGTAGTCTGAGGCTGAAACTACGGACATAGAGTTTTTGGCATTGTCCGGAAGCACTACGCACTGTGTCACAATCATCTCATCCGTTGATACCTTATTCATTCTGCTAATCATATCTTCTGATGATGTAACGGATTCAAACTCTGCATCAAAATATTCTCCTTCAGAAGTAATCCCCATCGCAAGGGGTGCTGCAAAGGAAATTATCTGATGAGGAGAATAGCCCTTTGTATAGCTGATATCAAGCCCTGCACGTCTTATTTCCTTCTGAAAATATCTCATAACGTCCAGATGTCCAATAAATCTTAAATTACCAAGCTTGGAGTATTTAATTCTTATTTTCAAAGCATACACCTCCTCCAAACCTTGCAGCTCCGCAGCCGCTGCATTTCATTCGGCAGTTTAATGTCACCTTCTCGCCCAGAGCATTCTGCCATTCTCTCTCCAGAAAGGCTCTCGTAACCCCTATATCTATAAAGTCCCAAGGAAGTATTTCCTGTACCTCTCTGTCTCTATAGGTATAGAAGTCTACGTTAAGTCCGTTTGTCTCCAAAGCCTTATCCCAGGCTTCCTTCCTGAAGAATTCAGTCCATGCATCAAATATCTGCCCCTGTTTATATACATCATATATAACATCATTAAGTCTTCTGTCACCTCTTGCAAGGAGCCCCTCGAGTATAGTGATATCAGCCTCATGATACTGAAACTTCAAGCTCTTGTGATTTTTCTGTTCCCTGAACATATCCTTTACGTAATACGCTCTCTTTACAAACTCCTCCGGCCTTATCATCGGAGCCCACTGAAACGGTGTAAATGGCTTTGGAACAAAGTATGACGCTGAAGCCGTAACCATAACACGACCATTTCTTTCCTCTCGGGGAATATTTGCAAAATAAAGCTCAGTAATATCCTCTGACAAATGTGCAATCCCCGCAATATCATCGTAGGTCTCAGTAGGAAGCCCCATCATGAAATAAAGCTTAACCTTATTCCAGCCTCCCTTAAAGGCCTTAAGTGCTCCCTCCATGATATCTTCCTTTGTAAGCCCTTTGTTTATAACATCCCTAAGTCTCTGAGTGCCAGCTTCAGGCGCAAATGTAAGGGAATTCTTCTTCACGTCCTGAATCTTACTCATTACATCAAGGGAAAATGCATCGATTCTAAGGGAAGGGAGAGATATATTCACATGCTCCCTGTCCATCTTTTCTATAAGGCAGTCCGTAAGCTCCTTAAGATTTTCATAATCACTCGATGATAGACTGCTAAATGTAATCTCCTCATGACCTGTATTGTCCAGCATACTGTTGGCGTAGGACTTAAGCATATCTACATCCTTAGGTCTTGTAGGTCTGTAAATCATTCCCGCCTGGCAAAATCTGCAGCCCCTTATACATCCTCTCATAATCTCGAGAACAACCCTGTCCTGTGTAACCTTAACATACGGCACAACCGGTCTTTCAGGATAAGGTACCGCTTCAAGGTCCATGGCTACAGCCTTTGTCACGGTACACGGAACATTATCACAAACAGGTGAAAAAGCCTTTATTGTACCATCGGTATTATAAGATACCGAATATAACTCCGGAACATAGATACCTCTTATATTTGAAGCCTTTACTAAAAACTCATGTCTTGTCATATCTGAGCTCTTATATTCCTTATAAAGCTCTAACAGAGCATCATAGGATACCTCGCCCTCTCCGATATAAAACATATCAAAGAAATCGGCAATTGGCTCAGGATTGTAGGCGCAAGGGCCACCGCCGATTACAATAGTGTCACCTTTTTTTCTGTCCTTTGTTCTAATTGGGATACCCGACAGGTCAAGAATCTGAAGAATATTCGTGTAACACATCTCATATTGAAGAGTGATACCAAGGAAATCAAAATCAGACACAGGATCCTGAGATTCAAGAGCAAAAAGAGGAATCTTCTCTTCTCTCATTATTTTGTCCAAATCAGGCCATGGAGAATACACTCTCTCACACCATGTGTCCTCTCTTCTGTTAAACATGTCATATAAAATCTGTATTCCCAGATGCGACATACCTATCTCGTACACATCTGGGAAACACATACAAAATCTTACACGAACCCTGTCCTTATCCTTCATGACACTGTTGTACTCGCCTCCAATATATCTTGCAGGCTTGTCTACTTTCATCAGAATATCATCTGGTAAAGCTAATTTTCTCATATAATAGATTCCTTACATATACCGTTTAATTCTTAAAGCTGTGAATTGGAGCAGGAATACGTCCACCTCTGCTTATAAATTTGTCACAGGCAAATCGGTTGACCGGCATAATAGGTGCATATCCAAGAAGTCCTCCAAATTCAGCCTGATCACCTACTCCCTTTCCAATTACAGGAATAAGTCTTACAGCTGTTGTCTTCTGATTTATCATACCGAGAGCCATCTCATCTGCAATAATACCGGAAATGGTTGATGCAGGTGTATCTCCCGGAATTGCTATCATATCAAGTCCAACTGAGCATACACAGGTCATGGCCTCCAGCTTCTCCAGGGTAAGCGCACCTGCAGACACAGCATCAATCATTCTCTGGTCCTCAGATACAGGAATAAACGCACCTGACAGTCCTCCAACATACGAGGATGCCATTACACCGCCCTTCTTAACCTGGTCATTAAGTAATGCAAGAGCTGCTGTTGTACCAGGGGCACCTGCATACTCAAGTCCGATTTCCTCAAGTATCTCACCAACACTGTCACCGATAGCAGGTGTAGGTGCAAGAGAGAGATCCACGATACCAAATGGAACGCCAAGCATTTTTGAAGCCTGCTTTGCAACAAGCTGGCCAACTCTTGTAACCTTAAATGCAGTTTTCTTTATAGTCTCACAGAGCACCTCAAAGCTCTCTCCACGGACCTTCTCAAGAGCCTTCTTAACAACACCCGGGCCGCTTACTCCCACATTAATTACACAATCGCCCTCTGTAACGCCATGGAAGGCACCTGCCATAAATGGATTATCATCAGGTGCATTACAAAATACAACGAATTTACAACATCCCAGGGAGTCCTCATCCTTTGTGAGCTCTGCAGTTTCAACAATCATCTCACCTATAAGCTTTACAGCATCCATGTCTATACCTGTTTTTGTTGAACCGACATTTACAGAGCTGCACACCTTTCCTGTTGAGGAAAGAGCTTCAGGAATGGATCTTATAAGAAGCTCATCAGCAGCTGTCATTCCTTTATTTACAAGTGCAGAATATCCTCCAATAAAATTTACACCTATCGTATCGGCTGCTCTGTCAAGAGCCTTTGCAAGCTTTACAAAATCTCCTGTTGTTTTACATACGGATCCGCCCACAAGCGCTATAGGAGTAACGGATACTCTCTTATTTACAATCGGAATTCCATACTTTCTTGAAATCTCATTTCCCACAGAAACAAGATCCTTTGCATAGGTTGTAATCTTGTTATAGATTTTGGTACAAGTAGAATCCACATCCTCGCCAACACAATCAAGGAGACTGATACCCATTGTTATTGTACGCACATCAAGATTCATGTCTGAGATCATTTTATTAGTTTCAATAACTTCATTTATACTAATCATTTATATCCTCTTTTCCGTCGATTTGACCTTTGTAATTAGATTCTGTGCATAGTCTCAAAAATAGCCTCATGCTGTACCTTTATCTGAACGCCGATTTCATCGCCGATTTGAGAAAGCTCAGATGCAATGAGCTCTGTTGACTTAGGTGAAGCCTGAGTATCAACAACCATCATCATATTGAAATATCCTGCAACTATAGTCTGGGCAATATCAAGAATATTAATCTGGTTATCTGCAAGGTATACACATACCTTTGCTGTAATACCTACACTATCCTTGCCTACTACGGTAATAATTCTCTTTTTCATGTGATTTATCCTCCTTGAATTGTAATGCAGCTATATATTTCTGCATCTTATTTTCTATGTAGCACTCTAAGCTTCAATAACACTCATAGGCACATCTCTTCTTGCAACAGCCAGTCCGAAATCTCTTACATCCTTTGAGAAGGAATTATCTGATATTTCGAGCTTAACCGTCTCATAAGCCAGTTCTTCAAAATTATTTTCCCTGCTTAAGTGACCGAGCAGAATTCCTTTTATATGATTGTTAAGCAGCCTGTAAATCAGCTGACCTGAAGCCTCATTTGACAAATGTCCATAATTACTGAGTATTCGCCGCTTCAGATAATACGGATATGGTCCGGATTCTAGCATTCTGATATCGTGATTGGACTCAATTACCATTATATCTGAATTGTCAAGCTTGGACACAACATAATCATTAAAATTACCCATATCCGTTGCTATGGACACCTTCTTTCCATCACCATACAGACTATAGCAGACAGGATCTGCAGCGTCATGCCATATGGATGTGGGATCTACTGTAATATCATTTATTGTAATCTTCTTGTCCGGGGTTACTACGTGAAACATATCGTCATCTATGTGTCCCAGAGAAGAAAGCTTCTTTATCTCCTGAATTGTCTGAGCTGTGGCATATAGAGGTACATTGTGCTTTCTTGCAAGAACACCAATTCCCTTCACATGGTCAATATGCTCATGGGTAATAAGCACGCCCGAAAGCTCACCCGGCTTTATTCCTGCCTGACCAAGGGCAGCGTCAATGCGCTTGCAGGTTATTCCTGCATCAACCAGCAAATGTGTATGCTCACTACCTACATAATAGCAATTGCCGGAGCTGCCACTGGCTATACTAAGTAGTCTCATTGTGTTATACTCCACCTTCTAAGATTCATATGACTATAATAATCCTTTTCAAAGCCCGAAAGCTCTCCAAGATTAATAGGAGTAACAAGGCTTTTTAAATTTTCCATCTTACCAATAAAATCTATATCTGTCAGACATTTGCGGGCTCCCTGGAGTGAAGTATTTCCTGCATATTCTGCCTTATTAGCAAGCTCAGCAGGCAGCAGGCCTAAAGAAACAGCACTGTTCATATTCAAATTACAGCCGAATCCTCCCGCTATATATAAGGTTTTTACTTCGTCCACCGAAATGTCCATACTGCTAATCAGTGCCTGCACGCCGGCGCATATAGCAGCCTTTGCCAGCATGAAGCTGTGTATCATATCCATATCAATGATATTCCCATCAGGCATCTTATAGCCAGCTTCAATATATCTGTCAGAAAGAACACCGTCATCATTTAGGATTCCGGAAAATTTCATAATACTGAGCATATCAAATGCATTTGTGCCGTTTATACCGGCTCTCCTTAATATCCCCTCGAAGGCAGGTCCGCAGGCGCAGGACGTTGCAAAGCCTCCATGCTTATTTGCCAGAATAAGCTCACCATTTGTTCCAAGATCGGCGAACAGCTTGTAGCCGGCATCCCGGAAAACTCCTTTGATAAGGGCACCGGAAAGAACATCTGCCCCCACAAAAGCACTTAGGTTCGGAAGCAGAATAACCTCTGCATCACAAAGCTCTGTCGTACCAAAAAAGCTATCACCTTTAAATTCAGCCATATCACCATTTTTTATAGTAAATGGTGCTGCCCCCAGATTCTCCAAGGTGAAACCATTTAAAATGGCAAGCATGGTGGTATTTCCTGATATTACAATTCGTCTTACAAGTCCGGCAAGATTACTACTGCTTTCACACATATTGTAAGGCTGCTGCTTATCCATCAAGGACTTAAGCATACACATAATACCCTCTGAAAGCTTTTTGACAATGCAGCTTCTAAGCTCTGAAAGTCCACACGCACAGCTGCCATGCTTAATTCTTGACAACACATCACTTCCGTAAGCAATCTGTGGATTCATAAAGCTGTAAACATCTATGGTGCTTTCCGACTCTAAGTCCACAAGCTCCATTGCAACAGTAGTTGTTCCAAGATCAACAGCAACTCCGAGCCTTTTTGGGGTAGCTTCTGTAGCTTTAACGCACTGTCCTTCATAGCTTGAACAAATGTCACCACCTGCTGTATCTACACGAAGCTCCATATCACCTTCCACAATGTAAGTACAGCTTCTTATATAGCTGCCACTGCCAACATCGTATACAAGACATCTGTTGCATGTACCTCTTTTTCCACAGTTTCCTATAAAAATATGTCCTGAGCCGGATATTACATCGTAGAGATTATCCCCTCTGCTGCAAGATATTATTTTTTCTTTGTTAACGGTTATTCTACAAATGTTTGATTGCATTGTTAATTATAAATACCCTTTGTCATTACTTCCTTTGGCTTATATCCGTAATCAGCCAAGGTATTGATAATAAGCTGCTTGTGCTCAGGTCCGAAGGCCTCCATGGTTATAACAAGCTCCACAGCAGAATTTCTATTTATAGATACAAACTGGTTATGCTCAAGCTTAATGATATTTCCCTGAAGATCTGCAATAATCTTTGAAATATTCATAAGAGCACCCGGCTTATCAGGAAGAAGAGTTGAAACTGTAAATATTCTGCTTCTTGCGATAAGACCATGCTGTACTATTGAAGCAAATGTAATCATGTCCATATTTCCACCGGACAGAATGCTTACAATCTTAGCTCCCTTCACATTTAAATGCTTTAAAGCTGCCACTGTAAGAAGGCCTGAATTCTCCACAAGGAGCTTATGATTTTCAAGCATATCCAGGAAGGATACAATAAGCTCATTGTCCTCCACCGTGATGATATCATCAAGATTTTTCTGAATGTATGGGAATATCTTACTTCCGGGAGTCTTTACCGCTGTACCGTCAGCTATGGTATCAACATATGGAAGTGTTGTTATCTTTTTGTTTTTAAGAGACACCTGCATACAGTTTGCACCTGCAGGCTCAACACCTATAACCTTAATATTAGGATTCATCATCTTTGCAAGGGTTGACACTCCGGTTGCAAGACCGCCTCCTCCTATCGGTACAAGAATATAATCAACAAAAGGAAGCTCCTTTATTATCTCCATCGCAACAGAGCCCTGTCCTGTTGCCACATCAAGGTCATCAAATGGATGAATAAATGTATAACCCTTGTCCTCAGCAAGCTCAAGGGCATATGCACAGGATTCGTCATATACATCACCATAAAGTATTACCTCAGCGCCATAGCCCTTTGTTCTATTAACCTTAATAAGTGGTGTGGATGAAGGCATTACGATAGTTGCCTTAACGCCAAACGCCTTTGCAGCATAAGCCACGCCCTGAGCATGGTTACCAGCTGATGCAGTGATAAGTCCTTTCTGTCTTTCTTCATCTGACAGTGTACTGATTTTATAATAAGCACCTCTTATTTTGTATGCACCTGTGAGCTGAAGATTTTCAGGCTTGAAATATACCTTATTACCTGTCAAACTGCTAAAATAATCACTATATATAAGCTTTGTTGGAAGTACTACCTTTTGTACTGTTTCATAAGCCTCCTCAAATTTTGCCAGAGTAAGCTTATCTGTGTTTTTCTCTTCTGACATTTCAATTCTCCTTTACTATATGTATATATAGAAGATATTAGTTCTCATCAATGAGAATATCTATCTCTGTTCTGTCCTCATCAAAATCTGCAACGAGAGCATCAACATATGCCTGTGGGTCAAATCTCTGCAGATCCCCGATTTTCTCACCTACACCGATAAACTTAACAGGTACGTCAAGCTCAGACTGAATTGCTATCGCTATACCACCCTTTGCTGTACCGTCAAGCTTTGTTATTACTATACCATCAAGCTCTGTGACGGTGCTAAACTGTCTTGCCTGCTCCAGCGCATTCTGACCTGTTGTTCCATCAAGGACAATAAGAGACTCCACATTTGCCTCAGGGTAATCTCTTGATATAATTCTTCTCATTTTTGCCAGCTCATCCATAAGATTCTTCTTATTGTGAAGTCTTCCTGCCGTATCAACAAGAAGAATATCGGTATGTCTTGCTTTTGCTGCAGCCACTGCATCATACACTACTGCAGCAGGATCTGCACCTTCATTATGGGAAATTATGTCAACCTGTGCTCTGTCTGCCCATGTCTTAAGCTGATCGATTGCGGCAGCCCTAAAGGTATCTGCAGCAGCAATTAAAACCTTCTTTCCCTGACTTCTGTACTGAGCTGCAAGCTTACCGATGGTAGTGGTTTTTCCAACTCCATTGACTCCAATTACCATAACAACACTTGTCTTATTCTCGAAATCATATGCTGTCTCGTCTACTGCCATCTGATCTCTGATGATGTTTATTACAAGCTCCTTACAAGCAGCAGGCTCCTTTATATGAGCAGCAGATACCTTATCCTTAAGATCCTCTATGACCTTTTCTGTTGTCTCATATCCCATATCAGCCATGATAAATGTCTCTTCAAGCTCCTCATAGAAATCATCATCAATATGGGATGCGCCAAAAACATCTGTAAAGCTGTCTACAATACTTTTTCTGGTCTTTGCAAGTCCATCCTTAAGTCTCGCAAAGAAGCCCTTCTTTTCCTTCTCTTCTGCCATATTTTTACCTCCCAAATGTAAATTGTATATTACTTATCAAGATCATTCTCTATGAGATTTACAGATACAAGAGTAGATACACCCTTTTCCTGCATTGTAATACCATAAAGTATATCTGCAGCCTCCATTGTTCCCTTTCTGTGGGAAATGACAATAAACTGTGTATCCTTTGTAAGTCTATCCAGATACCTTGCAAATCTTCTTACATTAGAATCATCCAGTGCAGCCTCGATCTCATCAAGCAGACAGAACGGAGATGGCTTAAGGCTCTGAATAGCAAACAAAAGTGCTATTGCAGTCAGTGACTTTTCTCCACCGGAAAGCTGCATCATATTCTGAAGCTTCTTTCCCGGTGGCTGCGCAATAATACGAATACCTGTCTCAAGAAGATCATCAGAATCTACAAGCTCTAATGCACCTCTTCCGCCCCCGAAAAGTTCCTTAAATACTCTGTCAAACATTGTCTGGATCTCTTTAAACTTCTGTGTAAACTGCTCCTGCATCGATTTTTCAAGCTCACCAATAATGTTTACAAGATTTGTCTCAGCAAGAACAATATCATCATGCTGTGTTTTTAAAAACTCATATCTCTCTGACACTTCCTTGTAATCTTCAATTGCATTTACATTTACATCTCCAAGTGACTTAATCTTTGCCTTAACTGCAGCTATCTCCTTCTTGAGAGAAGTCAGATCACTTAGGTTATCATCCTTCATATCTCTTGCAGTGTTATATGTGATTTCATATTCCTCCCACATATAGCTGCACAGCTCATCTGATTTTTCACTGTTTTTTGAAATGGCTGTTTCCAGCTTGTATGAATCCTTCTCCAAGCCCGTAATCTTTTCAGACAGCTCCTCACGCTTATCAAAGAATTCCTTATGATTTTTAGTAAGCTCTTCTCTGTTTTGTATATATGAGGACAGTCTTTCCTCTACATCAGCAATGCTTTGCGTCGTGTCCTCAATACTTTTCTTTATAGCTTTTATCTTCTCTTCAAGCTCATTTATCAGCATAGCAGAGGATGAACCCTTTGATGTATATTCCATAAGCTCATTTTTACATCTCTCGATTTCCTCATTGATTCTGTTTATGTTGGACTCAATAAACTCATCCTTCTGCATTATAGAATTATATGAAATAAGAAGCTCTGATACTCTTCTATTGCACTCTGCAAGCTTATCCTTATCCTCCTGACTATGGCTTTCAAGCTCAGTGATTCTTTCTTCCGCCTGAAGCTTAAGCTGTTCATGCTTCTTGTTATTATCAGCAAGCTGACTCTTATTTATATTAATCTCATTTATCTGGTTATTAAGCTCACTAATTTCCTTCTCAATAGATGCAAATACTCTTTCGGTCTCATCAAGCTTCTCTTTTATCTGTTCAGCACTGATGCTTAATGTGTTTTTCTTTAAATAAGCCTCCTGAAGCTCCCTGTTTCCCCTTTCAATCTCTGCCTTCAGATGCTCTCTTGACTCCTTAAGCTCTTCATCAAGCTTTGCCGCCGCCTGGGCTGTGGCATTTAGGTTCGTGATTTCCTCCTTGAGCTCATCCAGCTCTCTCTTACGGCCGAGAAGATTGCTGGAATTTTTAAATGCGCCGCCGGTCATGGAACCACCCGGATTTATAAGCTCACCCTCAACGGTTACAAGTCTCAGTGACTGGTTATATTTGCGGGCAACCTTAAGAGCATTATCAATATTGTCCACAACAATGATACGTCCAAGGAGATTTTTTACAAGAGTATCATATCTCGGATCATTGTCAACAAGATCTGAGGCAACTCCAATTACTCCCTCCAGGCTTAGAACCTCCTTATTAATCTGTCCCCTTACTGTAATAGTATTTAAAGGCAGGAAGGTAGCACGTCCCAGCTTGTTTGTCTTTAAATATGATATCATGCGCTTAGCTGTGGCATCATCCTCCGTTACTATGTTCTGTATGCTTCCGCCAAGAGCAGTTTCAACAGCAATCTCATACTGCTGCTTAACAGTAATAATATCTGCTACAACACCCAGTATTCCCGGATTCCACTGCTTCTGCTCCATTACACGTCTGATGCTGTTTCCATAGCCGTCATATCTCTCAGTAATATTTCTGAGAGCCTCCAGCTTTGACCTTGTTGCAGATAATCTTTCATTTGTGTTGTGAATAAGCTCTCTGTTTGCCTTATTTCGTTCCTGATTATCATTTAAGCTTGCCGTATTTGTGTCAAGGTCATCGAGAATAAGCTTTACTGCCTCCTCAAGCTCCTTCAGCTGGGTAAGTAATGAATCATATTCTTTTCTGTCAGTGGCGTCATCGCTCTTAAACTGTAATAGTCTCTGATTAAGCTGGGTTTTACGGAAATTGATGTTCTCAAGCATTGCATCGTATCGCCCAACCTTTGCCTGAAGTGTTCCGCTTTCGTGGACATACTCAATTATATCACTCTTACAGTCCTCGATTTCTCTCTGACAATCCTCTATGTACTTTTCAAGGTCTTCACTTTCTTTCCTCGCCTTGTCAAGCAAGGCTTCAATATCTGTAACCGAATCTCCAAGCCCCTGCTTTTCAGATGTGTAGCCTTTAAGCTCTCTCTCATTTGCCTCTATCTGGCTGTTTATCCTGTCAATCTGCTCCTGGGTACTCTGGTCTGTCATCCTGTGGGTAATAATCTGCTGGTTTAATACATTGATTTCACCCTCAAGGCGCTCTCTGTTAAGCTTGGCCTCATGTATCTGGTTTTTGGACAAATCGATCTCGGAATTAAGTTCCTCCAAAGTTCTCTCAATCTGCTCATATTCCTCTTTTGTCTGCTCGTAAGCGCGTCGGTTGTCCTCAATATCACCATTTACAATTTCCAGTCTCTTTCTGTCTTCCTCCAAAGCTTCCTTCAGCTTTTCTACTTCAAGAAGAAAAGCATTTGCGTCAAGGTTTCTAAGCTCAGACTTAAATGCAAGATATTTTCTGGCAGTTTCAGACTGCTCCTTAAGAGGTCCAACCTGTTTTTCTAGTTCCTTTAATATATCATTGACACGGCTCAGATTGTCTCTTTCAGCCTCAAGAGACTTTTCCGCAGCAGCCTTGTTTTTCTTGAACTTTACAATTCCAGCCGCCTCATCAAAAAGCTCTCTTCTCTCCTCTGGCTTACCGTTTAGAATCTTCTCAATCTGACCCTGTCCAATTATGGAATAACCTTCTTTTCCAATACCTGTATCAAAAAACAGGGAGGTAACATCCTTAAGCCTGCTGACAGTACCATTAATAAGGTACTCTGACTCACCGGATCTGTATACTCGTCTCGCTACAGTCACCTCATTATAGTCTATTGGCAGACTGTGATCACTGTTATCAAGAGTGATTGCAACATATGCTGACCCCTGTGGCTTACGAAGCTCTGTCCCTGAAAAGATTACATCCTCCATCTTTGAGCCTCTAAGGCTTTTTGCGCTCTGCTCCCCTAAAACCCATCTTACAGCATCCGCTACATTACTCTTACCTGAACCGTTTGGTCCAACAATACAAGTAATACCATGGTTAAATTTAAAAACGATTTTATTGGCAAATGACTTGAAGCCATTTACCTCTATACTCTTTAAATACATATTTTATCCCTGCTTCTTCATTAATTGTAACAATGCCTTGTACGCTGCCATCTGTTCAGATGCTTTTCTGTTAGTTCCCTCGCCTACGGCTGTCGGCGCTCCGCCAACATAAGCCTCTGATACAAACATTTTACTGTGCTCCGGTCCATTTTCACTTATGAGCTTATATTCAAGCTTAACGCCCTGCCTCTGGCAATACTCCTGAAGCTGAGTTTTTGCATCGTAAAAAAGGGACTTTGTATCAATATCATCAAGTAAAAATCTATGTACAAACCTCTTTGCAGGCTCCATACCTCCATCGAGATATATAGCGCCAAGCACTGACTCAAACAAATCACACAAAATAGATCTTCTGCTTCTTCCCCCGGTCTGCTGTTCACCCTTGCTCAGCCTTACATATTCACCATATCCAAGACTCTCCGAGATCTGAGACAGAGTAAATTCACACACAAGACTGGCTCTTAGCTTTGTAAGCCTGCCCTCCTCGTATTCCTTCTTATTAACAAACAAAAATTCACTTACAATAAATTCCAATATGGCATCGCCAAGAAACTCCGTTCTTTCATAGGATTCAATACCTTTTACCTTAACCTCATTTGCAAAGGAAGTATGGGTCAACGCAGTAACTAAAAGCTCTTTATTGTTAAAGATATACCCTATCCTGTTTTCAAGATTACTTAAATCCTTCATTATGCATTTTCACCGCCAAGCTTTTCTGCAATTTTTTCATTTACTCCGGCCTCTTTAAACCTGATACACTGATATATTGCACTCTTTACCTCCTGATCATGGGAATTACCATGAATTTTTACAACAAGGCCCTTCAGTCCAAGAAGTGGCGCACCGCCCTTTGTCTTCGCATTAAAGCGCTCCTTAAGTCCGTTCAGCGAGCTCTTCACAAGAAGGCCTCCAATCTTTGACTTTAAAGATGACATGATGGACTTCTTTATCTCGCCAAGAAGCATTTTTGCAAGTCCTTCATACAGCTTAAGAATTACATTTCCAACAAATGCCTCACAAACGATTACGTCAGCAGCACCATTTGGAATCTCACGAGCCTCTATGCTTCCTATAAAGTTTATGTCCTTACACTCCTTTAACAAAGGATAGGTTTCCTTCACAAGAGCATTGCCCTTCTCCTCCTCTGCGCCAATATTTACAATGGCAACTCTTGGATTCTTAACATTCTCAATATTTTCCATATATATAGAGCCCATCTTTGCAAACTGAAGCAAATGCTCCGGTCTGGCATCTACATTTGCACCACAATCTATAAGAAGGGAGTATCCATTTGAAGTAGGAAGAAGCGGAGCAAGTGGTGATCTTTTAACACCCTTTGCACGACCTACAACAAGCTGTCCTCCTGCAAGTATGGCACCTGAGCTTCCTGCTGAAATAATAGCATCTGCCTCATTATTCTTTACCATATTCATTCCAACAGTAAGGGAAGAATCCTTCTTTGTTCTTACCGCCTGCACAGGAGCCTCATGGCATGATATTTCCTCAGTGCAGTTCTTGATCTCAAGCTTCTTTTCATCATATGTGTACTTTGAAAGCTCCTTCTTTATAACATCCTCTTTTCCTGTCAGAATAATATGTGCCTTTGCGCCTTCATTTATAGCATCAACAGCACCTTTAATAATCCACTCCGGGGCATAATCTCCACCCATGGCATCTACAACAATTCTTGTTTCTTCCATAATAATACTCCTTCTGACCTTTGTCTGATAAACTCTATCACATATATTTGTATACTAAAAAACGCCATACAACCAGTATTCTACAAATGAACATAGGCGCACAAAAGTATTATATATTTGTATATTGTTAAAGTCAAATACTTATGTCCTGTCTTAAGCAATAAACAAACAATGTAAAATACCGAAAAAATGTGTCAGCGGGGACAGGTTCCTTGACA